>JADWMG010000031.1 GCA_015767405.1 Actinomycetota bacterium
GTTCCGTATTCGGTGATGATCACGTCGACCTGGTGTCGAGCGGTGGTGACAATGCTGCCCGTCGGGAGGTTCGGGGAGATGCGGCTGACGAGTTGACCGTCGATCGTTGTGGTCGACGGTAAGCAGATCAGTGATCGGTCGGAGAGCACGAGGCTGGCAGCGGCGATGAAGTCCTCATGGCCTCCGATTCCGGAGAACTGTTGTCCCGAGATTGTGTCGGCAACGACCTGACCGGCAAGGTCGACGGCCATCGCGCCATTGATCGTGATCATGTTGTGATTCGAGCTAATGACCGTGGGCGAGTTGACGATCCCTACCGGCAGGAATCGCACGGCATCGTTGTCGTCGAGCCAGTCGTACAGCTCAGGAGTGCCGGCGGCGAAAGTGGTTACGGAGAATCCGTCAAATGCCGTCTTCTGCCTATTCGTCACCTTGCCTGCCTCGCACAGCCGCATCAGCCCAGTTGTGAACATCTCGGAATGGATCCCAAATCCCGATCCCGACCCATCGGCCAGAATCCCGGCGATCGCGTTCGGAATGCCACCGATGCCGGTCTGCAGCGTCGCCCCATCGGGGATATACGCCTCCGCATACTGCGCAATGGTTGTCTCGAGTTCGCTCGGTGGGGGGTCCTCGAGCGCGAACGGCGTCGCGTTGCCTTCGACGACGACGTCTACGTCTCTGATATTGAGCGCGTGACGATGTTCGGGGGGCAGGCCGAACGTTTTGGGGAATCCGGGGCTGGTCTCGACCAGGCATATTCGATCCGGATCAGCGCAGGCACGCTGAAGCTCGGCCACGCTCGCTCCGGCGTGCAGCGAGAGGCTCATCCAGCCGTCGGCGTCCGGTGGGGTGCCAGCGGTACTCACGATCCGCGGGGCGATTGCCTCCAGCGCGGGTTCGAACCCTCTGAAGTCAGACGGAACGAATTCGACGTTTGCTCCACTCGCGACGAGGAAACGTTCAGCCGGCCCATAGAACCCGGAACGGTAGAAGACACCGGGTCGCACGAATACTTCATAGAGATCTGGCAACAACGCACCAAAGATGTCGAGTCGCGTGAAGTCCTCCCGAGTCGCGAGGGCGTGAAGGAACTGCCCCGGAACCCCCGGACCCAGGGGAACGGCGATGCTGTCGACGGCGCGCACGATGCCAGCCGCCTCGGCAGGGCTGAGAACGCTTGCTCCGCTGCTCATGATGTAGTCCGATCGAATGTTGCTTTCGCTCCGTCGGGATTGGCCTCGTCGACGACGGCGGTCGTCCTGCCGGCGGCCAATACTGCGAATCTTCGGTACGGGGTCGAGTCAATGCGCATGACGTCGATAGTAGGGCCGACGCTCAATCGGCAACCGAAATATGCCTGGATTCATGCGTTCAGTGCATGATCTGAGGCACATTTCGGAGTTCTTTTGTGGCAGCGCTCAGTCGGCAGCCGGTTCAGCGAGTCTGAGGTTGAGCTCATGCAGCAAGTCGCGAACGGATTCTGGATCGGGTAGGCGGTGCCGTGCGAGCGTCGGCTCTTCGCCAACCTTGATCGTGATGTCGGAGGCAGTCATCGCGGAGAAGGCGTCTTCGTCTGTGACGTCATCGCCAACAAAGACTGCGGTCGAGGCACCGAATTCGCCGCGAAGGTAGTTCACAGCGCGGCCCTTGTGGCCAGCGCGGGTGAACAACTCCAGAACCGCGCTGCCGGTTTTTGTCTCGGCCCCATCGACGGCATTGGCGAGGGGCCTGAGCCAATCGAGTGCTTCAGCCCCAGCTACCGGTTCGGCATCGCGGATGTGCACAGTCACACTGGCGGGCTTGTTCTCGACCCAGGCTCCGTCGCCGGCTCGTTGGGCGGCCTGCTCCGCGAGAATGGTCAGCTCGGCCAAGCGTTCAGCCTCCGACCTATCGAGTGGTTCCATTGTCTGGCCACGAATCTCCATGCCGTGGCTACCGACGACGGTAAGAGCACTGTCGAAACTGAAACGTTCGAGGTCGCCAACCGATCGGCCAGAAATGACCGCCACGCGGATTCGGTCATGTCCGGCGAGAGCGGTCACCGACTCGGCTATACCAGTCAACAAGCTGGCGTCTTTCGCATGACTCACTATCGGAGCGAGTACACCGTCAACGTCGAGACCGAGAAGCAATGGGCGGGCAGCTTCGGCAACTTGGCGGGCGAGTTGCTTCGGGTTGTCGTACTCGATCACGCGAAGTTCACGCGTTGTCGGATGGCGGAAGGTTGGGCGCGGCAGACAACTCCCTGAGGAACCGGTCGGCCCACCCCTGAACATCGCTCTTGCTTATCTGGTCGCGAAGGCCGGTCATTCGTTCTCGTCGCTCGTGGCGGTGCATCTCGACCGCGGTGATGATTGCCTGTTGTAAGGCTTGGTCATCGTGTGGGTTCACGAGCACGGCGTCGGTCAGTTCGTCGGCGGCACCGGCGAACTCGGAGAGCACGAGAACACCATCACCATCGATGTGAGCTGCCGCGTATTCTTTGGCTACGAGATTCATCCCATCGCGAAACGGTGTCACCAGCATCACGTCTCCGGCCCGGTACAGCGCAATCAGCTCATCGAAACCGAGTGTTTGATACAGGTAGTGGATGACCGGCAGGCCGATCCGGCCGAAGCGGCCATTGATCTCGCCGACAAGTCGTTCGATCTCCTGGCGTTCATCTTGGTAGTGCTCGACAGCTTCGCGGGTTGGCGTGGCCACCTGTACGAGCACGTGACGTTCGGGGTCGAGTTCTCCCGACTCGAGTAGTGCTCCAAACGCTTCAAGCCGCAGCCCGATGCCCTTCGTGTAGTCGAGCCTGTCGACACCGAGCAAGATCACTTCGGGGTCTCCGAGGCGTGCCCGGATCTGGCTCATCCGCTGGCGTGTCGCGCGGCCGGCGGCTGTTTCTTCGACTTCCGCAACATCAATGGAGATCGGGAATACGCCAACTCGAGTTTGGTGATCGATGCACTCGATGATTCGGTCGTGCTCATCGACCTGGAGAAGTTGCTGGGCGGACCGAATGAAGTTTGACGCACCCATCGGCCGCTGGAAGCCGATCAAATCGCAGCCGAGGAGACCTTCGATGACCTCTGCTCGCCACGGCAACCGCGAGAACAACTCGAACGGGGGGAACGGAATGTGCAGGAAGAACCCAATGGTGACGTCGGAGCGTTGTTTGCGGAGCATCTTCGGAACGAGTTGCAGTTGGTAGTCGTGCACCCAGACGATCGCGTTTGGCGGGGAAATTTCGGCAAGCTTGTCGGCGAAGCGCTGATTGACGCGTTCGTAGGCATCCCACTGGTCGAAGTCGTACGTCGATTCGCGCAGGGCATCGTGATAGAGGGGCCACAACCCGTCGTTCGAGAACCCTTCGTAGTAGAGCTCGACCTCTTTGGCACTGATAGGCACTGGTTCCAGCTCGACGCCGTCGACCTCGAACGGTTCGGCTGCGTCGTCGGGGTCGCCGGTCCAGCCGACCCAAGTGCCGCCGGTCTCGCGCAGCATCGGTAGGAGCGCACGGACGAGGCCTCCCGGGCTCGGTGCCCAGCCGTCGTCCGTACGCATCACCGGCAGGCGGTTCGCTGCTACGACGATTGGTTGACGAGTTGAAGGGGCGCTGGACATGGCGTCAGATCCGATCGAGAGCCTGTTCGATGTCGGCGACAAGATCTGCGGCGTCCTCAATTCCGACGGACAGTCGGACGAGATTGTCGGGGACCTCGAGGGGAGAGCCGGCAGCCGATGCGTGGGTCATTGCACCGGGGTGCTCGATCAGGCTCTCAACGGCCCCGAGTGACTCCGCGAGGGTGAATATCTCGCTGGAGTCGGCCACAGTCATAGCGGCTTCTTGTCCTGCAGCGACGGTGAATGAGACCATCCCGCCGAAATCGCGCATCTGCTTAGCGGCAGCGGCGTGACCGGGATGATCCGGAAGCTGTGGGTACAACACACGCTCGATAGCTGGATGCCCGACGAGGAGATCAACGATCGCACGAGCGTTCTGGCAATGGCGCTCCATACGCACAGCGAGCGTCTTCACCCCGCGCAGCACCATGTAGCAGTCGAACGGAGCGGGGATCGCTCCGGCGGCGTTTTGGGTGAATCGCAACCGGTCGGCCAGCTCGTTGTCGTTGACTGCAACGAAACCGCCGACCACATCGCTGTGACCACCGAGGTACTTGGTGGCCGAGTGCACGACGATGTCGGCTCCGAGCGTGAGCGGCTGTTGCAGGTACGGCGTGGCGAAAGTGTTGTCGACAACCACAATTGCTTCTCGCTCGTGCGCGATTGCGGTGATTGCTTCGATGTCGAAGCAGGTGAGCAATGGATTGGTCGGCGTTTCGAGCCAGACCATACCGACGTCGTCGGGCCAGTCGGCGCGCAGGGCATCGAGGTCGGTGAGGTCGACCGCCGACCATGGAAATCCGAGCGGACTCCAGACCTTCGCGATCAGCCTGAATGTTCCTCCGTAGGCGTCATTGCCGAGCAAGATGCGCTGGCCAGGGCGCAGCAGACGAAGGATGTTGTCTTCGGCGGCGAGCCCGCTCGCGAACGCCAGGCCGTGGGCGGCCTCCTCCAGTGAGGCAACCTGTGTTTCGAGTGCCGTACGGGTCGGGTTGCCTGAACGTGAGTACTCGAACCCCTTATGGCCGCCCACGCCATCTTGGGCGAACGTCGTTGAAAGTGAGATCGGAGTGACGACAGCGCCGGTTGTCGGCTCCGGATCTTGGCCGGCGTGGATTGCCCGCGTGGAGAACGAGTACGAGGTGGTTTGTTCTTCTTCACCCATTGTCGGCTCCGTTCAGGGCAGCGGCTGTGGCACTGAAGTATGTGAGGACATCGGTTCGAGTCAGCACGCTCAACGGACGGCCCCCCGACAAAACCAGGAGGGCGGGCGCCGATTCGAGCATTTCGACCGCCCGTTCGAGCTTCTGGCCGACGCCGATTGTTGGGAGTTTTGGTCCCATCGCCTTGTCGACGGGTGTCGACAAGACGCCCGGGTCGCCGTGGATGGCCTCCATCAACTCGAGTTCGTCGACCGCGCCCGAAACTTCTGCCGCAGCGAAGGGTGGCGTGTTCTTGCACACCGGTAGCTGGCTGACGCCATTGGTGCGCATGAGGTCGATTGCCTCGGACACCAGCTGAGCTGGGTTCACGTAGAGCAGGTTCTCGATGGAGGCATTGCGAGCGTCGAGGACGGCGCCGACGCATTGCTCACATTCACGGATGAAGCCGAAGTTCGCCATCCAGTCGTCGTCGAATACGCGAGACAGGTAGCCGCGCCCGGAGTCTGGGTTGAACACGACGACTATGTCATCTGGATCGGCCGCCTTGGCGACCTTGATCGCCGCGGCGACCGCCATTCCGCCCGATCCGCCGATGAGAATGCCCTCGCTCTCGCTCACGTAGCGGGCGGTGAGGAAGCTTTCCTCATCGCTGATGGCGATGATGTCGTCGAGCAGGTCGGGTTCCCATGCGGCCGGGAAGAAGTCTTCGCCTACGCCTTCGACGAGGTAGGGGCGCCCAGACCCACCGGAGAACACCGAACCTTCTGGATCAGCGGCGATGATCTTGATGTCAGGATTCATCGACTTCAGGTATCGCGCAACGCCGGTAATCGATCCGCATGTCCCAGCACCAGCTACGAAGTGTGTGATGCGTCCGGCAGTTTGCTGCCACAACTCGGGACCCGTGGTCAGCTCGTGTGCCTTTGGGTTGTGGGGGTTGTCGTACTGGTTCGGCCGGAATGCCCCAAGTTCGTTTGTGAGGCGTTCGGCGACGCTGTAGTAGCTCTGCGGGTCGTCGGGTTCGACGGCGACCGGACACACGATCACCTCTGCTCCGTATGCCTTGAGCAGGGAGATCTTCTCTGGTGCGACCTTGTCGGTCATCACGAAGACACATTTGTATCCCCGCTGCGCGGCGACGATGGCCAGGCCCACGCCGGTATTGCCGCTTGTGGGCTCAACTATTGTTCCGCCCGGCTTGAGTTGCCCGTCGCGTTCAGCAGCCAAGATCATCTCGAGTGCTGGGCGGTCTTTGGACGAGCCTCCCGGGTTGGTGCTCTCGGCCTTCAGTGCGAGTACGCAGTCGATACCTTCGAGTTCGCTGATGCGCTTCATGCGAACCACGGGAGTGTCGCCAATGAGGTCAAGGACCGAATCGGCGATGTCAGTTCCTTCTAAGCGCGGATCGGTCATGTCCTCGACAGTACCTCTCGCTTGGTGTCGTGACTACGGGTCAGCTGCCGAAAACTCGGCTGACGAGCCGGCCCACGGTGCCGGGCTGGGGAGCTTCGAAGTCGTCGGGAAGTAGATCGGGGTGGCATTCGGAGAGGTAGGCGAGCAGTTGGCCGGACGATGGGTTGACGAGGCCGACT
The DNA here is from genome assembly GCA_015767405.1 of Actinomycetota bacterium. GTDB lineage: Bacteria > Actinomycetota > Acidimicrobiia > Acidimicrobiales > Ilumatobacteraceae > Sva-07. Next base: position 6,371 of record JADWMG010000031.1, read on the forward strand.
CCGTCAATGACAACGGTGGGAACGGTTTCGTTGCCGTTGGCGTACCGGCGCACGGTGGCGGCTTCGCTCGGATCGTCCCAGATATTGTGCTCTTCGCGCTCGATACCAAGTTTGTTCAGCTTGCGCTGCAGCATCGCGCAGAATCCGCAGCCCGGTCGCCAGTACAAGTCGATTTGGGCGGGAGTTGCTGTTGATGCGGAAGTTGCTTCTGATGCGGAAGTTGCTTCTGATGACGCGTCGGGCATGCTCATGTCAACGATCTGCGGCGAGAACTATTCCCGGCGCAACCACCGCCCCAATCTCGTTTGTAGGTAATTTTTCGGCGTCTGCGACCGAAAAATTACCTACAAACGAATGAACGCCTGCTAACACGGCTGCCAGACTGCTGCGGTGACCGCTCAGCCAACTGATCCCGCCATCTACGTCGATCGACTCTCTCGGATCCGTGTGGCGATGGAAGAACAGCAGATCGACACGTTGCTGCTGTCAGTAGGGCACGATCTGCCGTACCTTTCGGGGTACCCCGCGATGCCGCTCGAACGGCTCACCATGCTCGTGGTGCCGCGCGATGGCGACGCGACCATGGTGATCCCCGCATTGGAGGCGCCACGAGTGACCGAGCAGGCGGGTGTATTCGGGCTGTTGCCATGGGGCGAAACCGAAGACCCGACAGCCATCGTTGCCAAGCTCAGCGCCGGCTCGAAGCGCATTGCTGTCGGTGATCAGATGTGGGCGCGGTTCCTCGTCGAGTTGCTCCCTCACATGCGTGGCGTCGAGTTCACCCGGGCCGTTGACGTTGTCGGGCCACTCCGGATGGCCAAGGATCACGCGGAGATCGCGGCGCTCACGGCGGCCGGTGCCGCTGTCGACAAGATCGCAGGTGAGCTGCAGCGTGGAGAGATCGAGCTGATCGGTAGAACCGAAGCTCAGGTGTCGGCCGAACTGAGCCGCCGAATCCTGCTGGAGGGCCACGAGAAGGTCAACTTCGCAATCGTCGCTGCGGGCGAGAATGCTGCCAGCCCCCACCATCACGCGGGCAGTCGCGTGATCGAGCCCAACGAGATCGTGCTGTGCGATTTCGGTGGGACGATGGCGGGATACTGCTCTGACACGACACGGTGCGTATTCACCGGTGAGGTCACTCCCGATGTTGCCGAGGCGTACGCTGTTCTGCACGAAGCGCAGCGCGCTGGAGTCACCGCTGGGACTGTCGGCACGACGTGCGAAGACGTTGATCGCGCTACTCGGAAGGTGATCGATGATGCTGGGTTCGGCGACTATTTCATCCATCGGACCGGCCATGGCATCGGTATGGAGGAACATGAGGATCCGTACATCGTCGAGGGCAATACTCTGCCGCTTGAAGCTGGCCACGCATTCAGCGTGGAGCCTGGAATCTATGTTCCGGGAAAGTGGGGGATGCGTCTCGAAGACATCGTTGTCGCGACCCCGGACGGACCCTTGATTCTGAACTCGTCTGATCGTTCACTTGTCAGTGTGGCTTAGTCTCGGCAAATGGAAGTGCGGCCCGACCTCGCCGATGCACACAGGGAAGCGTGGGAGCACCTCGCCGAACCGGGGAGTTGGTGGACTGGTGAGCAGCGCCTCGAGGTGGCCAATACGGTGCTTGATGCACTGGCCGATGCCGAGCCGATTCCGCCGTGGGGTTCGATCTCCGCTGTCGAGGGCCGCTTGCCGATCAGCCCGTCTGCTCCGGCATTTGCGCACGATGTTGCATATCGAGTTGCCCGTCACGCCGGCACATTGACCGAGGACTGGTACAGGAAGGCGAGTGAAGAGCTTGGCCCGCTGCCGTACGTGGAGCTGGTTGGGATCGTCACAACGGTTGCTGCCGTTTCACGTTTCTGTCGCAGTATTGGCGTCGACGTCCCGGAATTCCCGTCGCCGGTCTCTGGTGAACCAACCGGAGATGTCCCGGCAGATGTCGTCGACCCAGAACTGAACTGGGTCCCGGTCGCTGCACCAGCCGATCAAACAGCGGCGGTTGTGCAGGCCTACTCAGCGGTCCCCGGAGAGTTGGGGAACCTCTGGCGTATGGCTTCAGCGCAGTACATGCCCGCCGAGGAGATGATCGACCCAATGTGGCAGCGTCGGGAAGGAGGGCTCACCAGGCCTCAGACCGAGCTTGTCGCATCGCGGGTAGCGCAGCTTCGAGAGTGCTTCTATTGAACGACCGCTCACGGAAGCATGCTCCGTTGGAGCAGCGCAGAGAATGGCACAGATGCCGATTTGACCGCGGTGGCGGCAGGCGAGGGCGACGTTGGCTTGGACCATGGCGACGCATTGGTCCGCTTTGCTTCAGCCACGACGACCGATGATGACTTCGAGTTGGCCGCCAGCCGTGAGGCACTGGTAGCCGAGACCGATGAGGCATTCATGGTCGATGCTGCTGCCGTGGCAGCGAACTTCGAGATGATGACTCGCCTGGCTGACGGAACGGGTGCCGCGATGCCAGCCGCAGCGGTCGAGTCGCAGGCGAAGATCAGTCAGGCGTACGGCGTCGCCGATCTCACGAGTCAACGCTGAAACCTGGCCTCCTGGAGGGTTGGTCTGGAGGGCTGGCAACCTCTGGAAGATTCGAGACTTCGACGGATCAGTTCGTGGCGAACATCGACTCGTCGGGGACGTTAGTCACCGATGTCATCTGGATGAACAGGTCGTTGCCGTCGTAGCGCGCAAGTGGGCCAGAATCGAGCGCGCAGTAGCTGACGCTGCCGCCTGTTACCGGGACGTCAACACAGAGAACCTGCTGTCCAGCCTGTGTGATCGTGTAGCCGGTGGTATCTCCCACCCGCCGGTTGGCATCGACGCGGAGGCGCCTTGCGAAGTTCTTAGCGTAGAACTCGTGCGACAACTGCAAATCGCTGACCCGCGCGTCGTTGAGCGTCGCCTCACACTCCCCGGTGGACAAATCGCAGGTCGCAATGGTGTCGGCGCTGTCGATGAAGCGCACGTCATTGATCGTGATCGAGCGTCGGCTGTTGTCGGCTTGCACGACCGTTGCCTCTGAATCCAGGCCCCCGAGCCGCGTCAAGATCTCGTACTGCGCGGTGAATTGCGTCGGCGCGACTGCGTCGAGGCGCTCGAGGATCGCGTCGACGGCTTCGTCACCGCTTTCGGTCTCTAGCGGATCCTCGTCGTCGAACGAAGGGCGTTCACCGGTGAAGCAGCCACCCAGCAGTACGGCCCCAGCGAGAACCGCCGCAGCAACTCGCGTATGCGAACCACCGCGCTTGATGCGATTACGGAGGGGCAAGGACATGGAGCGGTCAGGCTACGGCGTTAACCTGCTCGACCGTGATCAGCCTCGATGCCGCCACTGTGCTGTTGCAGTGGGCAACGGGCGGGATGTTGTTCTGCTGGTTCACGACACGCCGTCGAATTGCGAGTCTTGGATACGGATGGCTGCTGAGCGGCGTGTACTTCTGCTTTGCGGCTGGCGCTCTAGCGGCGGGCTTCGCTCAGGGCGTCATGCCTGTTCGGGAAGCTTCAACGGTAGGGGTGATGATCGCCTGTGCGGTAGCGCTTCTGGTCGCGGTGCGTCGCAAGAGTGCTGGCGTGAGCGGCGATCGTGCCGAGTTCGACCGGCGCACCGAACGAGTCGCGGCGATGACCGGAATCGAGCGGGCCGGCGACGTTGGGGAGGACCTCGTAGGCGAAGCGCCCACCGGGCCCGAGTTTCCGCCGATCCTTCATCTCGTGCCGGCCTTGATCGGCACGGTCGGTCTCATTGCCGCGGCACTCGACACCGGCGGAAACACTGGCGTTGCGTTGGCCCGAACACTGGTCGGCGCTGCGTTCCTCGGCGCGCTGTCGGACTCCATGCTGCTCGGGCACTGGTACCTGACACAGCCCGGATTGCCGCGCACGCTGATCAACGAGATCGTCAACGCTCTCGCGTGGCTGTGGCCGCTGGAACTACTCGTCTTGCTGCTGCCGACGGGGATGATCGCGGTCTTGACCGGTGCCGTTGATGACGGTTGGGGCGGGTTGCTCGGCTGGATGTGGGTGACCTGTGCGGTCTCCACGGTCGTTCTGATCTTCGTCACCAAGGCCGCCCTGAAAGAGCGCTATTACTCCGCGGTGATGGCGGCCACCGGCTTTTTGTACCTAGCGATCCTGATGGGCTTTGGCATGGACATCGTTGCCAGAGCGGTCCTCGACCAGACGTGACGGGGCCCGCTCCGCACGGCTCCTCGTAGCGTCGAGCAACATCTCACAATCCCAGCGGTGAGCTTGAGCGCGACCTGTCCGCGCCTTCGCTCATCGGAGGATCGTTGGAATTGTCTGCGGTGAGCTTGAGCGCGACCTGTCCGCGCCTTCGCTCATCGGAAGGCGGGGTGGTGGGCGGAAAATTGGGGGAGGTGCCTGAAAACGGGTGTTCGACTCGGTCATCATGGTGGAATGATTGGCCCTCGACGTCGCATCGCGCCTCTGGTGCTTGGCGCGCTCGGGCTCACATTCGCATCTTGCGCGACACCGACTGCGGAGTCTGGTGGGCCTGAGACCGTTGAGGTCCAAACGACGACCGTCGACACAGTTCCGGTTGACCACCCCGCAACCTTTCCTGACCCTGACGCCACTCGCGTGACGATCGCTCCGCTGCCCTCGACAACTCTTCCATTGGTGTTCGGTGCGCCCGCCGCCGAGGTCTTTCCTCCGCTGACGGGATGGGAAGCGTTCGATGCATACCTCACCCGCAGGATCATTGGCGGTGGGTCCAACGCGGCGTCGGTAGCGATCTCGATCGACGGTGACATCGTGCACAGTGCTGCAATGGGTGTTCGATCTCTGGGGTCCTTCGACCTCGCCGAGTCGCAGGACCGATACAGGATTGCCAGCATCTCGAAGCCGATCACCGCCATCACAATGCTGCAATTGATCGAGGAGGGTCTGATCGGTTTGGATGACCCGGTCGGCGGGCTGATCGCAGGTGGTCTTGGAGTTGAGCAACCCCGAGCCGGAACTTCCGACATCACGGTGCGGCAACTTTTGACGCATACCTCGGGATTCGGACAGTACGAGGACCTGTTCTTCCGCCATCAGGTCGAGTCGTGTGAGGACGCGGCGAGGGTCGGGTTCAGTCGCTCGCTGCAGAGCACGCCAGGTGGAGGATTCCGCTACAGCAACATGAACTTCTGTGTGCTCGGAGTGCTCATCGAGCAAGTCACCGGGCAGCCATACGAAGAAGTTGTCTATGAGCGCCTGCTCACACCACTTGGAATCTCCGGTATGCGCCTAGCCCCGACGTTCGACCCCGGGCCGGACGAGATCGAGCACATCACGACGCCTGGGCGCAACTACATGGAAGTGCTCGGCGCTGCCGGTGCGTGGATTGCGACGCCTTCTGACCTTGTGACAATCATCGATTCGCTCGATCCGACGACGCCCGGTTGGAAACCTCTGGAGCCCGAAACGGTGGCGATGATGAAGACCAGCGCCAACGACCCTCTCGTTCCCGATCGGGGTTATGGCATGGGCCTGATTCTGTACGGCGGTGGCAATTCCGGCCATACGGGAACTATCGAGAGCACCCATGCAATGGTGCTCGATCGAGCCGACAATGTCACCTGGGCGATCACCGTGAGCGGCGTGTATCCGAATGAAACTCCCAGGCTCGCTGAGATTGTCGACAAGGCCCTGATCGCCGGAGGATTCCTCTCCGGCTGATGCCCACTTGAGCGTGGCATCATCTAGGGGTGACAGTCGACTCGATCCCGCTGACTGTGATCGGTGGGTACCTCGGGGCAGGCAAGACGACGCTCTTGAACCACTTGCTCCGCAACGCTGACGGTCGCCGGATCGGGGTCATCGTCAACGACTTCGGTTCGCTTGCAATTGACGCCGACCTGTTGCGCGACTCGAGCGATGGCGTCATCAGCCTCCCCAACGGCTGCGTGTGCTGCACGGTCGGAGCAGGCCTGCACGAAGCGCTTCGCGCTCTGACTGAGAGCCAGGATGATCTTGACCACATCGTCATCGAAGCCAGCGGGGTAGCTGACCCAGTCGTTGCCGCCGGATGGGGGACTGTTCCGCCATTCGAACCTGGCGGTGTGATCGTGCTCGCCGCGGCCGAATCGATACGCAGCCACGCGAGAGACAAGTACATCGGTGGTGAGGTGGCCCGTCAACTACAAGGTGCCGATCTCGTGCTCGTCACGAAATCTGATCTGTGTGACCCCGAAGAACTAGAAGCGGTCGGAAGGTGGCTCGACGAGATCAGCGGTGGCGCGCCACGAGTCGCTGTCACGGACGGTGACGTGTCGACAGATGTGGTGCTCGGCGTACGGTCGGAGAATCAGGGCGCCACAGCGCCAACCTCCGGCCATACGGACCGCTATCTCACGTGGTCGTGGACTTCGAGCCGGCCGGTTGCGTCAGCAGCCCTGCAGTCGTTCCTCGAAGCTCTGCCATCGGGGGTCTTGCGCCTGAAGGGATTTGTCGCTCTCGATGACGGATCGTCCGTGCTGGTGCAGGTGGTAGGTCGAACGTCTGCCATCACGCCCCTCAGGGAGCGCCTGGAAACAGATTCGAGACTTGTCGCGATCGGGCTTGAAGAACTGCTCGATCCGGCGGGCCTTGACCGCATCGCGCCGAGCTGACATTTCTGACGTTTCTCAGAGGTGAGCGGCCTCGAACGGCACCCCGCCGATAACGGTGCCCCACACACCGATGTCTTTGATCTTCATCGGGTCAACTGTCAGTGGGTTGTCTTCCAAGACCGAGAAATCGGCGGCTTTGCCGCACTCGATCGAGCCGAACTCATCATCGAGATGCAGCTGATATGCGGATCCCAGCGTGACGGAGTGGAGCGCTGACTCCGCCGAGATGCGCTCGTTCTCGCCAAGCACTCGCCCAGAAGGTGTTACCCGGTTGACCGCGCACCACATGGTGTGGAGGTGGCCGAGCGGTGTGACGTTGGCATCGCTGTGGAGAGAGAACGAGACTCCCGCCCGCTCAGCCGCGGCGGGCGAATCCATCCGTCGAGCGCGCTCCGGGCCGATGGTGATGTCGTGATGCTGATCGCCCCAATACCAGATGTGGTTGGAGAAGATGTTGGCGCACATACCGAGCTTTGCCATACGTCGATACTGAGCGGCGTTCGTGAGCTGGCAGTGCTGCACAGTGTGTCGATGGTCGAGCCAGGGGTGTTCGATGATCAGTTGCTCGACGGTGTCGATCCACAGGTCGATGGTCAGGTTGCCATTGCAATGGGTGTGGATGTTGATGTTGCGCTCGTGAAACGGTCGACAGATGTCGAGCATCTGCTCGGGCGCGACCAACCACAGGCCGTGGTCACTTCCGGTGTAGTAACCCGGCCAAGCCATCTTGGCGGTGAAACCCTGGATCGAGCCGTCGAGAACGACCTTCAGTCCAACCGTTCGCAGCTTGTCGGTATTGGCGGCGATCAGTTCAACCATCGCCTCTGCGGCTGAAGCGGAATCGGAGGTTCCCCCAGGGAGAGCGTGCAGGTGTCGCTGGAAGATTCGAGCAGGGAAGTCGTCTTGGTCAACCACCTCGTGCATGAGCACCTGGCCCTCTGGGCGAACGAGGCCGAACGAGGCGAGGTCGCACAACGTCGTGATGCCCTGGTTCGCGCAGATCTGGCCAAGGTTGGCAAGCGCTTTCGGGTCGGTCATGATCTGAACAATGACGAGGAATGCCGATGAGGCGAGCGCCATCGCCGGCATCTCTTGTAGCTCGCCATTGGGCTCACCATTGGCGTCACGCGCGACTCCTGGCGTGGTCGCATCGCGAGTGATTTCGTGGAGTCGGAGCATCGCGGTATTGACCGTGGCCAAGTGTGCGCTCGCGTGGAAGACGAAGATCGGTCGGTCCATCGAGACCTGGTCGAGATGTTCCCGCGTGAGCCGCTCCTCATTTTCGAAGTAGATCGGGTCGAAGCCCCCCACGACGATGGGCTCACTGGAACCGGGAGTCTCGGCGTCAACCTCCCTGAGTTTGTCAAGCAGCCCCGCGTAGCTGCGGATACCCGGTGACGTCCCACCGTCGACACGGTGACGGTCGAAATATCCGACGTAGGGGAGCAGAGAGAACGCACCCTCGAGCGTGTGGCCGTGGGCTTCGATCATCCCAGGGACAATCACGTGGTCAGCGAAACGGTTGTCGATGACATGGTCGCCCCAGCTCTTGCACTCGTCGAGGGAACCAGCCGCCAAGACCTTGCCTTCGCGTACCGCGACGGCCTCGACCTCAGGCTGTGACGGATCCATCGTCACGACGGTGCGGGCAGGGAAGATGGTGATGTCGCTCACCGCGCGGATGCTAGTGCCGTGGTACGACCGACTTACTGGCCCGCGAGAAGGTCATCCAAGCAATGGGGCGACTTCGTTGGCGACGATGTCGAGGTGGTCGAGATCGGCCAGATCAAGCAGCTCGACCTCGGCCTCGTCGCTGCCACAGCAGACCACGACCGCGGCGGAGAATGTCATCGAGTTCGGATCGCGACCGATCGCTTCGCACGCCGAACGAACTCGATCGCGTTGGGCAACGAATGAGTCGCGATTCATGAAGGGCGTGTTGAACTCACTTGCATACCTTGCCGCCAGAGCCGGCGTCCGCTTGGGGCCACCGCCGCCGATGACAATCGGAATTGACGACTGTGCCGGCTTCGGGAGCGCCGGAGACCCGGTCAGCGGAAAGAATCCCCCCGGCGAGTCGAACGTTTCACCGAGCGGCGTGTTCCACAAGCCCGTGATGATCTCGTACTGTTCTTCGAGGCGATCGAAACGCTCCCCGAGAGGCTGAAATGGGATGCCGTAGGCCTGGTGCTCCTGTTCGTACCAGCCGGCCCCGAGGCCGAGTTCGATGCGGCCTCCTGACATCTGGTCGACCTGGGCAACGCTGATCGCCAATGGTCCGGGAAGCCTGAATGTTGCAGACGAAACAAGCGTCCCGAGTCGGATTTCTGACGTATCACGTGCCAACCCGGCCAACGTGATCCACGCGTCAGTCGGGCCGGGAAGCCCGTCACCATCTCCCATCGAGAGGTAATGGTCACTGCGAAAGAACGCCCCGAAGCCGAGCCACTCGGCGCGAAGAGCGATCGCGAGGAGGTCGTTGTATGACGCACCCTGCTGAGGTTCGGTGAAAATGCGGAGGTCAGAAAGCTGCACGGACGCAGGTTAGTGCTGTGGGTCCACGGAGTCCCTCGAGCGCGGCGCTATGGCGTGAGCAGCGTTGCCGCGGTCGCAGCCCCCGCAGCGGGCCAGGCCTCCGTCGCCGGGCCGTCGAATCGAACGCACACCCGTGCACCACGTTCGTGCAGTTTGCTCGACTTCGTGCGAGCCGCGAGTATTGATCCGTCGTCGAGTTGAAGCTCGTAGCGCACGTCGTGGCCGTAGTACTCGACATTGGTCACGAGTGCGCCGTCGCCAGGCTGCAACTCGACCTGTTCGGGCCGAACGAGTATGTCGAGTTCGCCTTCGGATCCGACCGTGAGTGGGGCAGTAATTGGTACCGGCCCGAGCAGCGTGTGGGCCATGGCGGCATCCCCCGACGATGTATCGACCTGTCCGCGCACCAGGTTTGCTTCGCCAACGAACCCCGCAACCCACCGTGTGGACGGCTGGCGATATAGCTGATCAGGTGTACCGACCTGCTCGATGTAGCCGTTACGCAGCACTGCAACACGATCGCCGAGAACGAACGCTTCGTCTTGATCGTGGGTGACGAAGATGGTGGTCACCGAGACATCACGCACGATTCGGGCGACTTCGGCGCGGACCTGGATTCGTAGTGCGGCATCGAGCGCTGAGAATGGTTCGTCCAGCAAGAGAACCGATGGTTGAGGGGCGAGTGAGCGGGCCAACGCGACCCGCTGTTGTTGGCCACCGGAAAGGGTGCCCGGGTAGCGGTCGCCAAGGCCGGCCAGGTCGACGAGATCGAGCATCTCGCCCACTCGCGCGGAGCGCTCGCGACGGCTCAATTTCAACGAAGAACCACGGAGGCCGAATGCAATGTTGTCGGTCACGGTGAGGTGCGGAAAGAGGGCGCCGTCTTGAAACACCATGCCGACGTTGCGTCGTTCCGGGTGCACCCAGGTGTCATCGCTGCTGACGCAGCGGTCGCCAATTGTGATGGTGCCGTGCGTTGGTCGTTCGAGGCCGGCAATTGCCCTGAGCAGTGAGGTCTTGCCGCATCCTGAGGGGCCGAGGAGCGCCAGGATCGAGCCCGCCGGAACGTCGAGAGTGGCGTTGTTCACCGCGCCGACGGTGTGTCCCAACCCGCCAGGCGAGTCGTAGGTGACGGTGACGGCATCGATGGCAACTGATGCTCCGATGATCGGGGGAGCAATGGCGCCAGCCTGCTCGTCGCCGGGCGGCTCGACTGGGTCCGCTGGCGCCGTGTGTGGTGTGCTCGCCATCGGATGTAAGGCTAGCTTGATACCGCCTCGCTCGGGCGAAGCACGAGGAGCCAAGTGAGGACCGCGGACATCGCAACAAGCACGAGCGATGCGAGACCCGTCGCCGCGTAAAAGCCCTCTTCATACGATGCCCAGATGTCTGTGGCGAGGGTTGAGAACCCGATTGGGGAGAGCAGCAGAGTTATGGGCAGCTCCTTCAACGTTGACAGCATCACCAGGCCCCCAGCGGCCGCCATCCCGGGTCGCATGAGCGGCATGTCTATACGTAGAGCGCGGCGACCCCTGCGTGGCTCGAGAAGCTTGCTCGACTCGCGCAGCCCTGCGGGCACTCCGCGTACCGCTGTTTCTGTCCCGGCGAGCGCTTGGCTCCCGAAGTGGATGATGTAGGCGACGATCAGCAAGGCCATCGTTTGATAGAAGCGATTGAACACTGGTGTGTTGAGCGTGAGCGTGGCGAGCGATAAGGCGATCACCAGACCGGGGATGGCGAAGCCGGCGACAACCGATACTGAAGACATCTGAGAGAGGCGGTGCGGTCGGCGGATTGAAGCGACAGCGATTGGGAGCACCACGAGCACGGCGAGGACGGCTGCCGTCACCGCAACAGTTGCGGTGCTGAGCGCCGGGTCGGCCATCTCACTGAGACTTACGCGTCCATCTGCAAGGCCCCGTCTTGCCCACGTACCCAGGCTGAGGAGTGGGACGATGAGGCCGATCGCGGCGACGAAAGTGCACACCGCCAGAGCGGGAATAACGCGCCAGCCGAGTCGCACTGGCGGAGCGGGTTTGGTTGCGGCGCGGTCATCCGGGGCAACTACTCCTCTGTGTGAGCGTTCGAGCGCCACGATTCCCAGTGCCAGGATGAGCAGGACGGTCGCCGCCGCAAACGACAGCGCCCGATTGGTCAAACGCGTCGAATAGATGACCCGGGTCAAGGTGTCGTAGCCGAGGAGTTGCACGGCTCCGAACTCACTCACCGTATAGAGGAACACGAGTAGCGAGCCGCCGAGAATTGCGGGCTTGAGCTGCGGCAGAGTGATGCGGACGAACACCTGCGTTGCCGTGAAGCCGAGCAGACGGCCACTTTCCTCGAGGCTCGTTCGCAGGCTCACGAGCCGTGCCATGACAGGCAGAAGTACGTACGGGTATGTGAATGCGGAGAGCACGAGCCATGACGCGCCAAGCCCGCGGAATCGCCTCGGCGGTGAAACGCCCACGAGCCCCAACGCGTCGTGGATGATTCCGCCGGGGGACAGACCGGCGATGAATGCCGCCGCGCCGACAAACGAGGGAAGTACGAGTGGCAGGACGAGAAGCACCCGCCATGCCCGCCGCAATGGAAGGTTGGTGCGCATTGTCAGCCAGGCGAGTCCGGTTCCGATCACAGCGGTTGTCGCCGATACGAGTACCGCGAGCTGCACGGTTCTCCACAATGGTGCAGGGATCTCGCTGAGTGTCTCGGGAAGTGTTGCTCCGAGTCGGAGGGTTCGCCAGACGACAAAGACCGCTGGGCCGGCAAACACTGCGCCGATCGCCAGACCGAGGAGTCGTATCGGCGTGAAAGCAGATCGACTTCGATGCGTCATTGGCGCAACACTCATGGCCGTTGTTTCGGTGCTCACGCCCAGCTTGGTGGCGACCGAACGGTCAGCCTTCGAGCCCTGCGTCGGCGATCATGATGCGAGTCTGTTCGAGGCCGCCACCTAGGTCGCTGTAGCTGAACCCGCTCACGTCAGCGAACTCGACTGCTTCGACTACTGCAGGAGGCTCCTCACCGATGGCGAGTGGGTACTCGAACGTCTCGGTAGCGAAGTACTGCTGCCCGGCGGGGCTCAGGAGGTAGTCGATCAGCTGGGCCGCCACGTCGGCGCGATCGGTTCCCTCGATGATCGCCGCGCCAGTAACGATGAGGACAGCGCCAGGGTCACCCGGCGCAAACTGGTGGTTGGCGCTCGGCTGATTCGGGTCTTCTTCGAGCGCGCGGTGGTTGTAGTAATGGTTGACCAGCCCGACCTCGACCTCGCCTCGGCCCACAGCCGCGACGATGGCGGAGTTCTTCGGATATGACACGGGATCGTTCGCGGCCAGGCCTTCGAGCCACTCCGTGGTCACGTCATCCCCCTCCGATGAACGCATCGCGGTGACGAAGTCCTGGAAAGAACCGTTACTCGGTGCCACGCCGATCTTGTCGTTCCACTCCGGGTCGGTGAGAGCGAACACACTCGATGGCAGATCGGTTTCGTCGATGAGATCTGTGTTGTAGACGAGAACACGCTGACGGCCCGAAAACCCTATCCAGCGGTCATTCTCGTCACGGACCGTTTCGGGAACGAGTTCTAGTGTGGAAGCCGGAAGAGCTGCGAGTCGTCCATCCTGCTCGAGGAATCCGAGTGAGCCGGGACTCTGCGAAAGGAAGACGTCGGCTTGGGTGCTGTTGGCAGCGGACTCTTCTTCGATCAATAGGGCGAGGTCGGCAGAATCTCCGTACTTGACGTTCACTTTGATGCCGGTCTCGTCGCTGAAGTCATCGAGAATTGGTTGGATCAACTCCTCGTTACGCCCGGAGTAGATCGTCACGCTGTCGGCGCTGGCCCCCGTTGAGTTGGTTTCGGAGCTCTCGTCGTCGCTTCCGCAGGCCGCGGCGACGAGCCCGAGCGCCAACGCCGCGGCAGCCAGGCGTACAGCGCGTTTTGAAGCCGGGGAGTTGTCGGGGGGATTCACGGGGAGCAGTGTAGACCTCTCCTGACGGAAGATGTCAAGCATGCCTAACATCATCGAATGTGCCGTCCCTCACACCCCAAACCCGAAATGTGCCTGGATTGATTCACTGGGCGCATGATCTGAGGCATTTTTCGGGTGTTTTGCCGAATCTGGAGGGCTGCTACTGTTCGCAGTCCGTCAAACCTGCCGAGGAGCACCATGAGCACCCAGTCATTCGAACAAGCTGTAGCAACCACGCGGGGCGTTCTCGTCAATGTCAGCCCGGATCAGCTTCACAGTTCGACTCCGTGTGCTTCATGGGATGTTTCAGAGTTGATCAACCACATTGTCGGCGGGCATGTTTTCTTTGCCGCGGCGATCAATGGAACTCCTCCTCCTGCGGACGCTTCCGACGTCGCGGCCGATGACTACTTGGCGGCGTACGACGCAGCTACGTCTGCCACCATTGAGGCTTTCAGCGCAGAAGGCGCAATGGGGCGGATGGTGAAAATGCCGTTCGGTGAAATGCCCGGATCAGCGCTATTGGGTTTAGCCACGACCGACACATTCCAGCATGCATGGGACCTTGCGAAGGCCACTGGGCAAGAGGCTGACCTCGCGCCAGAGTTGGCAGCAGCATTGCTGAGCCAGGCGCAGCAGAGCATCTCCGACAACTTCCGGGGCCCCGAGGGGGCACCGTTTGGGGCCGTGCAGGAGTGTGGCGACGGCGCGAGCAACGCCGACCAACTAGCGGCATTCCTCGGGCGAACCGTCTAGCGCGACCCGGGCGCCAACCGCGCCATCTCGTGAACTATTGCCGACGACACGTCGGCAATAGTTCACGAGAACGCTGGAGGTCAGTTGATCTGGCGGCCCTGGTCTTCCCAGAACGGTTGGCGCAACTTGAACTTCTGCAGCTTGCCCGTAGCGGTGCGCGCCAACTCGTCGCGGAATTCGACGTGTTTGGGGCTCTTGTAGCTCGCAACACGGGTCTTCGCCCATGCAATGACGTCAGCTTCCGTGAGGTTGCTGCCTGGCGTCGTGACGACCAAAGCAGTGACGAGCTCGCCCCACTTCTCGTCGGGAATGCCGATGACCGCGACCTCGGTGACTTCGGGGTGCTGAAAGATCGCGTCCTCGACCTCGATCGATGACACGTTCTCGCCGCCCGAGATGATCACGTCTTTCTTCCGGTCGGAGATGATCACGAAGTTGTCTTCGTCGATCGTTCCACCGTCGCCCGTGTGGAAGTAGCCATCCCGGATGGCCCCGGCCGTTGCCTCCGGCTGCTCCCAGTAGCCCTCCATGATCATGTTGCCTCTGGCCAGGATTTCTCCCTCGCTGTCGACCCTCATGCTGCAGCCCACCACGGGGGTCCCTGCGCGGTTCAGGTGGACAGCGCGTTCGGCAGGAGTCAGATCGTCCATCTCCGCGCGGCTGCGATTCATCGTGATGACAGGTGTCGTCTCGGTGAGTCCATAGATCTGTACGAACTCCCAGCCCAGTTCGGTTTCGGTTCGCTCGATGGTCACGGTTGGTGGTGGTGCTCCGGCAACCACGATGCGCACCTGATCGCGGCCCGGGATCGGCCGACCCGTTTCGGCCTCCCACTCACCAGCTGCGTCGAGCACCATGTTGAGCACGGCTGGCGCGCCGCACATCAGCGTGACGCCATGTTCCTCCACCCGGCGCAGGATCTCCATCCCGTCGATCTTGCGGATGATGATGTGCTCGGCACCCATGCCCGTCACCGCATAGAGCATCCCCCAGCCGTTGCAATGGAATTGCGGCAACGTGTGGAGATACACATCGCGGTCGTTGACACCCATGTGCCATCCGAAGATCGAGGCGTTTAGCCACAGGTTGCGGTGGGTGAGCTGTACCCCCTTGGGGCGAGCAGTGGTTCCAGACGTGTAGTTGATCGTCGCCGTGGCGTCTTCTTCAGGCTCCCAGGGAGCGGGTTCAACACCGAACTTCATCAGAACAGCATCAGATTCCGCTCCGATGATCATCGTGCGCTCGCATTCGACATCAGCGAGCGCATCTGCAAGTTCGGGGTCGATCAGCAGCAGGCGCGCGCCGGAGTGCTCGATGATGTAGCGGATCTCCTCAGCCACGAGGCGGAAGTTGATCGGAACGAGCACGCGCCCCGATCCGGAGACACCGAACAACGCGGTCAGCAGTCGTGCCGAGTTCTGGCTGACCATTGCAACGCGCTCGCCTCGGGCGACTCCGAGTTCGTCCAACCCGGCGGCCATCGCCTTCGCGCGCGCGGCCATCTCGCGGTAGTTGATTGCTCCCCACGACTCGGCTGGTTGGTCCGGTTCGTCGACAATTGCTACCCGGTCTGGGTAGACGAGTTCGGCTCGACGGAGGAAGTCATTGATGGTGAGTGCAACCTTCATGTCCGGAGACTATTGCCCGCGCGCCATCGACAATGCGCCGAAGCCGTGCCATGAGCGATGTTCGCGTTACCCGCCCGCATCGCTCACAGGGTTTCCGGGATCGTTCGGGGTGTGAGCGATATTGGCTCTATGTGCGTGAATCGCTCATGGTGTGAGTTGCGGAGCGTGGGCTATGAGGGGCCAAGGGCGGTTGCGCTCCATGGTCAGTGCGAGGTCGAGAAGCAGTGGCTCACTGAAATGGCGCCCGACGATCTGCAGGCCGATCGGCAGGCCATCGAGAAGGCCGGCGGGTACCGAGACCGCTGGATTGCCGTGCAGGTTGGCCGGAAATGTGAGGCGGCCATTGTTGGCCGCACCAGCCTTGACCCCGCCGAACGCGGAAGGGAGAGGGCCCGCCGCATCAAAAGCGACATCGGGATTGCTGGCGGTGATCACGAAGTCAACTCCCGACACGGGGTCGAAGATCTTGGCCATTGCTTCGTTCAGTTCTTTGCGTCGTCTTTCGATCTTGGCGCGGGCCTCAGCGTCGTACTTGCCTTCGGTTGCCTCGAGACCCATCCTCATCTCGGGGGTGAGTTGGTCAGCGCAGTCTGGCCACATGTCGCCAAGCGCGGCCTTGACTGCGATCATCCCTGATATCGACCAGGCGGCGCCCATTCGGGGAACGTGCGTGTCTATGTCATCAACGCGGGTCATGCCGCAATCGGAGATCAGGTTGGTGGCAGCCTCGTCCAGCAGCTCCCACATGATTGGTGACACCACAGCGTCACCCCAGTCGGCAACTACAGCGACTCTGGCACCCTTGATTTCTTCCAGGTGTGAACCTAGACCGAGTTCCCAACCTTCAACCCGGGCGAGGCTCAACGGATCTCTAGCGTCGTGGCCGTTGCAGACATCAAACCAGCGAGCGGTGTCGCGTACGGACCGGGCCATGCAGCCGGTTGAGACCGTGAGGTTGCCGTACTCGGCCTCCGGACCCAGAGGGATGCGTCCGAATGTGCCCTTGAGCCCGACGAGGCCGGTGAAGCCAGCGGGAATTCGGATCGAGCCGCCCCCGTCGCCGCCCGTTGCGATCGTGAAGATCCCCCCGGCGACCGCCGCTGCTGAACCCCCGGAGGAACCGCCTGGCGTCTTGCCGTGCTCCCAAGGGTTGTGAGTTACACCGTGGATGTTGGTTCGCGTGACATTGACGCCTCCGAACTCGCTTGCGGTTGTCTGCCCGGCCAGTACGGCGCCACCCAGTCCGACGATGCGTTCGACCATGGTGGTGGTATAGGTCGCGACGCGGTCCTTGAATGGCAGGGATGCAGAGGTAAATGGCCATCCGTCGACTTCGTTGAGTTCTTTGATGCCGATGGGGACACCACCGAATGGCAGTCCGACGTCCGCGGACTCTGCCGCTGCGATCGAGGTCTCACGATCCTCGAAACAGATCGCATTGAGATCGCTCGCATCGATCGCCTCGAAGGTCGCCTGTAGCTCTTCGCTTGGTGAACGCTCGCCGGACCTGAACGCATCAACCAGACTGACGGCGTCGCCGCCCCATGCATCATTACTCATAGGACGACATTAGGACGCCGTACGATCGGTGTCGTTATGGACTCGCGCACTTTCCTTGGCCTGGAGCCGACACACAACCCGTTTTGCTGGAAACTTCCGGTTACGGAGGGGATTTCGACGACCGGCAACTTCCTCTTCGGCGGGTCAGGGTTTGGGGGCCGCGATCTCGGCGATGGAGGGAACGTCCGGCCGTGAGTGTGTGTGGGCGACGGCGCAATACCTGTCGTATGCCAAGCCGAGCGACGTAGTCGATATCGATGTCACGACTGCCGTCGACGGCCATCAGATAACGCGGGCCCGCGCGGTATGCCATGTGGCTGATCGCGAGATCCTCACCGTCAATGCCGCGCTCGGCAATCGCCCTATGGAGCACTCCGGCCAGTGGCAGACAATGTCACCAGACCTTCCGCGACCGGAGGATTGCCCTCCTCAGCTTCACTACTGCGAATCAAGTTGAGAAGGACTTCGAGCAGACCACCTGCGAGTTCCAACGCCGCCGACTCCCCATCGATCGGGGGCTGTGACGCAGGGTGCTCAACGACGGCCGTTCGTTCGCGGCGCAGCGATCGCTGACGGCTCGACGGTTGCCTGAGGCCTGGCGCGCGCGTTCGGGTGCAACGAGACGACCCAAGCGCCCCAAGGTCCGAGATTGGCCACACGTTGGAGCATCTCAGCGGGAGCCTCCGGGTCGGGGTCGGCGATTCCCTGGAAGTCGACGGCGCCCCCCGATCTCCTGATATCAGCGATCACGTCCTGCGGTGCGGACGGATGTGCGGCAGCCCATTCGCGAAGCTTGCCGTCGCTGTCGCAGAGCAGCCGGGCCAACGTTCCCGGTGCGGTGGCGGGATGTCGTACGGCCAGCTGACGGGCCCACTGGCCGCCCTGAGCCAGTCTGTCGAGCGCCGCCGGATCGAGTTCGGGGTCGGGGTCGGCGAGCATCGTCAGATCCTTGCTCGACCCGGCCCGGACGAGTCGCTCGTGGTCGTGGTGGTCAAGGTTGGGATGTTGCGCGGCGAGCGAACGGACATCGGCTGACCGATCGGCAGCGAGTTCGGCGAGCGCCTCGGCTGGCGCGTTGGGGTGGCGCGCACACGCGAGCCGGACCTCCGGCTGTTGATGGCCGGTGAGCGCCAGCAACTCCGATACTTGCGCGTTTCGGTCGGCGAGCGGGCGAAGATTGTCGAACGGTGGCGGCAACTCCGTCACTCGCTCGAGGAGGTCATCCGGGGTTGTGTGGTTGTCCAGGAGCGCGCTGCGCACCTTCCAGTCTGGGTCGGCCGCAACACTGGTGAGTACATGGTCCGGGCAAGCCGGTCGCCGAGCCGCGAGGAACCGTCCCCACGGCCCGAGGGCGGCGAGCTCCAGGAGCCGGTCGGGTTCGATTTCGCTATCGCCGTCGTGTTCCAGAATGCCCAGCTCGGCATCCGAGCCGGCCCGGCGCAGAAGTCGGTAGACCGCGTCAGGTCGCCGAGGGTTCGCACCCGCTCGCTTGCGAATCGCGGCTTCGCTATCGGCGCACAGATGGGCAAGGGTCGATCTGTCGGTGTTGGGATGGTCAGCGACAGCGGCACGGAGCCTAGGGCTCGGCTGGGTGGCAAGCACGCTGAGCACCTCGCTCGACGTGTTCGGGTGGTCGGCAACGAGTCTCTGCGCCCACGGGCCACACTCGACAAGTCGCCGCAGATCCTCGGGCGCCATCGCCGGATCCGGGTCGCGGAGGCCCCTCAGATCGGCGTCGGCACCAGCTCGCATCAAGAGGTCAAGGACCCAGGCTGGCGTCGCCGGGTTCCGAGCGGCCTCGCGACGGACCCACAGGTTCTCGTCGCAGGCCAGCCCGACGAGCGCATCATCGGTGGCCCTCGATGCCAGATTGCGGCGCATGAAGGCCGGTTGCCGCGTTGGCGGGCCTCCGTTCACGACAGATCACGAGCTCGTTCGCGAACATCGACGCTGGCGATGTCGAGCTCGTCGCCAGCGATGATCTCGACGTCGGGGGATCTGCAATGCGGGCACCGCAGCGACCGGAATTCGGTGAGCGTGTAGACGTCGTTACACGCGACGCAGAGAAGCTGCACGTCGACCCAATCGATGTCGAGTCGCGCCGAGCCAAGCGTGGCGGAATCGGCGACCGCGTGAGGCCACGCGAATTGGAGCGCCTCGGGCACGATTCCTGACAGAGCGCCAACCTGCACACGAACCACGTCGGCGACCAGGGTGCCCTCGTCGGACGCGAGTTCAGTTTCCAGGCCCCGTCGGATCTGGATCGCAACCGTGAGCTCGTGCATGTCAGCCGACGGGTGCGGCCGCCTTCGCGACCATCCGGGTCCGAAGCAGGTCGAGCCATCGATCGATGCCGTCGCCGCGCTTGGCCGATGTGCGTATTACCTCGATGCCGGGCCGTACCTCGTCGAGGTTCGAGGCAAGCAGATCGACATCGCACTCGACCGGCTCGGCGAGATCGATCTTGCTGATGACCGCGACATCAGCGGTCAGTGTGAGGGTCGGGTACTTGAGCGGCTTGTCCTCGCCCTCAGTCGTGGCGACGAGCATCACTCGTAGGTCCTCTCCCAAGTCGAACCCGCTCGGGCACACCATGTTCCCGACGTTCTCGATGAACAGTACGTCGATCCCGGCGAGGTCCCAGTCGGCGATCGCGTCGGCGACCATGTCGGCCTCGAGATGGCACATCGTTCCAGTGAGGATCTGTCGGACCGGTGCACCGGCGGTGCCCAGCCGCTTGGCGTCGTTCTCGGTGGCGAGGTCGCCGGTGACCGCGGCCACCCGCACATCGGGTCGCAGCTCGGCCATCGTTCGCTGGAGGAGTTCTGTCTTTCCCGAGCCGGGGCTGCTGACCACATTGACCACGTAGACGTTCTGTCGTGCGAATTCGACGCGGAGCTGCGCGGCCAGGTCGTCGTTGTCTTGCAGGATCCGCCGTCGAATGGTGAGTGTGCCATCGCGATCGTGCTGCCGCACCTGGTCGTCACGGTCGTGGTCGTGCGGATGGTCGTGGCCGTGCGGATGGTCGTGGTCGTGCAGATGATCGTGGCCGTGTGGGTCAGCGGGGCGTTCGCCGCAGCCGCAATCAGTGCACATCAGTCGGTGTTCTGGCCCGGTACGGGATCCTGGCCGGATCGTTTGGGGTCGAGGTAGTGCGGTTCGGTGATCCCGAGCTTGCGCATCGCCCAGCCGGTGATCACTTCTTGCGCGATTCGTAGTCCGTTGAAAGCGGTCAGGTAGCTCGGGTCGAGGAGCGGAGCGACTTCGACGAGTTCCATGCCGACGACGTTGGTCTCGGCGCACAATCGGCGGATGAAGGGAAACAGCTCCCGTGGCGTGAGACCCCCCGGTTCGGGTGTTCCGGTGCCCGGTGCGAAAGCCGGATCGAGACAGTCGATGTCGACGGACAAGAAAAGATAGTCCGGGCCGTCGCTCGCTTCGGCGATCGCCCGCTCCACCACCGCAGCAAGTCCGTCGCGTTCGATCTCGGCCATGTAGTGGGTCTTGATCTCCTGTTCGCGCATCCAGTCCATATCGGACTGTGTGGGGACCCAACCCCTCATCCCGACCTGCACGAAGTTCTTGCCGAGCAGATGCTCCTCCTCGAGGAGGCGGCGGATCATCGTGCCGTGGCTGACCGGGTGACCGAAGGCATTGTCGCCGGCGTCGTAGTGCGCATCGAAGTGGATCACACCGACATTGCCGGGGCCGTAGACGTCGGCCATCGCAGCAACGTCGGGGCGCATGATCGAGTGGTCTCCGCCGAGCACGAGCGGCATCGCGCCCGCCTCGATGATCTCGCGGACCCGGGCCCGGATCTCGACATGGGACTCGACTATGTCCATCGGGTCGACTCCGGCATCGCCGTAGTCGACGCACTTCAGTTCGCCGAACGGTGTGATCCCGACATGTTGGTGGGGTGCGACGGCGTGGGTGCCTTGCCCCCACGGGATGTACTGCTCAGCGGTTCGCAGGCCGCGTGGACCCCAACTCGCGCCGCGCCTGCCGCCGCCCATGTCGACTGGCGCACCTATCACCGCCACGTCGACACCGCCCGCGCGAAGATCGTCGGGGTTCATGGCGACCGGGAACCCCATGAACGTCGGAATCCCCGCGTACGCACCACTGGGAACCACGTATCGGTTGATGTCGATCGGCCCCGGCTCCCGCTCCGGTTCGCCCGATCGGTCGACAGGTTGACGCCAGACATCGCCTTCTACTCCAGCCATCTGCCGAACGTACCAGAACAACGAAGTGGGGATCGGATTGGCGTATGTTTGCCCCTCATGTTGCGATGGCTCGGCAGTCTGGTGATCGTCGTCCTGGTGACGGTGGCG
The DNA here is from genome assembly GCA_015767405.1 of Actinomycetota bacterium. GTDB lineage: Bacteria > Actinomycetota > Acidimicrobiia > Acidimicrobiales > Ilumatobacteraceae > Sva-07. The sequence continues at coordinate 27,781 of JADWMG010000031.1, forward strand.
CTGAAGTCTTCTTCGGGTGGCCGATCTCGATCGGTAGCAGCCTCGTCCTCACGATTGTTCTCAGCGGCGTGTTCGCGCTCTTCAACCGGCGACAACGATGGGTGTGGTCCGCGTGGTTGGCAACGTGTTGTGGTTTCTCCTCGCGGGTCTCTGGCTCGCACTCGGTTACGCGGTCGCCGCCCTGGTGATTTGTATCACGATCATCCGGATCCCGTTCGGGGTGCAGGCGTTCAATATCAGCGTGTTGGCGTTGTGGCCGTTCGGTCGCGCCATCGTCGACGACGGGTCGGCTTCGACTGCGTCGGTCGTCTACGCGGTCCCAGCGGATCCCACGCATCGCTGACATGAACGCGGCATTGATCGTCATCGGCACGGTGGTCGTTTTCTACTCACTGGCGGCGAAGCGACTCAGCACGACACTGGTCACCGGCCCGATGGTGTTCACAGCGGTTGGCGTCATGATCGGTCCGAAGGCACTGGACCTCGTTGATCTCACCCTGAGCAACGATGACGTGGAGTTTCTCTTGAACACCACGTTGGCCGTCGTGCTGTTCGTAGACGCGACCCACATCAATCTCACTGCGGTGCGCAGGAGTTGGTCCGGGCCCGCACGTCTGCTGTTCGTGTCGTTCCCCGTGATGCTCGTGCTCGGCTACGCCATCGGGTGGGCGTTGTTCCCGACTCTCGGAGTCTTCGCGATTGCCGCGATCGCGACGATCCTCGCACCGACCGACGCAGCACTCGGGCAGGCGGTGATAACCAACCCGAAGGTGCCGCTCGGCGTTCGCCAGACGCTGAGCGTCGAGAGCGGCCTCAACGACGGTCTCGCGCTCCCAGTCCTTATCGCCATATTGGCGGTCGCCCAGGCCGACACCGCCGCCGACCCGGCGCACGTACTCGTCGACGAACTGGTCAAAGAGGTCGGATTCGGTCTGCTCGCCGGGTTAGGCGCCGCGCTGCTGGCCGCCGGGGCGGTCTGGACGGCGAAACGGATGTCACTCCCGATCACCGGAATCGCTGTGAGCATCGCTTCGCTGGGCGCACTCGTCGCAGCCGCCGGCACAGCTCAGGCGATGGGTGGGAGCGTTTTGATCGCCGCATTCGTGGCCGGGCTGGCGATGGCCCCGCAGATCCAGTCCTTCGGCCACGAAGCATCAGCGTTCCCCGAGGAGGTCGTCGTCATCTTGACCTTGCTCGCGTTCGTAGTCTTCGGTGGCGGAATCCTGTCCGCAGAGATCGCGTCGCTGAACTGGCAGGTAGCCCTCTACGCCATCTTGAGCCTGGCCGTACTCCGCCCCCTAGCCGTCGCGGTCGGCGCGATCGGGAGCGGAGCCGCCCCACAAACGATCACGTTCATCGGCTGGTTCGGGCCACGAGGACTCGCCTCGATTCTCTTCGTCGCCGTCGTCGCCCGGAAGGCGCCAGACTTCGAGGGGCTTGCGACCATCTTCAGCGTGATGACCTGGACGGTTGCGGCAAGCATCGTCGCCCATGGCTTGACCGCGTGGCCGGGCTCCAACGCCTACGCTCGCTGGGCTACGGACCATCCGACGCTGATCGAGGACGGCCCAGAACACCGCACGCTTCCCGAGGACGCACTTCGACCGCGAGCAGTCGATTCTCTGGCCGCCGAGACTGACGGCTGACCCGGACTCGGCCTATTCCTGCGACACAGTCCAGTGCGCCGTCGCATCAGAATCAACCGTAACCGGCCACACTCGCTGAGGATCACACATCAAACCGACCACGCCACGCAGTACTGCCCCCTCGCGGGATGAGAGACGCCGCCGCGTCCGCGAAAAGGCGCATCGTGAGGTGCAGCTCCCATTTCCGGGCCGATCAGCATCCGGCCGCTGTCCGGGTCCCGGCAAACTGCGCACGGCGAGGTGTCCCATATTGCGCGGCGCACCCTCGCTGCCGACCATCATTGAAGTGCCAGATGGCGCCTTGTTGGCGACAGCCAGCCAATCGGTCATCGTTCGGTTCTGGAAAGAGGGCTGACCTAATCACAGCCATCAACACACGAGTCGTCCGCGCGATGTGAGCGATGTTGGCGCTACCTGCCCGCATCGCTCATCGGGTTGCGCTGAGGTAGCGGGCCATGAGCGATGTAGGCAGCAGGTGCATGCACTGCTCATCGATGCTGGCGGCGAGGCCTGAATCTCGGTTGGGGTTGCGGTGCGATGTGTGGGGTCAGGTGACCCACCGTTCGTGACGGGCGGGCGTGGATGCCTATTGTCGGCTCCCATGGCGTTCCCCATTCGACCCGGCATGACCGTTCCGCTCCCTGGCCCGCTACACAGCCACAGACAGAAACTGACTGAGCTCGCTGACATGGGCTACACCGACATCTGGTCGGCAGAATCAGATGGAGCTGATGGGTTCACACCGCTGGCACTTGCAGCTGCGTGGGAGCCGAGACTGCGGCTCGGCACGGCGATCATCCCCGCATATACCCGAGCACCCGCCTGCATGGCGCAGAGTGTGGCATCGATGGCCGACGCCGCCCCTGGCCGGTTTGCCATCGGGATCGGTTCCTCGAGCAATGTGATTGTGGAGCGGTGGAATGGTGTGCCGTTCGAAGAGCCCTACAAGAAGGTCCGCGATGTTGTGCGTTTCCTGAAGGACGCTCTGGCAGGCGAAAAGATCAAACATGCCTACGACACATTCGAGGTGAACGGGTTCCGTCTCGGGGTTCGGCCTGAGCAGACTCCACCAATTCTCGTGGCTGCCTTACGCGAAGGGATGCTGCGTCTTGCCGGGCGCGAGGCCGACGGAGCGATCATCAACTGGCTATCGGCAGATGACGTGTCGACGGTTGTCCCGGTAGTTCAGGAGGCAGCCGGGGGAGAGGATCGCGAGATCGTCGCGCGGATCTTCTGCTGCCCGAGCGAGAACGCCGACGTCGTTCGCGCTGCCGCTAGGTACGCGATTGCTGCATATTTGAACGTGCCGGTGTATGCCGAATTCCATAAATGGGTGGGACGCGGTGACCAACTCCAAGGTATGTGGGACGCGTGGGCGGCAGGCGACCGGAAAGCCGCTCTCGGCGAGATCTCCGACGACGTTGTCGATCAGCTCATTGTCCACGGAAGCCCGGCAAAGTG
>JADWMG010000032.1 GCA_015767405.1 Actinomycetota bacterium
GCACCTACGAACACCCCTACGGCGAACCCATACAAAACCGCTGGTTCCACCTCAACATCCCCCGCGAACACCGATCGAGATTCAGCTAGCCCGCCGCTAGCCGTGATCCTTTTGATCAACGATTCATGAGATCGCTCAGTCATCGCTCAGCACGCCACTTCGCAGGACAAACGCTCCGGCTAGAGCCCTGCAAGGGCAAGTGCATTCGCCCGTCGACGATGATGGTTCACTCGTCCATCCGACGTTGCGACCAGACCTCCGATTGCCGTCGCCCGAGCTCATGTGTCCAGATCAGGTGGGGAGCTGAACACCTCGGACTTGTTGTTACCGATCCATTGGTCAACCAGTTCCCACTGGTCGAATAGCCACGCGCTCATTTCGGTGGGGTCCGAGGGGATCTCGTCTCTCGGGATCGACCAGTAGGTGGCTTGGACCTTGCGCCGCAGGGGGACTTTCTTCCAGATCTCCTTGAGCGAGTACAGATCTTCGAGGCCGACGTGCACGACGAACACAACGGTGAGGTCGTCACGAGCTTGCAGCGCAGCAACGGCACCGGCGGACCTAGGTGGGAGCACGTGTTTCATCTCCGTTGCACGAGCAGCAAGGTCGGGCCGGCCACGCGACTCGAGGCGCTCGATGGCACCCTCCCAGCGGCCTGGGGTCCAGTTGCCGCCTTCGGGGAAGACGATCATGACGCTGTCGTCATCCATCGTTGCGCACATGTCGGCAACGGCAAGGAGGTCAGCGGCCGGGTCCTTCGGATTGGGGTCACAGAAGTGGTACGGCAGCCTCAACATCATGTGGTTCATAAAGGGATCCCACAGCAGCTTGTTGGCCCCCAGCATGCGGAGCTGACGGTGGTAGTCCTGAATGACCGTCCGGGCGAGAAGGAAAGCATCACCCGGGCCGGCGTGACGCGCGAAGGTCAGGATCGGCCCGGTAACCCGCTCGGTGGTTGGGAGCACGAACTCGAAGTCGAGGAAGAAGCGCAGCGCCCTCGTGACGAACTCCAGCCACCAGCCAAAAACCTTGTTGTGCGCTCGCTGGAATGGCTCAGTCCGCATGGCAAGACCAAAGCCGGAGGCGACCCACAGAACGAAGAGAGTTGTCAGGCCGACGAACTCAGCGACACACATCGAAATACCAAGACCGCCGACTCGGCTGAACCGCCAGCTCTTGCGATCAACGAGGTCGATCAGCACCAGGATGAGGAACAGAGCGGGCGAGATCAGCGTGACAAACGCACTGCCGACGTAGACGAGCGGAGTCGTCAGCAACAACCGCAGCCATCGTGGCGGAACTCCGCCGCCAGAAATTCCAATCACCTGCAAGGGCCCCCGAGCCACGCCACTTCGGCGACGCTTGAAATCACCATACGACACTCACATATCGCGCCCACCAACCAGTCCAATCCGAAATGTGCCTCAAATCATGCGCTGAGTGAATCAATCCAGGCACATTTCGGGTTTGGTGGGGGCATAACCTGCGGGGATGGCGGATGACGCGGTCGAAGGACGACCCAAATCGAATGGGGACCGATCCGAGAGAGTGGCATTCGTGCTCGGCGGCGGCGGCCTGCGTGGTGCGGCCGAGGTCGGGATGATCAAAGCGCTCGCCGACACCAACGTTCAGCCTGACATCGTGGTTGGCACTTCGATCGGTTCGATCAATGGGGCCATTGCCGCTGCAGGGCCACTCGACGAGATGGCCCACCAGTTGGAGGGGATGTGGTCGCATCTCGAATCGAGCGGTGTCCTCCGCGACGGGCTGATGACCCGAATGACCAACCTGGTGCGGCACCGAACCCACATGCACTCGAATACCGCGATGCGAGAGCTACTGCTCGAGTGGCTGCCGTATCACGATTTCGAAGAGCTGCCAACGCCGTTCCAGTGCTCCGCCGCGTGTATCGAGACTTCATCAGAGCGGTGGTTCGAGTCCGGCACCCTCATCGATGCGATTCTCGCATCGTGCGCCGTGCCGGGCCTTCTTCCTCCGGTCGAGGTCGATGGCCAGCATTTCATCGACGGTGGCGTGGTCAACTCGATTCCAATCTCGAGAGCGTTGCATCTTGGTGCCACGACCATCTACGTCTTGCATGTCGGCAACATCGAAACTGAACTCCGGCTCCCCAAGAACGCCTGGGACGTGGCATTCGTCGCATTCGAGATCGCTAGAAGGCACAGGTTCCACCACGACTTGGAGCATCTCCCCGAAGGCGTCGCCATTCATGTCCTGCCAACCGGAGTCGACCCGAACGGCAAGTTCAACGACGCCGGGAAACTGCGCTACAACCACAGCGCGTCAATCCAGATCAGCATCGATCGGGCATACAACGAGACGCTGAAGTATCTCAGCGTCAGCGAGTAACTCAACACCATCTGACCGCGTGAACGTGTTGCGCACATAGCGCGCAAGATGTTCACGCGTTCGGGGCTGGGTGGTAAGGGGTTGAGGCTTACGACTCCGCTAGTTCTGATAGCTCCAGCCATCGAGCTTCGTGCTCGTCAAGGTTGGTCTGGGAGCGGGCCAGGTCTGCGCCGAGATCAGCCAGTTGCTGGTGATCGCTCACGTGAGTCAGTTTTTCGGTGAGCGCGTCGACTTGTTTCTGCGCCTTGACCATCGATTGTTCGGTCTCTCGGAGTTGACGACCAATTGTGTAGGCACTCGGACCTGTCGAGCTCTTGCGAACCTTGTTCGTCGACTTACCCGCTGACTTGGGTGCGGGTGTGGATGTGGAGGTAGCGCTTCGTTCGGCGAGCCAGCCGGCCACTCCCCCAGGCACTCGGCGAATGGAACCACCCTGGTCGATCGCGAGCACGTGGTCTGCAACACGATCGAGGAACGCTCGATCGTGACTGGCAACTACGAGTGCTCCCGGCCAGTCATCGAGGAACGCCTCCAACGAGCGCAGCGTGTCGAGATCCAAGTCGTTGGTCGGCTCGTCGAGAATCAGCAGGTTCGGCTGGGTCGCCAAAACCATTACGAGCTGCAATCTCCGCCGTTCGCCGCCGGACAGCATGCGGACAGGCGCGTACTGAGCGGTCGAGTCGAACCAGAAGCGTTCGAGCAACGCTCGGTCTTGAAAGTCGGGCTCACGGTGAGGGCCTGCAACGAGCTTGCGGACGATCGCATTGGGGTCGAGGCCGGAGGAGTGCTGGTCGGCGAATCCGACAACCACGGTCTTACCCCGCCGCACCGTGCCGGCTGCTGGTTCGGCCCGCCCTGCGATGATGTCGAGCAAGGTCGACTTGCCAGATCCGTTCGGCCCGACAACCGCCAGCCGCGCCCCTGGCTCGATCAACAGGTCAACGTCCTCGAACACCGTGAGTTCACTGGCACGGCCTGAATCGAGGTCGCCGAAATCGGGATCGCTGAAGTCGGGATCACTGCCACCATCGTCACCAGCAGGATCGCCGGCAGCAGATCGGGCCAAGCTGAACCGTTGCGCCACTCCTTCCAATTCGACGACCTGGTTTCCCAGACGCGCGGTTCCGGACCCGAGTTCGAGATCGTTTCCGCGAACACCGACTGGAGCTGGTCCACCGGACACGATCTCACCCGCAGTACGAAGCCTTGCTTTGGGCTTCGTGGACCTCGCGGGTGCACCCCTGCGCAGCCAAGCCAACTCCTTGCGGGCAAGAATCTTGCGGGTCGATTCTTCCTTCGCCTCATGTTCGATTCGTACTGCGCGACCATCGAGATACGACGCGTAGGCGCTCGTACCGGCGGCCGCCTGGTGCAGAAACGTACGCCCTCCATCAAGTTCGACAACTTTGCTCGGGCCGACGTCTGTGGTCAGCCGGTCGAGGGCGTGGCGATCGTGCGTCACGAGAACAAGAGCCGACTTCATCGAGATCAATCTCGACTCCAGCCATTCGATCGCTTCGAGGTCCAGATGGTTTGTCGGTTCGTCGAGCACCACCAAGTCATGGTCGCCGTGCTCATCGTCGGCGAGCACTTTCGCCAGTGCCACACGCTTGGCCTGTCCTCCCGACAGCTCGCTCGTCGATCGATCAAAGAGCGGCTGAACGCCGAGTCGGGTTGCGACGGCCGCCACCTCCCACGAGTCACCCAGAAACTCACGTACCGTGCCGGGAGGAAGCACCGGGTCTTGCTCCAACGAAGCGATCCGGACCCCTCGCCCGAATCGGACATCACCCTCATCGGGTTCTAGCGCCGCCGTGATGATGCGCAGCAAGGTTGTCTTGCCCGAACCGTTGACACCGACCACTGCGACCCGATCACCAGTGGAGATGGTGACGTCGAGACCGCTGAACAACACCTTGTCGGGTTGCGCTACGCCAACTCGGGCGAGGTCTACACAAATCACCGCCCAGACGTTACGGGCGGACGAGGCAATCGCCCCGTCCGCCCGTCACTACTTCGGTTCAGTTCGATTCAACTCAATGGGGTCAAGCTCAGCCGCCAGGGCGGCCGGGGAACTCACCGTTGATCCCGGCAGTAATCCGCTCTTCGATCTGAGCCAGCTTCTCCGCGGCCTCTGCTTCATCGATGCGACCGTTGGCAACTGCTTCGTCGAGGTGATCTGAAGCCTCGGAGACCATCAGATCCGCGATCTGCGGAACATCCACGCCCGCTTCGGCGGCGATGTCAGCGAGGCTCGACCCGCCCATGATCTGTTCGCGAAGTGATTCGGCGTCCGTGCCGAGCAACTCGAGAACTTCTTCGGAAACTCCACCGCGGTGGCCGCGGCGATGCTCGAATTTCCCGCCGTGATCGCCCCGCTCGGGACGGTTCTCGATGAGGTGGGAAGTCACCTTGTCTGCCTGCTCAGCTGTGATCGTCGTGTCGTCAACGAGCGGCTGGAGCATCTCACGAAGCCGTTCACCGTGATCTGGCGGCGCATCAGGCCCATCGGGCGCTGTTTCCGCTTCGTCTGTCTCGTCGACCTGCTGCACGATCGCGGCCGGAGAGTTCGATTCCGCTGCACTCGACAAGCCGGGAACGCCGAGCACGAGGCCCGCCGCAGCTCCACCGAGCAGTCCGGCGGTCAGGCCGATTGCGAGGCCCTTCCGCTTGCCCGTCTTCGGTTGGCCGGAAGCTGATTCGCCGGCCTCATTGTGAGGGGGATTTCTGGTCATGTGAGTCCTTTCGAGGATTCGGTAGCTGACATCGATCACGATCGTCGGCAACCTTGAGCATCAAACTCGAACGAGTTAAGAGCCTGGTGTGAGTCAGCCAGCCGACGGCGGTCCAGATGTTGGGGGTCCAGATATCGGAAGCTCCGGCGTTGGAAGCGCAGAGGCCGACGGCAGCACGAATCCGATCTCGGCTCCACCGCCATCGCGCTGTTGCGCGGTGACCGAACCATCTTGATGCTCGACAACCGTCTTGACGATCGACAGCCCAAGACCAGATCCCGGCATTGAACGAGCGGCGTCTGCCCGATGGAACCGATCGAAGACCAGGTCGAGGTCTTCCTCGGCGATACCCGGTCCACGATCAAGAACGGTCAGCGTTCCCCCTTCGACAACGACGTCGATCTGCCCATCGGATTGGTCGAACTTGCATGCGTTGTCGATCAGGTTCGTGATCGCTCTGTCAAGAGCGGAGCGCGGCGCATCGACAACCGACGACGCACGCACCTCGACGACAACCGTTCTTGCTCGGCGCCGACCGACTCGTTCGGCAACCTCGGTCGCCAGCATTCCAAGATCGATGTGCTCAACTGGTTGATCTCCAAGGTCTCCGGACGCAACGGCAACGAGTTCGTTGACGAGATCGGTGAGTTCAACTATCTCGCTGTCGAGATCATCGAGAATACGCGTCTGCATGTCTTCGCCCATGTCGGGATGGCGCCGCATCACCGCCAGGTTCGTCCGCAGACTGGTCAGTGGCGTGCGGAGTTCATGTCCGGCGTCTTGCACCAAGCGCTGCTGTTCGGCACGTGACTGCGACAGAGCACCGAGCATGTTGCGGAACGCCGCACCGAGACGACCAACCTCATCGCTGCCGCTGCCGGGAACGTCAACGTCGAGTCGACCGGATTCGCCGACATCCTCGGCCGCCCGAGTCAGCTTCCCGATGGGCGCCGCGACGGTCCCTGCGATTATCCAGCCGAGGGCTGCTGCGGCTAGCGACACCGCGATGACAAGCAGTGCGGTGCGACGGCGCACGTCGTCCAGGACGCTGTCGACTTCATCCAGCGAGCGGGCAATCTGAATTGCCCCGTCAGGTAGCCCAATCGTGTGAACCCGGGCCTCGGCTCCATCGAAAGACACTGTGGATTGAGCACGCCCCCTGGGATAGCCGATTACTTCAGCGGCATGGTCGTCAACCGGATACTCGGCATCGAACGACGACGCGACCGCGACGCCGTCGCCGTCGAGTATCCGCACCGAATAGATCTCGAGCAGTCCACGGTTCGGTATCTGCACCCGGTTGTCGCCAGCTCGCCCCACCAACAGCGCCGACGCCTCGGATATCGAACGGTCGACCTCATCGACGAGCCGGGCGCTGGTCGACCGAAAACTGATGATCCCGACAGCTGCTGTGGCCGTCAGAGCGACCGCAGCCAGAGCCAAAGCGATTTTCCACCTCAGCCCCATCAGAACATCACGCTCACGAGTCGCCCTGCCTCATGAATCGACCCGAGCGGTATAGCCGACGCCGCGAACCGTGTGGATCAAGCGCGCCTCGTCTTCCGCCTCTGTCTTCCGACGGAGGTAGCCGATGTACACCGCCAGGTTCTTCGAGTCGGGACCGAAGTCGTAGTGCCAGATCCGGTCGTAGATCGTCGAATGCTCGAGCACGATTCCCTTGTTGGAGACCAAGAGCTCAAGCAGGTCGAACTCGGTCTTCGACAGTTGGATCTCACGATCTGCACGAAACACTCGCCTTGCAGCCCTGTCGATGCGGAGATCGTCGAGGACCAACTCCGCAAGGTCGCTATCAGCTGATTCGGTGCCGTAGACCGATCGACGGAGAAGCGCCCGTACCCGCGCCAGAAGTTCATCGAGATCGAATGGCTTGGAGAGATAGTCGTCGGCTCCAGCGTCGAGCCCGGCTACCCGATCACTGGTTTCGGTCCTCGCGGTGAGCATGAGTACCGGGAGTCGATTGTCTTCAGAGCGCAGAACTCGGCACACGGTGAGACCGTCAACGAGCGGCATCGAAACGTCGAGCAACAGCACGTCGGGTTCGGCCTGCCGCACGGCATCGAGAGCCTCTGCGCCGTTGTTCGCGGCGACCACCGTGTATCCCTCTAGCTGCAGGGCCCGAACGAGCGATTCGCGCACGGCACGATCGTCCTCGGCGACGAGCACCCGTGCGTTTGCGTTGATACTTCCATTGGTCGGCATTGCATTCAGTCTGGCCTCCAGGGGTGAGAAGATGGTGTGAATGCAGATGTTCACCCACACCCCACCGCACACGCCGCGTGTGGTTGGGGTGGTAGCCGCCGGCGGAGCAATTGGCGCTGCGGCTCGTTGGGCAGTCGGCACCCCATGGACGCTAGAACCCGGCACCTGGCCCTGGGCGACACTCTTCGTCAACGTTCTCGGGTCATTGGCGATCGGATTCGCGGCGCGACGGCTGGTTGTCGGCACCATCGGTTGGGCATTCGTCGTTACAGGGCTGCTGGGGGGCTTCACGACGTTCTCAGCTCTCGCCGTGCAACTAAACGCCATGGTTGAAGCAGAACGATCCGAACTGGCTGTCGCCTACGGAGCCGTCACGCTGATCGCCGGCGTCGGTGCAACCCTCGTCGCGCGGCGCGGCCAACCAGAGCAGGCAACACCGTGACGCCCATCTTGTTCGTCTTAGCGGCCGGTTTCGGAGCTATCGGTCGACACCTCGTCGGGCAGATGATCTGCTCCTGGCAGGCGCTGTTGATCGTCAACACCGCCGCTAGCGGCCTGCTCGGCGTGATTATCGGCGCAGATTTGTCAATCGATACAGCGACAATCCTCGGAATCGGCTTCTGCGGAGCGCTCTCTACCTACTCGTCGTTCGCGCTCGAAACTCAGAAACTGGGCTGGCTCTGGGGCAGCGGATACGCGGCCCTCACGATCGGCTGCGCGTGTGCCGCAGCGTCGATCGGGATGGACCTCGTTTAGCTGAACCTCAGCTGATGAATATCAGCTGGCGATACTCAGTCGTTCATTTCGAGAATGCGAACCGGGAGAACGCGTGGGCCGCGGATCTGACCCTTACTCCAGACGACGTCTCCCGCCATCTCGAAATCGGGGAAGCGCTTCACGAACTCTTCGATCGCAACCTTGAGTTCGAGGCGAGCCAGGTTCGACCCGAGACAGCGATGGATCCCGAGCCCGAATGCAGCGTGGCGGTTCTCCTCACGGTCGATCACGAACTTGTCAGCGTCCTCGAACGCCCGAGGGTCATGGTTGGCGGCCGGGAACGGCAGTAGCACCCAGTCGTCTTTCTTCATCGGACAGCCGTGGAAGTCATTGTCCTTGGCGACCATGCGTGCCATCGTGACCGGCGCATATGACCGTAGAAACTCCTCGAGAGCGAACGGCATCACACCGGGATCGTCACGCAAACGTTTGCGATCCTCGGGGTTCTCCGAAAGATGGAGAAGTGAGGAACCGATGGCCGACCACGTCGTGTCGATACCGGCGACGAGCAGCAGAATGATCGCGCCGGTGACGACGTCCATGTCGAGCTTGTTGCCTTCGACTTCGACGTTGAGGAGGTATCCCGTGAGATCGTCGCGCGGGTTGTCGACGTGGTCTTGGACCTGAGCGTCGATGTACTCCTGAACCCGATTGAAGCCCTCAAAACGAGTCTCTGGTGGCTCGTTGATCGTCTCCACGAGGTCGTGGACGAACTCGAGGAACAGTGCCTCGTCCTCTTCTGGGAAACCCAGCATCCGGCCGATGACGTTGACCGGAATGTGTTGCGCGTACTGCACGGCAGCATCGACGATGGATTCGCCCGCAGTGATGTCACCCATCGCATCTAGCAACTTGACGCACAACCTGCGCACCTCGTCCTCCCACGGCTCGATCTGCTTCGGAGCAAACGGCGGGAGAAGCAAGCGGCGAGCAACACCGTGGAACGGCGGATCACTCGTGATCGGAGGTGCTCCGCCGATTGGAGCGGGCGGGGCGAGGTCGCCGGGTCGACTGGTGCTGACGATCACACCGCGGCTCGTGAAGTTGTCGGTGTCGTAGGCAACTTCTTTGACGAGTTCATTCGTGATCGGGGCCCACATGCCGCCGTAACGATCGCTATGAGCAACCGGACAACCGGACTCGCGAAGGTCTTTCCAGATCTGATGTGCGTTGGGGTTGTATTCCGGATTGGCGTGATCCATGTCAGTCGCCCAATCAGCGACCGGGCCGTACTGCTCGGGGTCGTAGACCTCGCGCTCCCAGTTCTCCGCGCCCTCTGGCGCATACATCGGTTCGGTCTGGGGCTCGGGGACGGCCTCTTCGTTCACTGTGTCAGTCATGTCACTCAATCTGTGATGGTGATGGCGTACTCAGGACAGTTCGATGCGGCAAGCCGAGCCTTGCCTTCGAGCTCGCTAAGAACGCTGCCATCACCGATCAGCATTGCCTCGCCGTAGTCGTCGACGTCGAACAATTCGGGCGCCAACGCGTAACAACGATTGTGGCCCTGGCATTTCTCTGTATCGAGGTGTACTCGCATTCGGGAGACCTTAGAGGCCACAGTTACGTCGTGGCCACCCGACCCAGCAGTTTCTCGAACCTTGTTCCAATCCTCCTGCTCCCTCCCTCTGAGGGCAAGGCGCTGGATTCGGAACAATCGAGTCACCGCAAAGGTGGCCGTACGAATGATGGTTGGGACCCCGGCGATGGCGCGTTCGGGTCGCTCGCGCCCCAACGCCTGGCCATTGTCGAAGCCCTCGGCGCGGCCGGTGGCGGAAGCGAAAGACTGCTCGGGGTGAAAGGCGCCCACCTGATGCGAGCGCAGTCGGCCAACTCGACGCTGCCAGGAGCTCCGACACTCCCGGCATGGCAGCGCTACACGGGAGTCGTCTGGGACCACCTCGACCCGGCCACGCTTTCGGCGGTTGCGCGGCGGCGAATTGTGGTCGTCTCTGGCTTGCTCGGCCTCGTGCGAGGGGACGATCCAGTTCCCGACTACCGCCTCAAGATGAGCGCGAATCTTCCGCCGATGGGGAAGCTGTCGACGTGGTGGCGAGACGACCTCACCGAAGCTCTCTGCAAGGCCTCCAGACGAAAAATCATCATCGATCTCCTCCCTCAGGAGCACTCCGGAGCCTGGATGCCGGGCAACCTTCCACGATCGGCCCAAGGGGTCAAGGTCTCCCTCATCGATCGAAGCGGGCGGCCAGGCGGCCACTTCGCGAAAGCTGCTAAAGGAGAACTGGCCAGGGCAATCCTCACCGACGGACTGGGCACGCTGGATTCATGGAGCCACGAACCATTCGACATCGAGGTCACGCCACTCAACCCGAACGCGTGAACACGTTGCGCACATAGTGCGCAATAAGTTCACGCGATCGGGTTGGGTCGCTCTGTTGGGGCGAGGGTGATCAGGAAGACGATGACTGCTGACGGCAACAACACAATCGCCATCGCCTGGCCGACGCTGAGTGCGGCGGTATCGGCGAGCGACCCGACGATCAGCGGAGTGAGAACCGCCGCCGAGCGTGTGCCAATGAGCATCGAAGCGAAACCCGATCCTGGCGGCCCCGGCGCCCGAGCGGCCTTGTCGTACAACTGTGGCAAGAGAACGGAGCTACCGAGCCCGGCGATCAGGAACCCGGCAATCGCCACACCCACGAACGGAATCAGCGTCGCCATCACCGACCCGACGCCCGCGATTACCGCCGCCCACCGGATCAGATGGACGGGACCAACCCGGGTCAGAGCCCAGTCACCGCTGAATCGTCCCAGAGTCATTCCGATCGTGTAGGCGAGGAATCCGACCCCCGCAATACCCGGAAGAGCCCCGAGATCGTCACCGAGCCGGAACGCCGCCCAATCACCGAGTGTTGCTTCGAACACGATCGCCGTCGCTCCACCGACGCCAAGCAGCAATGAGAACAGCCCGAACGGGTGGCGAGCAGTCTCCTCCAGGCTCTCGATCGGTCTCTCGTCAGCAGCTACAACCGTTGCCGTCGGCACCTCATCTTTGCGAAGCAACCCAGGGGCAACAAATATCAGCGCCGCGATCAACCCCACAGCGACCAGCACGAACTGCTGCTGCGCACTGACTCCGAATCGAATCAGCAGAACAGTCACCAATCCGCCGGCAACAGTCCCAAAACTCCACAGACCATGTAGGCGATTGATGACCGGCGTGTGTCGTCGGGCGCTGAGCGCTGACGCCTGGACGTTCATCGCCACGTCGATGAATACGTCGAAGAACAACACACCGACCAGACCGACAATGAGCATTATTGGAGAAGTTGCGAATCCGATGATCGGTAACGAGCCGATCGAGAGCATCGCTCCGAAGATCATCACCCGCCGACTCCCGAGCCTGGCAATCACACGTCCGGTGAACAAGCTCGCGACGAGCCCCGCAATCGAGCCCAGCATCAGGACGACACCAAGCGCGCCGATCGAGATGCCCACTCGGTCGCGAATATCCGGTAGGCGTGGGATGAACGTCGCGTAGACCAGACCGTTCGCGAAGAACTGCACGGCGACCGACTGCAACGCTCGTCGATCGATCTGTTGCGGGGTAGGCCCGGGCACCACCTCGATGCTCCTCCGTCAGTTGTCGATGAGATCGCGGAGTCGTTCGACGGCATCGTCGCCGGTGACGTCGATTACCGCCCGAATCGGTCGGCCCTCCCCGACAACAGCGGCAAGCGGTCCTCCACGAACGGCACCTGACGTGATGACAATCAACTGAGAGTCGTTATCCGACGCGCCGACCTCGCTGACGATCGCCGCTTTCGCGATAGTGCGCCACACAGCGTCGATACGGCTCAGACCCGGTCGAGCAGGGGTGTGGGTGCCACCCATTTCGAACAATCTGACGATGCCGTCCGGGCCAGTAGCGCGGAAGCTCACCGTGACTCCGGGAGAGACCCGAGCCGACTCATCGATGTCGTGGAATCCGGCATCAGCAAGCAGAACCTTCGACATTTCCTTCAGCGTGCGACGATCTCGCGATTGCTCCGGCGCGAGCGAGCCCACACGCTCACGAGCCTGTCGGACATACCGACGATCGGTGTCGTAGCCGACGTAGTGACGGCCGGTGTTGGCTGCCGCGACCGCGGTGGTCCCTGACCCCATAAACGGATCGAGAACGACGTCGCCCTCGTAGGTGAACAGCTGCAGGCATCGTTCGACAAGTGCAACCGGGAACGGAGCAGGGTGGCCAACGCGTGTTGCGCTCTCGGCAGGGATCTCCCACACGTCGAGCGTTGCTTCCATGAACTCATCACCCGGGATCGAGGCTGTGCCGTCGGCACCTCGTCCGACGCGATCGAATCGACCCTTGCTGGCGATTATCAGACGTTCGGTCGTATCTCGGAGGACCGGATTGGCAGGCGACTGGTACGAGCCCCATGCACATGACCCGCTCGCGCCGCGTTGCTTCTGCCAGATCACTTCGCCACGCAGCAGCAGTCGGAGATCTTCTTGCAGAATCGTTGTTACGTCAGCAGCGAGGCTCCGGTACGGCCGTCGGCCAAGATTGGCGACATTGATTGCGATCCGCCCGCCGGGCTCGAGGGTACGAACACACTCGGTCAGCACGTCACGCAACATTGTCAGGTACTCGATGTAGTCGCCTGGGACGTGGCCTTCACCGAGCGCCGTCTCGTACTCCTTACCCGCAAAGTAAGGAGGAGAGGTAACGACCAACGCGACGGTTCCGTCGGGCACCTTCGCCATGTTGCGAGCATCGCCCACGTGGATGACGTCAAGTTTACCGCGGTCGCCGAGTTGGTCGTCGTCGCTGATTGTTGGCGGAGCGAACCGCCCGTAGAAGTCCGCCGAGTCGTGCGATTCACGCTTTCCTACGCCAAACGAGGATGTAGAGGTACCCACGAAACCGGGCCTTCAGTCCGCGCCCGGAAGCGTGGGATTGGTTTGCGTGGCTGCACGCTGCATTCGTTCGACCCCCAACTGCCGCGTATCAGGATGAGTGAGAATCCAGAATCGGGACGCCCCGATCGCATCGATGACCTGATCAGCGATTCCGCTGGCGGCAACCCCGGTTTGGACACCAGTTCGGATCATTTCGTTCATGAACTCTCCGATAGGCGACTCGATCCTCTCGGGTTCTTTGTCCATCAGGTCGGTCTTGACGAATCCGGGGCAGAGGACGCTCACTCCAACAGGCGACTCGGTCAGGGCCAACTCGACGAAAAGCCCTTCGCTGAGTGCAACTACACCGTGCTTCGTGACGTTGTATGGCGCTGCACCCGGAGCCGCCATCAACCCGGCGATGGATGCCGTGTTGACGATGTGGCCCACACCCTGCTGCTGCATGATCGGCAGGAACGAGCGGACACCGTGAATGACTCCGTAGAGGTTGACTCCGATAACCCGATCCCAAAGTTCCATTGAATCGGTCCAAGCGTCGCCCATCCCGGCGATCCCGGCGTTGTTGCAGAGAATGTGGACCGCACCGAATCGTTCGAGCGCAAATTCGGCCACCTCGGCGACCTCGTTTTCTGACGCGGTGTTGCAGATTCGTGTGGCGACATCCGCGCCTGCTTCGGTGAGGCGAGCCTCGACATTGCGCAGCTTCGGCTCATCGATATCAGCGAGCAGTACCGACATCCCCTCGGTGATGAAGCGCTCGGCCATCGCCAGCCCTATTCCGCTCGCTCCACCCGTGATCACCGCAACGTTGCCGCGCGCAATGACATCTCCAGTCGCTGACATGGCCCAAATCTAGAGCGACAGGTACCTTGTGGAGCGGCATGGCCTACCGCTACTTGTGGACCCCGTTACAGCTCGGCCCGATCGAGGTGCGCAATCGCATCGTGTTTTCGGCGCACCTCACCAACTACGCGCGCGACGGCCTGCCGACCGATCAACACGCGGCCTACTACGCAGATCGCGCGGCCGGCGGCACCGGGCTGATCATCACCGAGGAACACTCGACGCATCCGACCGACTGGCCCTACGAAAAACTAATCCACGGATTCCACCGCGACGTCATCCCTGGCTACCGCAAGATCACCGAAGCTGTCCACCGACACCGCGTACCGATCTTTGCGCAGCTCAACCACAACGGCGGCCAGGCATCATCGATGTACTCCCGCCTTCCGGTCTGGGGCCCCTCAGCAGTGGCCGATCCACTGTTCCGCGAGGTTCCAAAGGCCGTTTCGCATGCCGAGATCGACGAAATCGTGGCTGGCTATGCACTTGTCGCCGAGCACTGCGCCGAGGGCGGGTTCGACGGAATCGAGCTTCAGTGCTCCCACTCCTCGATAGTCCGCGGCTTTCTGTCACCCGCCACCAACCACCGCACCGACGAATACGGCGGGTCACTCGAGAACCGGGCTCGGCTGCTCGTCGACGTCGTGGCGGCGGTCCGCAAGGAGATCGGCGGAGCGCTCGCGCTCGGTGTACGAATCTGCGGTGACGAGTTGATCGAAAACGGCACGACTATCGACGACGCGGTACGCATCGCGCAGATCGTCGAAGCAACCGGCCATGTCGACTACATCAACACCTCGATCGGCGTGGCCACAGCGAGCCTGTTCATGATCGAGGCGTCGATGCACGTACCGCCCGGTTACGCGATGTTCATCCCGTCCGCGATCCATGAGGCTGTCGACCTCCCGGTCGTTGGCGTCGGGCGATTCAAAGATCCTCTGCAGGCCGAACGCGCATTGGCCGAAGGGCACTGCGATCTCGTCGGAGTCGTGCGCGGCCAGATCGCCGATGCGGACTTCGTCGCCAAAGCGCGTGCCGGGTCGACCGACGAGACGAGACTGTGCCTTTCGTGCAATCAGGAATGTGTTGGACGGATGGGTCTCAACCGCTGGCTCGGCTGCATCGAGAACCCGCGCACCGGTCGCGAGTCACAAGGTGTGGGCGCGGTCGAGGTCAGCACGAAACCGAAGTCAGTGATGGTCGTCGGCGCCGGGCCTGGTGGGCTTCAGGCAGCGATCGCTGCTCGACGCAATGGCCACGAGGTGACCGTCTACGAGAAGCAAGCGGAGGCAGGCGGGCAAGTCAAGCTCGCAGCTTCGGTACCGAATCGGGCTGAATTCGGCGACATGATCCGCAACCAACTCACTGAATGTCGCCGTCTCGGCGTCGAGTTTCGTTTCGAGACCGAAGTGTGGCCTGGTCTCGTCGCAGAAGAACGGCCCGACCACGTCATCATCGCCACCGGTGCCGAAGCAACGCTCCCGTGGTGGGTTCCACCTGAGACACCCAATGTCGCCGACGTACGCGAAGTCCTCAGCCACGCGGTCGAGCCGTACGGCGACGTTGTGGTGATCGATGAGATCGGTTTCCACCAGGCCACCTCCACGGCCGAGTTCCTCGCCGACCGGGGTTGCAACGTCGAAATCATCACGCCGGGAATGGTCGTCGGGCAAGATCTGGGAATCACCCTGGATATGGAGAATTGGTGGATCCGCGCCGAAGAAAAGGGCATCACCCAGACCACCGATCTCGTGCCGATGGGGATGGAAGGCCGCACGCTCAACCTCCTACATCACCCGACCGGCACCGATGTCACGCGACAGCCCGACTGGCTGGTTCTGGCGGTGCACCCAACGCCAGTCGAGCGGCTCTATTTCGACCTCATGGAACAGGGCGTCAGCGTCGAACGCGTCGGCGACTGTGTAGCCCCTCGCCGCGCCCATGCCGCAATCGTCGAGGGCGAACACGCCGGCGCCGCCGTATGACCGGACAAGTATGACCGAGCCAATTGGCCCCAGAAGGATAAACCCGTGATCGATATCGATTCTGCTCTCAATGCACTCACCCTCGACGAGAAATGCCTGCTGCTTTCCGGTAAGACCACCTGGCGTACGCAAGCCTTTCCGGACGCCGGGATTGCTCAGATCAAGATGTCCGACGGCCCGAACGGCGTACGCGGAGAAGGCCACGGTGGCTCGGGAACACCGGGCGTGGTGGTTCCATCCGGAATCACGTTGGGGGCTACTTGGGACCCCGAACTCATGGAGCAGATTGGCTCGCTGCTCGGAACCGAATGCCGGCGCAAGGGCGCCCATGTACTGCTCGGACCCACAGTCAATCTCCATCGGACACCTGTTGGTGGACGCACGTTCGAGTGCTACAGCGAAGACCCAGAGCTCTCAGCGGAGCTAGCGGTCGCGTACATCCGCGGGGTGCAGGGTCACGACGTAGCCGTGACGGTGAAACACTTCGTCGCCAACGACACCGAAAT
>JADWMG010000152.1 GCA_015767405.1 Actinomycetota bacterium
CCGCACCACTTCGCCGCTACCAGGAGCGTCACGGCTCGCGAACATCGATCGGCTATGAATCGCCGAGCGAGCGATCAGAAGTGCCTGATTGAGACCGGAGAGGCGGAGATCCGAGCCACCCGTGAGGGTCAGGGGTCAGACTGCCCTCGATGTCATCCGTCCTCACACATGTCAAGCCACTCGTCGAGTGGGGCCCCGGGATCGTCATCCGGTGCGAGCTCGATCAGCTCTTCTCTGATCTGGGCCATCGGCGAACCGCTCAACTCCTCGTATCTTTCGCACAGGAGAGCCAACTGGCGCTCCTCAGCCGAGTCAACGTGCGCGAGAGCCCACGAACCCACGATGACGACACCCCACAGTGCCACGACTCCGAACCACCTTGCCGGCCCCCATCGACATGGCAGCGGAACTCTTAGCGCCGATCTTGGGAGGCGCACGATACGGAGAAGGTCCTCTTGGCGCTCGCACCGTGTGAACGAACCCAGCGAGCTGGAACACCACCGCCACCGTGGTGACACTCCAGAAAAGCCAGGTGAATAGAGTGACGGCGTGCCCCGCCCCGAGCACGACGAACGCCGCTGTGTGGAGCCAGGCGAGCACGAACAAGGTGTACGTCTGCCGCTGGAGGAACTTCCATCCCCGCCCCAGCTTGCGTTGAGACCAGTCGTTTGATGTAGCGGCGAGGACCAGTGCGTAACCCAGCGCCACCACACCCACCCAGTTGGCAGCATCCCACATTCGGGTTCCGAACTCGAACCCGCGGAACGAACGAACACCGAAGAACCCACTCACCTCCAGACTGGGACCGACGAGGATCGCGATATGGAGACCGGCTGTCACGAACATCGCGATGCCGAGCTCTCGGGCCCACGGTACAACACGTCTCGATCTGGGCACCACGCGTGCGACCGCACCGAGCATCAGTATCAAGCACAGAAGAACAAGCGACGTGTCGGCCAGCACAGCATGCGAAAGCGGAAGAGAGCCCCCGCCTTCAGGGTTGGCATCGAGCCAGAAGAAGAGCAGCATCAACGCCGCGGTCAGGGTGACAGCCGCGACATGGCGGCCAAGAGGCGGACCTTGAAGAGTTCCTCCCTGGTTGATCGTGACCCCTCCCGCAGCGATCACACCAATCTACGCCACCAACTCAAACCCTGCCCCACAGCCGGCATGACGATCCCCCCTCGTCGAGTAGACGGCCATCCCGGAAGTGCCTGATTGAGACTGGTGGGTGCGGTGCGACGGTTGTCGTAGCGTCGAAGGTGCCGGTTGGTGGGCTCTTGAAGTGCCTGCTGCCCTTCGGGGTTGGCTTTGTATCGAACTGCTTGCCGACCGGTTCCTTTGCCGAGGTGTGGCTCGAAAGAGGCGCGAACACAATCGACCCGAATCAGGAGTGTCCACCTCGGTTTGACCACCGACAGAAAGGCATCTGCCATGACCATCATGATCGGGATCGACCCTCACAAGGCATCCCACACCGCTGTCGCTATCGACGGCAACGAGGTTGTGCTCGACGAAGTCCGAGTGCGATCTTGTGTCACCCAAACAGCCCGGTTGCGCGACTGGGCTGAGCGTTTCGAGGAGCGAACGTGGGCGGTCGAGTCCGCCCACGGCCTCGGCTATCTCCTCGCACAACAACTCGTCGCGGCCGGCGAGCAGGTGATCGACGTGCCGCCGGTTCGCGCGTCGAGAGTCCGCGTGCTCGGCTCGGGCCGGTCGCAGAAGAACGACCCCAACGACGCGCGTTCGGTCGCTATCGCTGCGCTGCGCGCCGATGACCTCGTGGCCGTTCACGCTGATGATCACTCGCGTGTGTTGCGGTTGTTGTCGAAACGTCACCGCGACCTCGGCCGGTTGAAGAACAAGGCGAGCTGTCGACTGCACGCCCTACTCCTAGAGATGATTCCCGGCGGCGCCGGGTTCCGGATCACAGCCGTGACCAGGATCAACGCACTCATCGACGACTTCGAACCCGTCGACGCGATGGGCCGCCAGCGACAAGAGATCGCACGCGAACTCGCTACCGACATCGACCGCTACAACCAACTCCTCGCCGCGTCCAAGCAACGCATCGAAACAGCAGTGACCGCGTCAGCAACATCGTTGACGACGATCTGCGGGGTCGGGCCGATCACCGCTGCGATGATCATTGGCCAGTCCGGCGACATTGACCGGTTCAGCTCGAAGCATCACTACGCCAGCTACAACGCGACCGCACCGATCGAAGCCTCATCGGGCTCCAAGATCAGACATCGACTCAACCCGCGCGGGAACCGTCAACTGAACTGGGCAATCCACGTGATCGCGATCTCACAGCTCCGACACGACAGCTTGGGCCGCGCGTTCTACGACCGCAAGATGGCCGAAGGCAAGAGCTCCAAAGAAGCAATCCGAGCTTTGAAACGTCGCCTCTCCGACGTCATCTACCGGCACCTCGTCGCTGACGCCCGCCCACAGCACAGCTGATCAAGTGGGCCCGGGAGGACACCCAGGAACGACTCTGACTCCAGCGTGACCGGCCCTACATCCTGAACAGCCGGCTCTTCGGATAAGTCACTTCCCGGACCCAAAGCCAACGCTACGCCCCTCCGCCCAGTCAGGCAAGAGGGCCCCTTCGCCGCGCCCGGAACGTCCTCGAAACCGCCCCTTGACACAAAGAGGCTTCGATCCCGGACAGCATCGTGCGCCGTCAGGCCGCGTGACTATGGGCGGCTCGGACGGCCGAGTCGGCGACCGAGTTCGCCGGAGGCGTGGCGCGGGTCGGAGCGTTCTCGGCTGCGATTACGAGCGGCATAGGTTGTTCGCGTCGGCCGATCGGATGTGCCGCGACGACGCCGTCAGCGCGACAGAGATGTGGCTCTAGGAACGACTCGAGCTCGTACACCCATGCAGACATTGCCCGCTCGTCGAGTCCCCGAGTGGCAGGGTGAGGGGACCCGTTTGGTGGTCTGCTGGATCCTCGCACGGGAACTCCAGTCAGGTAGCGTTCCCGATTCCGGACCCATCACCCGCGTCGACAAGCTCGCAGACTCTCCATCTAGCCCCGGGCAAAGGAACAGACAGTGAAGTACTCGACGCCGAGGGACTACACACCCGACTACATCGCGGATCGGCTCCAGCTTCTGGATTTGTGCACCCGGTATGCGGTCGGCGTTGACCGCAAGGACTGGGAACTGTTCCGGTCCTGTTTCACCGAGGACGCGGTGATCGACTACACGGCCACTGGCGGCCCGCGCCACAGGCGTGACGACATGGTCGTGTTCTTGAGCTCGGCGTTGGCGCAGTTCTTCGGGACACAACACTTCGTGCTCAACCAGGAGGTCGAGATCGAAGGCGACACGGCATCGGGGCGCATCGGTTTCTACAACCCCATGCCTCTGCAGCTGGAGCAGGGGAAGATGTTCTATCTCGTCGGCGGCTGGTACGTCGACGATTACACGCGCACATCAGAGGGTTGGAAGTTCTCTGCGCGGTCCGAGGAATTGTCGTTCGACACCTCCAAGTACCCGCTCCTGCAGAACTACGAGTAGACGCGGGCGCTGAGCCCAGCCCACATCGATCGAAAGAGAAAACCAAAGTGAACAGATTCGACAACAAGCGAGTATTTGTGACGGGTGCAGCATCCGGTATTGGTCAGGCGACGGCGGTCCGCTTGGCGAGTGAGGGCGCTTCGCTATATCTCACCGACTTGAACGAGGATGGCTTGGGCGACACCGCGGCACAGTGTGTCGAACTCGGCGCCGACGTCGAGACCCGCAAGCTTGATGTCTCCGATGAGGCTGCGGTGAACGCAGCCATCGAGGATTGCGCGTCGCGACTGGGCGGCATCGACGTCGTGTGCAACATCGCCGGGGTGCTGCTGCTCGAACACTTCGAGAAGACGACGGTTGATCAGTTCAACTTCTTGGTCAACGTCAACCTGCTGGGCACGTTTCTCACCAGCCGAGCGGCTATGCCGTACCTCGTCGAGTCTGGGGGCAACATCGTCAACACCTCATCCACCTCAGCGCTGGCTGGGGCCGGATACGGCGCGGTCTATGGGGCGACCAAGGGGGCAGTGAGCGCGCTCACCCGAGGGATCGCGGTTGAGTTCGGTAAGAAGGGCGTTCGCTGCAATGCGGTCGTTCCGGGCGAGGTCGCCACGGCGATGACCGTCGCACCCGAGCTGCCCGAAGATCCCGACTTCACGATCATGGCCCGACAGGGGCCGCTCAACGGCGCGGCTACTCCTGATCAACTGGCCAGCGTGGTTGCCATGCTCGCCAGCGATGACGGTGCCTACATCAACGGTGCCGAGGTACGCGCTGACGGCGGCGGGCTGTCCTGATGCGAACCATGGTCATCGGCGGGACCGGCCTGCTCGGGTATCACTCCGTCAACCATCTCCTCGCCAACGGACACGACGTCACCGTGCTCTCATTGCCACCCAAGCCCGAGGGCATGTTCCCCGACTCTGTGGGAATCGAGCTTGGGAACCTGGGGGAGATGAGCGACAGCGACCTCGAAGCGGTGATGGCCGGACACGATTGGCTCGTGTTCGCAGCAGGGACGGACCCGCCCCCGATGCCCAAGGACGAGCTCGAGCCGTTCCTCGAGTCGATCAACGTCACGATGACCCGACGCTCGCTGGCAGGAGCGCGCGCCGCCGGTGTGTCTCGGGCGGTAGTGCTCGGTTCGTATTTCGCCTACTTCGACCGGATCTGGCCCAGCCTGCGGATAGCGGAACGGCTCCCGTATGTCGGCAGCCGGCTCCGCCAGACCCAGGCCGCGTTCGATCTCATCACAGACGACTTCGGCGTCGTCGCCCTCGAGCTCCCCTATATCTGGGGCACGATGCCGAACCGCTCGCCCCAGTGGGAGGAGCTGATCGGTACTTTGCGGGGTGACGGTGGCCCGATCCATTGCGCACCGGGCGGGACGATGATGACCAGCGTCGTCCACATTGCCGAAGCGGTGCTCGGTGGTCTCGAACGAGGAGTCTCTGGTCACCGCTATCCGATCGGTGACCAGAACGTGACGTGGGCCGAGCTCATCGCCAAGATCGCCAACCTCGACGGCGTCGAGCGAGAAGTCGTCACCGTTGGGCATGCCCAGTTGCGCGCAGCGGCGAGAGAGACAGCGCAACAACTCGAAGCGGCAGGCCTCGACGTCGGCATCCGACCCGTCCCTTATGTCGACATCCAATGTGCCAACACCTTCTTCGATCCCGAACCGTCACGAATCGCGCTCGGCCTCACATCCGGCGGGCTCGACGATGCCATCCGTGAGCAGGTCGAAATGTTGCCGAATTGAGGTAACCCAGGTCGGCTCAAGCGCCCTGTGAGCGAGTCGCTTCGGAACGGACACCCCTGAGTGCGGAAGTGGCTCCCGATGATGGTGCTCGGAAATCGCGGAACACTCAGACCTCCCACCCGCCCATACCCGGCATTTCCGCTTCTTCAGAACCTTATGATGCCCCGAATGGAGCGCTCTGCGTCAACTTCAATACGGTCTATTTTAAACGTACAAATAAAGGTTATATCAGCGCCGAGCCGCAGACACCGCTATTGCCGATGGCTATGAAAAAAATCACGCTTTCAAAGGTCAGGCAAGGCCGAATTGTACTATCCAGCTTGGAAAAGGAAAATACCCTATATGCCGGTCAGCTATTTCGCTATTTTCTTGAGAAAAACAACATGTCTATTCATGGATCCGTCAAGTCGGGACTGGTAAACAAAGACACTGACTGTTTAATCCTGCGCCATATTTCACCCTTTGCGCTCACGGAAATCATATCAAAGCTGCTGGAGCATTCGAATAATTTTACGACCAACCAACTTTTGATTGCGGCCGGTATCAATGACTCAGGACAACCTGGAAATTTAACCAAAGGGGTACAGGCCGCCCGAAAGTATGCCCAGAATATTCTTGGAACCAGCAATATGAAAATTGTTGAAGGTTCCGGTATATCGCGTGACAACAGGGTGACTGCCGCCCAAATGAATCTGGTTCTCGATACTTTTGAACCCTATCACACTTTACTGCGGCGGGAAGGCCGGCAGTACTACAAGACCGGCACACTTCACGGCATCAGCACCCGCGCCGGTTTTATTCAAACCAAATCCGGAGAATTGTATCCATTTGTCGTCATGTTGAACACGCCG
>JADWMG010000153.1 GCA_015767405.1 Actinomycetota bacterium
TTGTCCCTCGCCGCCAAATGACACGAATGGGGTCAGACCCCAAACGTGTCATTTGATAACAACTGAGGCCTGGCCCCTGGCGTTACTCAGTCAGTTTGGGACGGCGGTGCAGGGCTGGTCGTTGCAGATGTCGATCAATTCGCCGTCGAAGAGGAATGCGGCTTTCTGGCGGCGTACATCGATGTCGTTGCGGGGATCCGCGTGGGGATCGCGACTGCTGCGTGGCGCGAGTTGCTCGACGGGGATCGGGTCTGAACCGGAGTCCCAGATGATGAGTGCCGAGGTATCGGTCGCATAGTCGAGTGTGTCGATGTCCCAGCCCGGGCGGATTTCACTACTGCGACCGTCGGCAGTTACGGGGCGGTGAATCGGAATGCCCATCGTGCGTGCGGCGATCATCGCGGAGAGTTCGGTTACCTGCCAATCTCCGAATGCAACGTGCATCAGGACGTTCTTTGCGTCGGTATTCGGGAGCGGATCCGAGACCACGTGTCGCACATAGCCGGCACCCTCGCCGCTGTCCCACAACATTTGCATCACCGACATCAACAGCTCGCGTTCGAGTGGGTTCTCGTACGCCGGAATGAACACCGCCTCGTACGTGTCGAAGTCAACTGATCGGGGAAGCAACATGGAGTAGTTCATCCCCACAACGCCGAGCACAGCTCGATCGATGTCCTGGGAGACCGCCGCGAGCATCATGCCCATGATGCCTCCTTGGCTGTTGCCGTCGAAGTACAGCGCGCTGTTGTCGATCATCGACGAGTCGTCGGCTCGCTTGAATTCGGGCTCCACCTCGAGGCCGTTCGCCGCGAGCATCATGCGACCGAGCACGATCTGGTTCAGTACGCCCTGTTGCAGGCGATCTGCGATCGTGGCCATGTTGGACAGATCTTGCAGCGTCGAGATTGCATTGGGAATGTCGTCTTCGCTCATGCCGGCCCACTTGGTCGAGCAATAGATCGCGTAGTGCTCGTTGGCCATGGCGACGACGTTGCCAGCATCAATTTCGAGGTGTGAACCGAGCAGACCGTGGCCGTACATGACCATGTTGGCGGGTTCTGTGCCCTCGAAGACGGTGTCGGGGATGATGCATGCGAACGGTGACTGAACGATTCCGTTCAGCGCCGGTTCGCCGGCCGCGCCGTAGTTCATCTTGTTTCCGGGAGCGCCATCGCCGGTCAACCAGTTCGGGACCGTGTACGTGCCCTGGACGAGACGGGCGATGCCATCATCGTCGGTTTCATCGACCGCCGTAGTTTCGTCGACGGACGTAATAGTGAACTCAGGGGTGGTTGTGCCGAGCCCAACCATGGTCTCGTCGCGCATGTGCACCATGCGGCCCGTAGTGCCCGCCGTACTTGCGGTGGTGAAACTCCACGCGAGTTGCAGGTTGCTTCGCTCGACCCCGCCCGCGGCGAGCGCATCGAACACCATTTTCATGTCCTCGCGTCGGTCTTCGATCTGGGGGACGTCTGTTGCGAGGTTGTCACGGAACACCTCGAACGTGGCGGACGGTTCGACGAGTTCGCCGGTATTTGCAACGAGTCCCTGGAGCCCGACGGCATAGGTGGTGGAGGGCGCGAGGCTGATAGCCGGGTGAATGACGAGGAGGCGATCCGCGGGATTGTCAGCCTTGACGTCGGGTTCGGCCCACAGGGGAACCCGCACGCCGGTGTCGGTGTCGACTATCACCACGGTTGCTTGATCCTGGAGGGACCCTTCCAGGTCTGTCCAAGAAGGAAGATTCGATGCCTCCGGAGAGAGGTCGGCGACGTACGTAAGGATTGACGCGTTGGGGCTGAACCCGTCGTTGCGATTCCAGTCGGTTGGGTCGACAACAACGCCTTCGGTGTTCGCCGGCATGCCGGCCATCGGAAACGCGACGCGGAAACCAGATGGTGATGTCGGGTCGTCGGTTGTGAGCGCATCGCTCGGGAAGGGAAGGAGGCACTGCCGGGTGTCGAGTGGATCGCACCCCTCGGGGGCTGCGGCAATCGCGTCCTCGATGGTCGACAAGGTCACCGCATCGGCAGGCGTGGAAGGTCGCACGGTTGTCTCGGGGGGCGGTTCGGATGTCGCCGGCTGCGAAGAACCAGACTCTGCGTCGTCGGTCGCGTCGGTCTGTTCCCTATCAACTTCCGTATCGGCTCTGGGGGCGAGCGTCGTTGCCGGTGCAGAGCTGGAATCGTCACCGCCGCTGCAGGACGCAATGACGAGTACAGCTGCGAATGTGAACGCGATCGCTCTCCCGTGTCCCATCCGGTGGACAGTATCGAACATGTGGTTGTCGCTTTGGATGCGGACAAGAGTAGGAAAACGTAGTTACCGTTGGGTAACTTAGTGGATATGACTGATTTCTCCATGAGCCTCAGCGAAGATCAAATCCAAATCCAGAAGTGGGTCCACGATTTTGCCGAAAACGTGATTCGTCCAGTCGCATCCGAGTGGGACGAGCGCGAAGAGTTTCCGTGGCCAGTAGTGCAGGAGGCTGCGCAGATCGGGCTCTACGGAGTCGACTTCATCCTCAACGCAATGGGTGATCCGACCGGACTCACTATGCCCGTCGCCATCGAGGAGATCTTCTGGGGCGATGCCGGTATCGGCATGGCCATCATGGGCACCGCTCTTGCGGCAGCCGGAATTGCTGGCAACGGCACCCCGGAACAGGTTATGGAATGGGTGCCGCAGTGTTACGGCACAGCTGACGATGTGAAGCTTGGTGCGTTCTGCGTTAGTGAGCCCGATGCTGGGTCTGATGTGTCGAGCCTGCGCACTCGCGCCGTCTACAACGAGGCTAAAGACGAGTGGACGCTCAATGGAACCAAGGCGTGGATCACCAACGGCGGGATCGCCGACGTACACGTGATCGTCGCCAGCGTCGATCCTGAACTCAAGGGGAAGGGTCAGGCCAGCTTCGTCGTGCCGCCCAACACACCCGGTCTGTCGATGGGTCAGAAGTATCTCAAGCACGGCATTCGTGCCAGCCACACTTCTGAGGTTGTCCTCGAAGACGTTGTCCTGCCCGGGTCGTGCCTGCTCGGCGGTAAGGAGAAGCTCGACGAGAAGCTCGCTCGAGCCCGTGACAATGTGTCCACTGGCAAGCAGCCGGCGATGGCTACGTTCGAGGCCACCCGCCCGGCAGTTGGTGCTCAGGCGCTCGGCGTCGCACGAGCCGCTTACGAGTACTCGCTCGAGTACGCGAAAGAGCGCCATGCTTTCGGCCGCGCGATCATCATGAATCAGGCGATCGCTTTCAAGCTTGCCCGCATGATCACCGAGATCGATGCCAGCCGTCTACTCATCTGGCGCGCTGCATGGCTCTCAAAGAACGGCACATTCAAGAACGGCGAAGGCTCGATGTCCAAATGGAAGGCTTCCGAGACCGCTGTGAGCGTGACCGAAGATGCAATCCAGATACTCGGCGGGTACGGCTATACCCGCGAGTACCCGGTTGAGCGCTGGCACCGCGACTCGAAGATCTTCACGATCTTCGAAGGCACCAGCGAGATCCAGCAACTCGTCATCTCGCGTGCGATCTCCGGCCTACGCATTCCGTAACCGGAAACACAGTTCGGCCAGTGGTCGAGTTGCATGATTGTCCTTGACTTCAAGCTTGCTTGAAGTCTTAGGGTGATCGGAATGCGAGACGACTACCTGGAACGTCTGGGTGTCAAGCTCGGTGGCCGTTCTCCGAGCTCGGACTTGCTCGGCGAACTCCAGCTGGCGCATCTCATACGCGTGCCGTTCGAGAACCTGGATGTCTTCCACCGTCGCGGGGTAAGCACTGATATCGAACATTCTCTCGCCAAGATTCTCGCGGGTGGCCGTGGCGGTTGGTGTTTCGAGCTCAACGGCGCGTTCGGATGGCTTCTCCGCGAGATCGGATTCGAGGCCGACTACGTCTCATGTCGCGTTCACGGTGCCGACGGCTGGGGTCCGCCGTTGGATCATTGTGCACTGGTCGTTCATCTCGAAGGTCGACCTGTGTTCGTCGATGTTGGGTTCGGCGATTGCTGCATAGTGCCGATTCCTCTGGAGAGCGGCACGCACGTTGGCCTCCCGAGGACGGTCCGATGCGATGTGGACAACGATGGTTTCGTCATCGCCGATCGCCAGGCGGACGGTTCGTGGGCCGATCAGCTTTGGGGATCGTTCGAGCCGCTTTCTCTGGACGCGTTTACGCCTCGTAGTGACTTCCTGCAGACGGAGCCCGGACTGGGATGGACGACTAAGCCGTTCGCAACGAGAGCTACTGGCAGGGATGGATCACGAATCACACTTCGCACAGGAATTTTCCGGCGACGTGACGCTTGCGAAGAATTTGTTGACAGCCCGGTCGAACCCGATCAATGGCCGGCGCTGCTCTCGGCCGAGTTCGGCCTGGATGACACCGCGGCACGTTCCGAGCCCCCAGAGACTTGATCCTGACGAATCCCACGTAGAGCACGACAACTGACACCGTCGGCGCGAATCGTCTGCCCGGCTTGACGGTTCCTCCGAACAGCGCGCGACCCGCGACGAGCGGCGCTTGGAATCGCAAATCTCCCAAATCAAGGCCCTTCCGGACCTGGAATCACTCCCTGTGGTTGACCGCTCTTGGTGGTCGAACGCTCCCCGTGGTCGGCCGCGTCTCTCCGTGGCGGTTGACAGTTCAGAACTGTCAAGATAGGTTCAAGGAACTGTTAAGAACTTCCAGGTCTCAGATGGGCTCTGAAAGTTGCTAGCCGAGTGCCCTGGGAGGGGCGTTGGGACGGAGAGAATGATGAATTTTGGAACTCAGCCAGCCACTGTGCTGGCACGCGGTAGTACTGGTCAGCCGAGTTCGAGCTGGGGCAGTAGCGGCGCACGTTTGACCGTGCCGCGGACCGATTCTCCCAAGTGGGGAAGGTTTGGCCCCCTCGCGGCAGTACTCGCTTTGGGTGCCGCCGGCTTCTTCGCGTTCTCCTCCTCCGATACCGACACGTTCGAACCTGTTACCGAGCCCGCAGTCAACGCTGCGGATCTCCCTCTCGGTTCAATGTTCCACGTCGTCGACCAGATCGGAGCCCGCGCACTTTGGGCCCAAGGCATCACTGGTGCTGGCGTCAACGTCGCTGTGATTGATACCGGTATTGCTCCGGTTGACGGACTGCTCGATTCCGACAAGGTGGTGGCGGCGGTCGACCTCAGTAGTGAGGGCGCCGATCAGGCGACCGCTTTCGTCGATGCCAATGGTCACGGCACGCACCTCGCAGGAATCATCGCCGGTCGTGAGACCGGGGCCGATCCGGCGCTGGCCGAGCAACATCCCGAGTGGTTCCTGGGCGTTGCACCCGATGCCGGCATCGTGTCGGTCAAGGTCGGCGATCGCAATGGCGACGTACTCCCCGGTGGCCTTGTTGCAGGCGTCGACTGGGTTGTTGACAACTCTGCCGCACTCGACATCCGCGTGATCAACCTCGCTGTTGGAACGCCTTCGAATCTTCCATACGAGAACGACCCGCTGGCAGCTGCTGTTGAGCGTGCCTGGGACGCCGGAATCGTGGTTGTGACCGCAGCTGGCAACGACGGAGCCGACGCAAACGGTCTTCTCACCCCGGCCAATGACCCCTACGTCATCGCCGTTGCCGGCGCCGACGTCAGCGAGTCCGGAATCAATGTTGCTGACTGGTCGAGCAGCGGTGACGGGGTGCGCAATCCCGATCTCAGCGCTCCCGGTGCCCACATCGAGAGCCTCCGCGCACCCGGTAGCGATGCTGACGTCAACCATGCCGATACCGGCTACGTCGATGCAGAAACCTTCCGAGGGAGTGGCTCGTCGCAGGCGGCTGCAATCGTCGCCGGTTCTGCCGCACTTCTCCTCGATGCCCGCCCCGACCTCACCAACGATCAGGTCAAGGCGATCCTCACCGATACAACCACACCACTCGCTGCCGAGAGCCAGGTTGCTGGCTCAGGCCTGGTCGATGTAGCAGCTGCCAACTCCGCAGCCGCCCCGGTTGCGACGCAGACATTCTCCGAGGCCGCTGTCGACACATCAGTGTCCCAAGAGCCACTCACCGCCTACATTTGGTTCCCAGAAGCATGGTCAGGTGCTAGCTGGTCAGGTGCTAGCTGGTCAGGTGCTAGCTGGTCCGGTGCTAGCTG
>JADWMG010000154.1 GCA_015767405.1 Actinomycetota bacterium
CGAAGCAACGCCTGTCGAGAGTGCGACGCCGACGAGCGATGCACGTTCTGTCTCTGAACTGAGCGGATCGACCGAGCCGTCGGAAGCCGACTCATCGTCTGACAGCATTGCGGCACCGGCTGAGGCTGAAGAGCCCGCTGTCCGCGTCGAGCCGGTCTGTCCGGTCGAGTACGAAGTTGTCCTTGGCGACTTCTGGATTCGCATCGCGGACGGCGCTGGAGTCACCGTCAGCGACCTGCTTGAATTGAACGGCGCAGGTTCGAACACGCCCCTGTATCCAGGGTCATCGATCTGTCTGCCTGAGGGTGCGAGAACACCGCCGCCACCTCCGCCGGTAACTCAACCACCGACGACGGCACCCGCCACGACGGCACCCGCCACGACGGCACCACCAGCGACTGTTGCACCTACCACCGCTCCTACTACCGCGGCCCCTGCTCCACCGACACCGACAGCACCGGCCGACATCGAGCAGATCATCCGCGATGTCTGGCCCGATGAGCTCGAGGAGCGTGCCCTCGAGATCGCATGGCGCGAGAGCAACTACGTGCCGACTGCCAAGAACTACTGCTGCTACGGCATATTCCAGATGTACTGGGATGTCCACAAGGGCTGGCTGAGCGACATGGGCATCACGTCGGCTGACCAACTCTACGATCCGACTACGAACGCACGCGCCGCCTACGCGCTCTACGAGCGGGCCGGTGGCTGGGGTCCCTGGGGATTCTGAGGTCACTTCGTCGGCCGACTGAATCGGGCGACTTCGGCCTACAATGTCGCCCGTTACAAATCAGCGCCCGTAGCTCAATGGATAGAGCACTTGATTACGGATCAAGCGGTTGGGAGTTCGACTCTCTCCGGGCGCGCCAGACAAGAGCAGGGATGATGCCGGTAACGGTGTCATCCCTTTGTCGTTGTAGGTCAATCTCGTTTGTACGTGAATTTTGGGCCCATACGACCCAAAAATTACCTACAAACGAAAAGCTCAAACGGACTGCTCAGCCGGCGGCGGCGAGTTCGCGCGATGTGAACCTGCCGGCATCGTATTGTTAGGTTCCTGATGACCAGCAAGGAGCGTGGAATGGCAGGATCATCCGATCAGTCCGCAGACGAAACGGGCACAAGTGCTGATCCGCCAGAAGCCGTGCCGTCGGGCATTGCCAAGCTGATCCCGATTGTCGGCTGGCTACCGCATTACAACCGGAAATGGTTGCGCCCGGACCTGATAGCCGGCGTGAGTGTCGCGGCGCTGGTCGTCCCCAAGTCGCTCGGTTATGCAGGCATCGTAGGGGTTTCCGTCGAGCACGGACTCTACGCGGCGGCTGCGGGAGCGATCCTGTACGCGCTCTTCGGAACATCCCGCCAGATAGCAACGGGCCCGAGCTCAGCGTTGGCTGCTGTGGCCGCCGGTGGGCTTGTCACTTCAGGGCTTTCTGGCGATGACGCCGTCGCGCTGGTTGCGGCGATCACGATGGTGACGGGTCTGTTGTACCTGCTACTCGCCCTGTTCAAGATGGGCTGGATCAGCAACTTTCTCTCCAAAGCCGTGATCACCGGATTCTTGTTTGGTGCTGCAATTCAGGTGGTGATTGGGGAACTCCCCAAGCTCACCGGCACCGAAGCAGAGGGCTCAAACTCGTGGCGTGAGTTGGGCAGTTGGGTCGAGGGCCTCGACCAAACGGACAGCACCACGTTGTTGATAGGTGTGCTTTCGTTGGTGCTCATCTTCGGTCTTCGTTTCAAGGCCCCGAAGGTTCCCGGCGCTCTGGTGCTGGTCGTCATCGGGATCTTTGCCGGGTGGGCACTCGACCTCGGTGATGAGGGAGTCGCACTGGTCGGCGACGTCCCCCGCGGTTTGCCATCGGTTGCATTTCCCGATCTCGGATTCGTCCGGGACAACATTCAGGTCATCGTCGGATCGTCCGTTGGTCTGTTGCTCATCGGCTTCTCCCAGACTGCCGGCGACGCCCGTTCATTCGCCTCCAAGCACCGCTACCGGATCGACATCAACCAAGAGTCCACCGCCCAGGGGGCGGCGAACGTCGGAGCGGGTCTCGTAGGGGGAATTCCGGTCTCCACCAGCCTGTCTGCGAGCTCACTCAATGACACCTCCGGAGCCAAGACTCAAGTCGCTTCTCTCACGACCGGCGCGGTCATCGTTCTTACCCTTCTGCTGCTGGCCCCGCTGTTTTCCGATCTCCCGCTACCGGTCCTCGCGGCAATCATTATCGAAGCGGTGGTGGGCGGCATGATGGACGTTCCCGCAATGCGTCGACTCTTCAGAGTGGATCGTGTCGACTTCTGGATAGCGATCGTCGCCATCCTCGGTGTTCTGGCCGCCGGTGTGCTCGCCGGCGTACTGATCGGCGTTCTGCTCTCGATCATCTGGCTGATCTACGTGTCGGCGACGCCATCGATGACAGTGCTTGCTCGAGAGCCGGACACCCAGGTCTTCCGTAGTCTCGAGCGCTACAGCGACGGCGAGACGCAGTCAGGCGTGCTCGTTGTTAAGTTCGATGCCGGGCTCTATTTTGCCAGTTCCGGCGCGTTCGAGGATGAGCTACGGGAGCTTTTCGACGCGGCCGACCCCAAGCCGCATACCATCGTGGTCAGCTTCGAAGCCGTTTCGTTCATCGATTCCCAGGGCTCGGCCCAGGTGAGCAGCATCCTCGACCTGGTTGAGGGCCGAGGTGTGGAAATTCGCCTCGCGAGGGTGCACCCCGATGTCTTGGAGGTCCTTGGCAAGGACAACGTCATCGACCAACTAGGCGAAGACAATGTCTATGGGAACATCTATAGGGCCGTGATGGACGAGCAGCCGGACGCAACCTGATTCACAGATCTCAGCTGAGCGGCAGGCCGAAGATCATGATCGTGACCATCATGAGGCCGATGACCACAAAGCCCGCTACAGCCCACCAGTTGCCCTTGCGCCGTGCCAGGAGCCCGGCCAGCAACGCCTCGACCAGGTAGTAAGCAGCGAACACCCGCGAGGCGAGGTTCACAGCGGCGCCCACGTCGACGAAGGTGACCACGAGCATCGCGGGGATCAGGATCACCAGGAAGCTGATCTTCCGAGGAACCTTTG
This sequence comes from Actinomycetota bacterium, assembly GCA_015767405.1. Lineage (GTDB taxonomy): Bacteria > Actinomycetota > Acidimicrobiia > Acidimicrobiales > Ilumatobacteraceae > Sva-07. Next base: position 3,089 of record JADWMG010000154.1, read on the forward strand.
CCGTGACAAGCATGTCGCTACGCGATGACGTGGCACCGATGATCGCCGAGGTTTCACTGCCGATCGCCGCCAACAGGATCAGCCAGGGCATGCTGGCGCCGACCTTGTCTGAGACCTCGAAGATTGCCGTACCGCTGACCGGGCCGTCTGGTGGGAGGAAGAGCACCAAGATCACGGCGATCATTGCGACGAAAACGACAGTGGAGATGCTCTGCGCGATACGCATCGTCGAGATGCGCCGCTCCGCGCCGAACCTGTCACCGATGTACCGGGACGCCTCGAATCCCTGCACGATGGCGAACAGCCCGATGATCTTCCTGAAGTCCTCCATGTCGGGCTCAGGTGAGTCGCTGAGGGCCCAGCGCCCTCCGAGCCATTCTTGGAGGTTGTAGACCGCGAACGCCACCAACACCCCGATGACAGCCGCGAGGTTGAATGCGGTCGTCTGGTCGCCTTTCTTGTTGAGCCATACCATTCCGCCGGAGTAGCCGATCAGCGCGATGCCGCCTAGATAGATGACACCCATGAAGCTCTGGCGGCCGGTGGTGAACGCGTCGAACGGCAACAGGAAGAGTGCCATCAGCAGCAGCGTGTAATAAGCGATGTTGACGACCGACGCTCCGAGTAACGCCCACTGCGCTGTTCTCTCAACCTTGTTGAGTGGGTCGTCGGTCCCTTGGAGTGGTTCGTAATGACGAATGTTGTAGCCGATCGCAAATCCCATCGCGATCGCGACCAAGCAGACCGCCAACATCACCAGCGGCGCCGTGAATCCGGCGAGTAATACGATCGCCGGTGACATGACGATGAATCCGACGTCCATGATGTTCGACAACGGCACAACCGCCGCCTGGTACTCCTTGGACTGCTGCACACGCGGTCGATAGAGGACGTAGGCGATCAGGGCGATGACGATCAGGGCGACGCCGAGGGCAATCCACTGATCCGATTCGCTACGCATCCGCCAAGTGACCCTTCAGCGCTGGCATGAAGATCGACACTAGCTCGGACTCGCCTGGCTCTCCTGCTTAGGAGTTGCGCTTCCGTCGATGGTCTGTTGGACTCGTAATACCAACTGAGAGGAAAGACCATGACCATCCGCAAGGCGATCATTCCACCCGGGCAAGAAGGCACCTACGAGCAATTTCACTTTGCACCAGCGTTCCGAGTCGGTGACACGGTGTACGTGTCCGGTGTGATCGGGCACGGTGAGGATGGGCGGGTCCCTAGCGAAGCCGCGGACGAATTCCGCGCAGCGTTCGAGCAACTGGCTTCGACACTTGAAGAGGCCGGGGCCACGTTGAGCGACATTGTCGAGCTGACGACGTTTCACGTTGGGATGGCTGAGATCGGGGACTTTATAGCGGCGAAAGATGCTGTTATCAGCGAGCCCTATCCCGCCTGGACAGCCATCGGATGTGCGTCGCTCGTAGTCCCTCGAGCGCGCGTCGAAATCAAGGCCACGGCGGTAATCGCGTAATCGCGGCGCTGATCGCGCCAGTTCGTCGTTTGTAGGCAAGTTTCTGCTCATAGTCGACCGAAAATTGCATACAAACGAGAATGGGTGCACGAGTCGGTTCATTCGTCAGGATTTCCTCAAGTTGAGAGCTGTCGATGCCGATGCCATCTCATGAGACTGGTGCGACTCGGCGCGCTCTTCGGCAGCGTCGTGCTGCTCGTCGCAACATCAGTTTCGATGGTCAACAAGCGTTCGGAATTGCGCGGCGAACAGGATGCGCGGGTCGTTGCGGCGATGCTGATTGCCGGTCAGTCGGTGGAGTCCACGTTGCTTCGCGCCCAAGCGGTCGCTGAGACGGCCGCTGCCGAATCCGCTCCGACTGAAATCGCGGCCTCGTTCGGTGATTCGGCGGCCGCCTGTGTGGTTACGGAATTGTCTGAGCGATGCACCGGAGCGGACCTTTTGGGGATGGCGACATTTGGCGCCGCCGCCGAACAGTCAGTCGAACTCGACGGACGAAGTGTTGTTGTAGTCGATGAGTCCAGTGATTCGGCCCTGGTCGTTGCTCGAGGTGATTCGACCGTTGTGATCGAGCTGCCGGTCGAAGCACTCATCGGTGAACCAGCGTGGGCCGTGATGGAGGAGTACCGAGCCGAGGTGACCGTCGAACTCCTCGCCGGTGCGCCCCCTTCCGGCGGCGAGTCCGGTCCGACCGGGGCTGACGGAAAGAGGGTCGCTATCAACGTCGTCGACGTGTCAGGTGGAGGATCGATTGCGGTGACGGCGTCGGTCAGTGACGATGTTGGCCTGGTCGGTGACAGCCTCCTTCTTTACGCCGCCCTCCTTGCGCTGGGAACAGTGCTGGTCGGCCTTGCGGGATGGACGTTCCTCATCGATCGACGATCGTTGGAGCGTCGGGCAACAACGGACGAACTGACCGGTCTGCTCAATCGCCATGAATTCGAGCGCCAGACCGTGGAGGTACTTCAGGATGCAAGCCGAACAGGTGCGGGCGCATGCGTGATGCTCATAGATCTAAACGGCTTCAAGCAGATCAACGACACACTTGGTCACCAGTTCGGCGACCTGGTGCTGAGCGCCGCTGCGGAGCGGCTTCGCGACGCGGTTCGTGACACTGACGTGGTCGGGCGATGGGGCGGCGACGAGTTCGTCATCCTGCTGCCAGGAATCGAGGACGGTACAGCGGTCCGCAACAGCGCCGAACGTATTGGTAGCCGACTCAGTTCGACGCCGATCGTCGGTGATGTCTCAATCTCTGCTGCAGTAGGGGCAGCGTTGTTCCCACGCCATGGGGCCACTCTCGATGACCTCGTTCGTGCTGCGGATGTGGCGATGTATGGCGCAAAGTCGACCGGGGTGACACATCGACTAGCCGACGTAATGACGACGGAGCTGGCCCTGGAAGCGCAGGCCTCGGCGTCCGGCTATTCGGGGCCGGATCGTCGTCGAGCCCCCGTCGAGCATTCCGACAACGGGTAACAGGCAGCGGGCGTACGAGCCTGAGCACCGAATGCCGGCTCGAATACA
>JADWMG010000155.1 GCA_015767405.1 Actinomycetota bacterium
CATTGTCGGCGTTTTTGAGCGAGGCCGCCATCGTCGGCTCGGATGGCAGAAGGACGACGCCTCCGGCCAAGAGCGCGTTCGAGAACGCCTCCGTCTTGTGGGCCTGTTGGAGACCCATGTCGAAACCAAGCTCTTGAACCTCGTACGCGTTCCAAGATCCGGTCACGGTTGGGGTCGGGGTTGGGGTTGGCTGGATACCCCGGGGGGTAGGGTGGGAGTATGCGATTTCCCGAAGAGGTGAACGACGATGTGCTCAAGCGCCTGAGCCGGCTCGAGGGCCAAATACGTGGCGTGCAGCGGATGGTCGAAGAGGGTAAGGATTGCCGCGAGATCGTGACGCAACTCTCCGCATGCAAGGCAGCTCTCGACCGGGTTGGCTATCGGCTGGTTGTCGGCGGGATGCGGTATTGCGTGTCAACTCCCGATGGCTCAGAAGTCGAGGGCGAGATCGACGTCGATGAACTCGAACGTCTCTTCATGAAGCTGAGCTGAGCGGCCCGCACCTCCGGTTGCGCGATGGGCGCGGCAATCGGTAAGACTGGGTTCATGCGTGACTATTCCAAGATCTATATCGACGGCACCTGGGTTCCCTCTGACGGGACCGGCACGATCGAAGTCATTAATGCCGGGACCGAACAGGTCATGGGCTCGATTCCCGAAGGAGTTCCCAGCGATGTCGACAAGGCCGTCGCGGCAGCGCGTCGAGCGTTCGACTCATGGGCGTCTACTCCGGTGGAGGAACGTCAGAAGTACATGGTCCGCCTCAACGAGGCTCTGCAGGCACGTTCGGCCGAGATCGCTGAAGTCATCTCGGGCGAAGTGGGCATGCCCAACACCTGGTCGAACATGATCCAAGCCGGTCTACCTGCGGGGAACATGCAGAGCTACGCAACACTTCTCGACAACTTCGAGTTCGAAGAAGAGATCGGCAACAGCCTTGTCGTGAAAGAGCCTGTCGGCGTAGTCGGTGCGATCACTCCGTGGAACTACCCGCTCCACCAGATCATCTGCAAGCTCGGTGGAGCGTTGGCAGCCGGTTGCACATTCGTGCTGAAGCCCAGTGAAGTAGCGCCGCTCAACGCTTTCATTCTCGCCGAGATCATCGACGAAGTCGGACTTCCCGATGGCGTGTTCAACATGGTCACCGGTACCGGCCCCGTCGTCGGTGAAGCGATCGCCGCTCATCCCGACATCGACATGGTCAGCTTCACCGGCTCCACACGTGCGGGTAAGCGCGTCGCCGCAGTTGCGGCCGGCACGGTCAAGCGGGTTGCTCTCGAACTCGGTGGCAAGTCGGCCAACATCATCCTCGACGACGCTGACTTCGAAGCGGTTATTCCGAAGGGCATCTTCGCCTGCTATCTCAACTCGGGTCAGACCTGTACTGCACACACTCGGATGTTGGTGCCAAACAGCCGCTACGACGAAGCCGTGGCGATTGCCGCAGCTGCGGCCGGGGCCATGCAGGTCGATGATCCGAGCAAGGAAGGCATGCATCTGGGCCCACTGATCTCGCAGGCCCAGTACGACCGCGTGCAGAGCTACATCCAGAAGGGTGTCGACGAGGGTGCAGTCATCGCTGCCGGAGGGCTCGGAAAGCCCGAAGGACACGAGGTCGGCTATTTCGTTAAGCCGACCGTCCTCGCCAATGTCACCAACGACATGACCGTCGCCCAGGAAGAGATCTTCGGACCAGTGCTAGTCGTCATCGGCTACGACGACGACGATGACGCGGTACGCATCGCCAACGACAGCCTCTATGGGCTCTCCGGTGGCGTCTGGTCAGGAGATCAGGATCGAGCGATCGCGGTTGCACGCCGCATGCGTACGGGCGCGGTCGATGTCAACGGTGGCGGGTTCAACATTGCGGCGCCGTTCGGCGGCTACAAGCAGTCTGGCTACGGTCGCGAGAACGGTCCATACGGCATCGAAGAGTTCCTGCAGACCAAGTCGCTGCAGCTCTGACCGCACTCGCTGTCTCAGGTCATCGGTAACGCGATGCTCGAGCCCGCCGCAGTCGAAATCCGCATCGGGTTTCTCCACACATCGCCGGTCCACATTTCTACATTCGACCGCCTGGTGGCCGAGATCAACCCTGATCTGGAAACGGTTGTCGTCGTCGACGAGTCGCTCCTCGATGAAGCTCGCCGTGCGGGGCCAAACCATCCGGACGTGGTCGATGGAATAGCAGCAGCGCTCGACCAGCTCGAACTGGCAGGCGCCTCGACGGTCGTCTGCACCTGTTCGACGATCGGCGGCGAAGCAGATCGAGTCCGTCGCGTCCTCCCGTGGAGTGTCGGTAGATATCACGACCGTTCTCTGCGATGGGGCGTGGAACGTCTTCGAGGCAGGGGAATATGACAAGTACTTACGAATGGTGGCAACAACCTGTGCCTCGCTGGATGGCTTGTACGACGTCATCGTGTTGGCTCAGGCGTCGATGGCAGACGCCGCGTTCCTGCTCGAAACTTCCACACCGATCCTGAGCAGCCCAGCCCTCGCCGTGGAGGCTGCCGTACGTTCTGTGCAGAATCGGCTCGATCTCGGTGCCGACCGGTAAGGTCAAGCGTGATGAGTGGGGAGCGAATTCTTGTCGCGAAGGTCGGTCTCGACGGCCACGACCGCGGTGTGAAGATTGTGGCGCGCATCCTTCGCGATGCCGGTTTCGAAGTGATCTACACCGGCCTCTTCCAGACTCCCGAAACTGTTGCGGCTGCGGCGGTTGACGAAGATGTTGATGCGGTCGGTCTCTCACTTCTCTCGGGGGCCCATATGACTCTGGCACCCCTCGTCGTGCAGAAGCTCCGTGAGCGCGGCGTAGATATTCCGGTGGTCGTTGGGGGCATTGTTCCCGATCACGATGTCGAAGAACTGCTCGCCACCGGAGTCGCCTCTGTGCTGACCCCTGGCGCATCAGCCGAAGAAGTGGTTGCCGCGGTCAGCGCCGCCGTTGTCGGCGATGGTTGATCGCGTCGAGCGTCTGACCAACTTGCTCGCACTGCTGCTCGAGACGGCTGAGCCGCTCAGCCTCATTCAGATCTCGTCTGAACTGGTCGGTCAGTACCCCGATCAGGAGCAGGCTCGACGTGCGGCGTTCGAACGCGACAAGGCCGCACTGCGCGAGATTGGGGTGCCGATCGACACAGAGATGGTGACGGGTGGGGCTTACGCCGGCCAGACCCGGTACCGAATCGATCGAAGGGCGTACGAGCTTTCCGACCTCGAGCTCGACACTGACGAGATGCACGCCCTGCAGGTGGCAGTCGCTGCGGTTCGGACCGACTCCACGAACGCCCAGGATGCGATCTGGAAACTCGGGGGCATGCTCGGAGACGGGCAGTTGCACGTATCGGCAAGCCTGCCCGAGCGCCCCGAGCTTCCGGCAATCAGGGCTGCCGTCGCTGCTCGAGCGTCGATCGAGTTCTCGTACCGTGGCGAGTTACGGAAGCTCGACCCATGGGGCCTTCTGCTGCGCGGCGGGTTCTGGTATGTGATCGGGCACGATCATCTTCGCGGCGAGCGACGAACATTTCGCATCGACCGATTCGATGGTGGTGCCGCAGGAATCATCGTCGGCGAGGGCCACACGTTCGAGCGCCCGGAATCATTTGATCCCCGTTCAGCTTTTCCGGCCGACCCGAAACAGATCGGTCACGCCCCCGATGATGGCGTCGAGGCCCTGGTAGAGGTCGACGCGGTCCGATCATCGGCAGTGGAACGTGAGCTCGGTTCCGAACGCGTGGTGGAGCGTCGGCCAGGTGGTGCGATCTGCATTCTGGTGCCGGCATCGAATCTTGATGCGTTTCGTTCGTGGCTGTTCGGGCTGCTCGATCATGCTGTCGTATTGGAGCCGCCAGAGGTTCGCACGCAAATCATCGAGTGGCTGAGCGATGTCGCCCGTGAGAGAACCACATGAGTGGGCCGCGCAAGGCAGAGGACCGACTCCGGCGGCTGCTGGTAATGCTCCCGTGGCTGATGGAGGTCGGAGAGGTTCCTCTCTCGGAAGTGTCGGAGCGATTCGACATGACCGAGGCGCAGGTGCAGAAGGAACTCGAGCTGGTCGCGATGTGTGGGCTTCCACCGTTTGTCGATGAGATGATCGATGTGTTCGTCGACGATGGGATCGTATTCGTTGGGATTCCGCGCCTCTTCACGCGCCCCTTGCGCCTCACTGCCCCTGAGGGCTTCTCCCTACTGTCCTCAGCCCGTGCCGCCATGGAACTGCCGGGTGCGGATCCAGCCGGGCCGCTGGGCCGCGGGTTGGCGAAGCTTGCTGCCGCCCTCGGTGATGCCGGAATCGACACGGGCGCGGACGATACCGCTGGGGTGGTAATCGATCTTGCCCGACCTGCGCTGACCGACGAACTAGCCGAGGCAGCTACACGTGGCGCTGAGATGACCATCCGGTACTACACGCCCGCTCGGGATGAGATCGCTGACCGCACAATCGTTCCGCACCACGTGTTTGCCGACGCGGGAAACTGGTACGTCGTCGCCGACGATGGGCGCTCTCAGGAGCGGAGAACGTTCCGAATCGATCGCATCGAAGAGCTCGAGTTGACCGGGCGGCTCGTCGCAATTGAAGAACAGTTGTCGGCACCGGAAGGGTTCTTCGTTGATGCGGAGGTTCCGCGTGCTGTGATCCGCCTGGCCCCCGCCGCGCAATGGGTCGTTGAGCATTATCCGATGGATGAAATCCGCACAATCGAAGATCTGCACGGATGGGTCGAAGTGCGGTTGCCGGTGGCGAGTGAGCGGTGGTTGAGTCGGCTACTGATTCGGCTGGGGTCTGATGTGGAGCTTGTCGAACCGGCCTCGGCGCGGGCCGATGCGTCGTTGTTGGCGCGACGAATTCTGAACCTTTACAAGACGTAGAACGGCTCGAGTTGTTCGCTCGTGGTGATGTTGTGACCCTCGAGGAGGTACGGCAGCACAGCGGCAGTAGCCGCCGCGTCGGCGAGCGCGTCGTGCGGTCGGTCGAGAGCGACGTCGTAGCGCTCGCAGAGATCGCCGAGGCGGTGTGATTGTTGGCGATCGGGGTCGAGCCGGCGCGACATTCGCAGCGTGCAGAGTCGGGGTTCGAGGCCGACGTGTACGGGGTCGTCGCCGGCGCGCCGCCTGGCGGCCCGGAGCAAGAACCCGGCGTCAAACGACGCGTTGTGTGCGGTGAATAGTGACCCGTTCAGGCGTTCCCCGAATTCGGTCAGGACATCATCGAGCCGCGGGGCGTCTTTCAGAGTGGATCTGGTGATGCCGTGGACGTGTGTCGGGCCAACGCGTTGAAAAGGCCATCGAAGTTTGACGAGCGTCGACCATTCGTCGAGGACTGTGCCGTCGGCCTCGACCGTGACCATACCGATTTGCAGAATGCGATGGCGTTGCGTGGAGAACCCTGATGTCTCCAGGTCGACGACGGCGAAGCGTGGCAGGGGCACGGAATTCACCATAGGCACAGGGTGTCACACCTACGGAAAAGCCGTTGGTGGTCGCCGAGCGACACCGCTAGCTGTTGGGAACGTCTTTTGCGAGGTTCGACACAACTTCAACGTTGGGAAGGGCCGTGAGAATGGCTGGTGGCGCTAACACCTTGCGATCGCGCCCGCCTCCTCCGAGAATGATTCGATCCCGGTCCATCACCGCCGCATCGACCCAGAGAGGTAGGTCGGCAGGCAGCCCAAAGGGCGTGACTCCTCCGATGCTCATGCCGGTTTTGCTGGCGGTCTCCTCACCTGGCGCGAACGAGGCTTTGCGGGTGCCAAACCGCTTACGGACCGTGCCGTTCACGTCCAGCCGGGTTGTGGCAAGCACAACACATGCGGCATAGACCCTCGGTTCTGACTTGCCAACCACGACGATCGTGTTGGCCGAGTCCTCCAGCGAATAGCCGTATGCCTCGCAGAACTGGGCAGTGTCGGCAAGGTTGGGGTCACAATCGACGATCTCGAACTCCTGCCCGGAGGTGCGGAGCTGATTAAGCGCGATATCTACGCTGTCCATCGACGCTGCTCTTACAGCAACTCGGCGGCGAGGCTGGCGACATCGCTGCGTTCACATGCGGTCAGGGTGATATGGCCGAAGCAACGCTGATCGGCGAAGGCTGAGGCCAGCACGGTGAGGGCGTTGTTCGACTCCCCGAGGTAGGGGGCGTCAATCTGGCTCGTGTCGCCGGTGAAGATCACCTTCGTGCCATCTCCGACTCGGGTGAGGATCGTGCGCAGCGTCGTCGGCTCGAGGTTCTGAGCCTCATCGATCACGACGATTTGTCGTTGCAGTGAACGTCCGCGGAGAAAGGTGACCGATTCCAGCGAGAGTTGACCGCGGGTAGTGAGCTCGTCGACGAGGTCGCGGGCATCTTGAATGCTGCCATGGTCTGTGAGTGCAACGACCGCGTCGTGGATTGCCGCCATCCAAGGGTCGAGCTTCTCGTCGAGACCCCCCGGAAGGAAGCCGACGTCAGCGCGGCCCACGGGCACGAGGGGTCGATAGACGGCGAGCCGTTCGTAGCGGCCCTGCTCGACGACTTGATCGAGCCCAGCGGCGATTGCCATGATCGTTTTGCCCGTGCCGGCTCGGCCATCGAGAGCGATCACGGCGATATTCGGATCGAGTAGTAGCTCGAGGGCAAATCGCTGTTCTTTGCTGCGCGGGCGCAGACCCCACGCTTCTGGGGTGTGTTGAGGTAGCAGAACGAATTCGTCGCCGACGGTACGGACCAGTGCAGACTGCGACCCAGAACGTAGGACGGCGAATTCGTTCTCCTTGAAGTCGAACGCCTCATCGGCGACCACGGCAGCGACTGCAATTGCGCCTGCCGCGTACAGGCAGTCGATTGATTCGTAGGGAGCTTCGATTGTCGTCCAGCCCACGACAGGGCCGTGTTGATCAGAATGCGTGAGTCGATGCTCGGCGGCACTCACTCCGAGATGAGCGGCCTTGATTCGTAGCGCAGCATCGTTGCTGACCATTGTCGTCGGACCGTTGTCTGCCTGCCCGATTGCGGCACCGATGATCCGGTTGTCGGGCACGGTCGGGTCTAGCCCGTGCTCGATCAGTAAGTGCTTACGGATGTTGTTGATCTCGATCTGCAGCGTGGCGGTGCCATTGCCGGTCGGTACTGGATTCGCGAGAGAGCCGCCGTGTGTGACACGTAGCTCCTCCAACGTTCGCAGCGCGGTACGAGCGGCGCGCCCGACGTCGTCGGCACGACTCTTCAGTCCATCGAGTTCCTCCACGACCGTGAGCGGAATCACGACATCGGCATCACAGAATTCGAGGACGCAGGTCGGATCGGCAATGAGGACCGACGTGTCGAGCACAAGTCGAGTTCGTTGATTCTCCTTCCTCCGATCCGCAACAGAAGGGTCCTCGGGGGTCCCATGAGTCGGTTCGCCGATAGACGGAAGAAGGTCTGTCACCATCGCTCCTCAAAACAAGCTTGTCGATTCGCTGTGAATCGGTTGCCGATACCCAACAGGTCAAATGTGTATCTCAGCTTTCTCTCCACATGGTGGATGGTCTGCACACGAGGCGCAGGCGGTGATAATGAACGCCGAGTTGAGTTGTGTTCGCGTCGGCCCACGCCATATTTCCCCACTACCGGTAAGGGGTTGACGAATTGGTCATTGCAAATGCAATCTGTTTGATGCTTGAACGCGGGCGGTTGCAATCGTTCTCATGGTGATATTCCGCTGCCTTTGTGGCGGGGTCGGTCTCGGTGCGAAGCATCGGGGTGAACAGAATCAACACCCATCCGAAAGAGGACTCTCATGGCAACCAAAGCAGAAATGATCGACGCAGTGGCCGACGCAGCCGATGTGTCGAAGGCTGATGCCGAGCGCACGCTCGGTGCATTCTTCGACCACGTGATTGCGACCACCAAGGCTGGCGGCAAAGTCGCATGGCCTGGCTTCGGCTCGTTCAGCACGACCGAGCGCAGCGCCCGCGTTGGTCGCAACCCGCAGACCGGAGCACCGGTGAACATCGCCGCTTCGACGGCAATGAAGTTCACCTCCAGCTCGACGCTGAAGGCTGCGCTCAACCCAAACCGGAAGTGACTTGATGGCCACCACGACGAAGGCTCCTGCTAAGAAGAAG
>JADWMG010000425.1 GCA_015767405.1 Actinomycetota bacterium
GCGAAGCCGGCCACACCAGTGGTATTCCCCGGCAACGGTTCGACCACCAGCCTGACGAGATTTGTCGCGGAATCTCCGGACCCCCGTACGTTCTGCAACTGGAGCGGCCAGAAAGTCGGGCTACCCCTCATTGCGCTCATGCCTTCCAATGTCACGAGCGCGACTGCAACCCTGACCGGTCCGTCTGGACCGGTGCCCACATGCGTACTCACGAAGTCGAACACGTCCGGCGTGGCGAGCTCGATTCTCGGCGGCGACAACGCCGTTATCGTGGTCCCCGCCGCTCCTCTCGGCACCGGGACATACACGGTTTCCGTCAATTCCAATGGAGGCGCCGCCAATTGGTCGTTCAATGTCGACCCCAACGCTCCTCTCGTGGTGGACATACCAGACCCGGTGGACACCAAAGTCGGTACTGTCGCTGGGTTCGAGTCGATCACGCCCTTCCGATTCGCCGACTCTCGGGTCGGTCGTGAACTGAACCGGTTACAGCCAAACCGGCAGGTGAAGATAAAGATTGCCGGCCGACAAGGCCTCCCCAGTGACATCACTGCCGTGAGCGCGAACTTCACCGTCGTTCGCCCAGATGGCGCCGGCTACTTCACGGCCTACAACTGCGCCGGTGGTAAGCCGTCTGTCTCGACCCTCAACTACACCCAGTGGGAAACCATCCCGAACCAGGCCATCATTCCACTGACCGACGGCTACATCTGCATCTATTCAATGCGTACAACAGATGTAATCATCGATATCAACGGATATGTGTCGGGAAGCGCCACCCAAGCATTTGTCCCTCTGAATCCAAAGCGTCTGTTCGACTCGAGGGCATCGAAACCCCTACGCAAGGGCGAGACACTGAGACTTGTTGTGGAAGGCGGCAAGAGCCCAGCCCCGAGCAACGCTCTTGCAGTTTCTCTGAACATCACTGGGGTCCTCCCTGAAAAGAGCGGCTGGATCAGGGCCTTCCCTTGCGACGCCAAAGAACCCAGCGTGTCCTCCCTTAATCCACGACTCTGGCAGAGCCGGGCAAACTCGGCGATCGTACCGACCGCCGCAGATGGCTCAATCTGCCTGACATCGAATGTGACGACTGATGTCGTAGTCGACATAACAGGCTGGTTCGGTCCTGTCGACAGCCTCGAATTCGTCCCCCTTGATTCGATTCGCCTTTCCGATACACGGTCAACCCACCCTGACCTGAATCCTCGAAAGGACGGCAGGCCGTTGCAGGCCGGCAAGGTTCTGAAGATCCAAGTAGCCGGCACCCGCGGTGTACCCGAATCTGCCAAAGCGGCGACGCTGAATGTCGTCTCCGTGCACGCCCAGAATCGAGGATGGCTCCGAATCGTCCCCTGTGGTTCGTCGTCGGAAGTCTCCAACCTCAACTATTTGGGGATTTCGGCGATCGCCAACGGCGCCAATGTCAAGCTTGACGCGAACGGCGCAGTATGCGTGACCGCGAACAGGACTACCCACGTCGTAGTAGACGTCACGGGCGTCTGGACCTGATAGGTGCTCGGCTACCGGCGTAGCGCGAAGTCAGTAACGGTTGCGCGGTAGCGAACGGTATGAGCGCTGTCGCCGGACAGGATGGCTCCCCTGCCGAGCATGCGGCCGGACTGCCAGTTCGATAGCCCGAGCTCTGGGGCGTCGAGCGCGTACTGACCATCAACCCATCGCGTGAACCCGTTTCCGACGAACGGTGCATCAACCCCGTCGTAGAACGCATCGTGTCGACTTGCTCGATGAGGCTCGCACCAGGCTCCTCGTGAGGTCCATCAGAGCGCATGATCGAGTGTCTGGCAGAGAACATGGCAGGGGGCAACCACTCCTCCGCCCCGGCCACCACATGCAGCCTCCCGGGCGCCGAGCGCTCAGACGCCGCTGCGTTGAAGCCATCCAGGAAAGCAGGGACCAATTCCTCCGCACGCGACCGCGGAATGGCACAGACATTGAGTGTGTTGCACACCTTCCGGTCAAGCGACGACTTCACTGATGCTCGAAGCTCACCTGCAGAGGCATGCTCCCCTGCAACCATCCATGCGCCGCCCGTGCCATGCAGGCTCACCGGAACACCTGACTGCGTGGCAACCGCTCCAAGCTCCGCGACGGCTTCCCCTGACCCGCGAGCGACCGCCAGCGCCAACCGTTTGTCGCTGAAGAGCGCATGACCAGCCGCATGCGCGGGAGATGCCACGAGTTGTACGACACCGGAGGGCAGGCCCGCCTTTGCCAACGCCGGTTGGAGTGCATGGGCGACGATCGCCTCAGCTGTGCCAAGAGCATCTGATCCGATCCGGAACACCACGGCGTTTCCGGTCCGTACGACTCCACAAGCGTCTGCGAATACATTTGGGCGGCCTTCGAATACGAACCCGACAACACCGAGCGGTGCGCGACGAGCTTCCACCATCCAGCCGTCATGGTCGATGCGACTCACGACAGAGTCACGGCGGCTCTGAGAATCGCGCCAGCCACGGAGACCAGCGATCATCCCGGATCGCATCGAGCTACTCAGTTCGAGACGCGTTAGTGCACCGGTCGATTGCACGACAATGAGGCGGTCTCCAGCTCGGAAACGCCCGGCGAGACCAGCATCAACATGTGTGACACGATCTCCCCCGAACACGATCGGCTGTCCCGGAACCAACTGCGCTAGTCGCTCGATATCCGGAGTTGTAGACATGCCAATTAGCGTAGGCATGTGACTTCGTCTCCGCTCTACTTCCGTCAACTGTTGTCCGGCCGCGATTTTGCCGTGTCCAACCAACTTGCTTCACAGATGGTGAACTTCGTATATGCACTTGGCGATCGCGACACGGGCGAATGTGTGTTGGTTGATCCGGCCTACGCAGTTCGTGAGTTGATCGATGTCGTCGGAGCAGACGACATGAGCGTCACCGGCGTGCTCGCGACCCATTACCACCCTGACCACATCGGCGGATCCATGATGGGCTACACGATCGAAGGAATCTCAGAGTTGCTCGAGGTTGTCGATTGCCCAATCCACGTCCAACGAGACGAGACCGAATGGATTACGAAGTCGACGTCGGTCAGCGACGATCATCTGGTTGCCCACGATTCGGGCGACGTCCTGAAAGTTGGGTCCATCGCAATCACGATGCTGCACACACCTGGCCACACGCCGGGAAGCCAGTGCTTCTTGGTCGACGAGCGACTCGTCGCCGGTGACACCCTCTTCCTCGAGGGGTGCGGTCGCACCGACCTACCGGGTTCGAACCCCGCGCAGATGGTCGAAAGCCTGCGGCGACTTGCTGAGGTTCCAGATGACACGATCTTGTTCCCCGGCCATCGATATTCCGCAGCCAACAGCGCCACCATGGACGTCGTCAAGCAAACAAACTTCGTGTATCAGTGATGCGCCGACCGCGCGTGGTCAGCAGTCACTCTTGGCGGGAATGACTATTTCGAGGCCTACGTAGAACGAGCTGTAGCCACTAGTGGTTCTGTTTGCCGCTCGTAGCGCGGTGAGTTCCACATCGAACTTGTCGGCGACCTTCTGCTCGAAGTCGCCATCGGCAATTGTGTAGCTCCCAGCGGCACAGTTGTCGCCCGCATCGGGAATCGTCACAACCGTCACGTCGGGGTCGCTATCGCCATTTCCATCAACAATCACTGCGGCCGATTCACCTTCTGCGTTGGACACGGCTGCGACGGCAGTGGCTCCAGGTGGAATCTTGATCGTGGTGCCGATCCCGGGAAATTCGTCGGCGCTACCCCACTCGTTGTACGCAACGAGGTCAGAAACCGACACATTGAAGTCAGTAGCAAGCTTCAGGGGATAGTCGCCTGCCTGAATCACATACTCCTGCTCCTCAGTTACCACAACGGCCACTCCGTCGACGGTGAGACCCGGCACGGTTGTTGCGGGTGGGCGTACCACGAACGCTGTTGATGCCTGGCTCAGATCGATTGTGGACTGCGTTGCGCCGGAGTCGGACGAACCGCCACA
>JADWMG010000033.1 GCA_015767405.1 Actinomycetota bacterium
TCGCAGCCAACGTTCGGCGATGGAAGATCAACATCTCTTCCCACACGTCCATAGCCGTAGACGCCCAATCTATTTCCGTTCGGAAATAGAGAGCAAGTTGCGTCGGTTGTACTGAACATGACCAAGCCTTCCAGGTTCGACGTCCGCCGCTCGGCCGACCGCTTCCACACCGACATCGGCTGGCTCGACTCTCGTCATTCATTCAGCTTCGGCAGCCATCACGACCGTACGAACACGAACCACGGCCAACTCCTCGTCCTCAACGACGACCACGTCGCGGGCGGCACCGGCTTCGACACCCACCCCCACCAGGACATGGAAATCGTGACCTGGGTGCTCGGCGGCGAACTCGAACACAAGGACTCCGAAGGCAACCGCGGCCTCATCTACCCCGGCCTCGCTCAACGAATGAGCGCCGGCCGTGGCATTTGGCACTCCGAGAAGAACTGGAGCCCGAACGATGATGTCCATTTCATCCAGATGTGGGTCGTGCCCGACACCGAAGCCATCGACCCCGGCTACCAGCAAATGGACATCAACGACTCACTTGCTATGGGCGGCCTCGTGCCGGTGGCGTCCGGCAAGGGCCACGACGGTGCTATCTCCATTCAACAAGAGGACGCCGTGCTGTGGGTTGCACGTCTCGCCGAAGGCGAGACGGTGGAACTGCCATCGAGCGTGTCGTCGCATGTGTTTGTGGCGAGAGGTGGTGCCGCTCTTGAGGGGGCGGGCGATCTGGGGGCAGGCGACGCAGTACGTCTGACGAACTCCGACGAACTGACACTCACCGGAACCGGTGACAGTGAGGTGTTGATCTGGGACACTGGGCATCTCACCTGACGATGGCGGCCCGTGGGGTCGAAAGATCTTGTGACTCGACCCGCCCCATGTTGGTTGCTGAATTCGTTCAGTTGACTGCGAGACTAGAGAAGTGGGTTTTCGGTCGTACTTCCCGTTAGGCCACTGCGCACAGGTTCGGGAGGGACGATGAACTCCAGACGCGCGGCTAGCACGGATGCTCCGCTGAGTGCTGACATCCGGCTTCTCGGAACGATGCTTGGCCGTGTCATACGTGAGCAGGCCGGTGACGCCGCTTTCGAAGCAGTCGAGTCGGTCCGCCAAGTGGCTGTCAGTTCGAGGCAGCAAGACGGCTCGAGCGCAGTCGATGAGCTTGGCGAGATGCTTGCTTCCTATCCGCTCGAGGTGCAGTTGCACATAATCCGAGCGTTCGATTGGTTGTCTCTGCTCGCGAATACGGCTGAGGACGTGCACGTCGAGCGCCGCAGTCGATTCCACAGGGCCGCTCGTCACGGTGCCCAACCGGGAACACTCATGTCGTCATTCGACCGGCTGAACGCGGCGGGTGTATCGGCTCAACAGATTTCGGACGTAGTACGCGACCTCGAAGTCAGCCCTGTGATTACCGCGCACCCCACCGAGGTCCGACGTCAAACGATCCGAACCGAGCTTGAACAGGTCGCCACACTTCTTGATGAGCGCAGTCGACGCAGCGATGACCCAGCCGACGTCGAAGGCATTGATGCCGAACTCGAGGTGCACGTTCTGACGCTTTGGCAGACCGCGTTGCTACGCCTATCGAAGCTACGGGTCGGCGACGAGATAAACGAAGCGTTGCGGTACTTCGAGTTGACGCTCTTCGAGACCGTGCCCGCCCTGTCGCGGGAACTCGAACGCTCGACAGCCGCTCGAACTGGCGTCGCTGACGTTGACACAGCATCAGCGATCAGTATGGGTTCATGGGTTGGTGGGGACCGTGACGGCAATCCGTTCGTGACGGCCGATGTGTTCCACTTTGCGACTCAGCGCCAGGCGTTCGTTGCCCTTGGACGCCATCTCTCGACGATCTGGCGACTGTCGCGCGACCTGTCGATGTCGTCGCGACTGATAACACCTACTCCAGATTTGCTCGAATTGGCGGGAGCATCATGGGATGACTCGCCGTTTCGGGCAGACGAGCCATATCGCCGAGCGCTTCGCGGAGTGCATGCCAGGTTGTACGCCCTGGCCGCGGAGATACTCGACCCAGATCTACATGTGCCACCAGGCCCCGTACCCGAGGTTCCGCTTGCTCCATACGACTCGATCGAGGCGTTACTCACTGACCTGGATGTGGTTGCCGACTCGCTCAGGTCGCACGGTGCTGGTGACTTGGTCGATGCGAAGATCGAACCGGCGCGACGCTCAGCAAAGATCTTCGGGTCCCATCTATGTGCACTCGACATGCGCCAGAATTCGGCTGTTCACGAACGTGTAATCGCCGACTTGCTGTCCGAGGCCGGAGCTTGTAACGACTATGCAGATCTGTCTGAGGCCGACCGTATTGCCCTCCTGACTGCCGAGTTGTCGTCGCCCCGCCTACTGCGTCATGCCGATGCCGAATTGGTCGACGAGACCAAGCGTGAGATGGCGATCTTGGAAGAGGCGGCGCAAGCCGTAGAACGGATCGGCCCAAGGGTTGTCACTCACTACGTCATCTCTATGGCTACGTCCGTCAGTGACTTGCTAGAAGCCGCCGTTCTGTTGAAAGAGGTCGGACTCGTGCGGCCTCGCCATCGAAACCAGCC
Source organism: Actinomycetota bacterium (assembly GCA_015767405.1). Classification (GTDB taxonomy): domain Bacteria; phylum Actinomycetota; class Acidimicrobiia; order Acidimicrobiales; family Ilumatobacteraceae; genus Sva-07. The sequence goes on from JADWMG010000033.1 coordinate 2,586, forward strand.
TGCGAGCACTCTGCTCGACATCGTGCCGTTGTTCGAAACGATCGAGGATCTCGCGCAGTCGCCGTTAACGCTGGCGGCCGTGTTGGACGTGCCGGTCTATAACGAGCTGGTCGCATCTCGTGGTAACCGCCAAGAGATCATGATCGGATATTCCGATTCGAACAAGGACGGCGGCTACCTCGCCTCGCAGTGGAACCTTTTCGCGGCTCAAGCGGCTCTTGTCGAGACCGCTGAACAGAAGTCAGTCAAACTACGCTTGTTCCACGGCCGGGGGGGCACGGTCGGTCGCGGCGGTGGCCCTGCGTACGAGGCCATTCTCTCCCAACCCGCCGGGTCTGTTGACCGTTCAATTCGCGTGACCGAGCAAGGCGAGATGGTCGCAGCGAAGTACGCACACCCAGCGCTCGCTCGTCGGAACTTGGAGACGCTGTTGGCGGCAACACTTGAGGCATCCTGCGATCTTGGCGGCCTCTCTCAAGGGCCGAGTGAGACCTCCGAGATGGACATGACCGAAATCGCCCGACACGCAGAGACGCGCTATCGCTCTCTGGTGTACGGCGACGAACGATTCGCCGACTTCTTCCGCGCGATTACTCCGACCAACGAGATCGCCACCCTGAATGTCGGAAGCCGCCCAGCCTCCCGGCTGCCATCGACCGCAATTGAAGACCTGCGGGCGATCCCGTGGGTGTTTGGCTGGACTCAATGCCGGCTCATGATCCCGGCTTGGTTCGGAGCCGGCTCGGCGTTCTCCGCGTTCGCCGACAATGACGAAGAACGTGCTCAGCGCCTCGTCGAGATGTACAAAGAGTGGCCCTTCTTCCAAGCGATGATGAACAACATGGGCATGGTGCTTGCAAAGGTCGACATCAAGATTGGTCGTCTCTATGCCGAGACTCTCGTCGAGGACCCTCAAACCTGCTCCGAGATCTTCGGTCAGATCGTCGAGGAGCACGAACTCACACGTTCGTGGCATCAACGCATCACCGGTTCCGTCGATCCTCTGGCCGACAACCCGGTGCTCGCTCGGAGCTTACGGAACCGCTACCCGTACCTCGACCCACTTCACGTCATGCAGGTAGACCTTCTCCGTCGTTATCGAGCCGGAGATCGCGACGAGCTTGTTGAGCGCGGCATTCAACTCACGATCAACGCAATCGCCACCGGGATCCGCAACTCAGGCTGATGAATTGTTCGCGCTGTAGTGCTACTGGAGTCGTCGTAGCAGTGACATATGATCGTCGAGACTCCGTTGGTCGAGCCAATGGAACTAGACGAACAACAAGGAGTGATTGGTGAGCGACCGGCCGAACATCTTGATTCTTTGGGGCGACGACATCGGCTGGTACAACATCAGCCACAACAACCGCGGTGCGATGGGTTACCAGACCCCAAACATCGATCGCGTTGCCCGCGAAGGTGTCGACTTCACGGACTACTACGCGCAGCAGAGTTGCACCGCCGGCCGAGCAGCGTTCATCACCGGTCAAAACCCGGTTCGAACAGGCCTCACGAAAGTCGGTATGCCAGGTGCATCTGTCGGTCTTGATGGCGCCGACCCGACAATTGCTGAACTGCTCAAGCCGCTTGGATATGTCACTGGCCAATTCGGCAAGAATCACCTTGGCGATCAGGATCAGTACCTGCCGAGTAATCACGGATTCGACGAGTTTTACGGAAACCTGTACCACCTCAACGCCGAAGACGAGCCCGAGCACCCCGACTATCCGAAAGATCCGGCGTTCCGCGAACGGTTTGGTCCGCGTGGGGTTATCCACTCCTTCGCCGACGGTCGTATCGAAGACACTGGCCCGCTCACGAAGAAGCGAATGGAGACTATCGACGACGACGTCACCGATAGGGCCGAACAATTCATCCGTGATGCCGACGCCGATGACAAACCGTTCTTCGTCTGGTGGAACGCAACCAAGATGCACCTCTGGACGCGGCTGAAGGAGGAGTCACGCGGTCTCAGCGGCCAAGGTGAGTACAACGACGCAATGGTCGAACACGACGGGCTTGTCGGTCGAATGCTCGATCTGCTCGACGAACTCGGTATTGCTGACAACACCATCGTGATGTATTCGACCGACAACGGTCCGCACTACAACACTTGGCCGGACGGCGCTATTTCGCCGTGGCGCAGCGAGAAGAACTCGAACTGGGAGGGGGCATACCGAGTCCCATGTTTCGTCCGTTGGCCGAACCATTTCCCGGCCGGCGAGGTACGCAACGGGATCATGACTCACCAGGAATGGCTCCCGACACTGCTGGCGGCTGCAGGCAAGCCTGACATCGTCCAAGAGTTGAAGGCCGGCGAGCAGGTTGGCGACAAGCACTTCAAAGTGCACATCGACGGGTACAACGCTCTTCCGTACATCACTGGTGAGTCCGATGAGTCGCCACGCGAGTGGTTCTTCTACACCAACGACGACGGGCTCATCGTCGGCGTACGTCTCCATGATTGGAAGGTCGTCTTCTACGAACAGCGGGCGAAGGCGATGGAAGTGTGGTCGGAGCCATTCGTCAAGTTACGGCTGCCGAAGATCTTCAACTTGCGTCGAGATCCCTTCGAAAGAGCCGATGAGAATTCGAACTCCTATTGGGATTGGGTGTTGGAGCACGTCTTCGTGACCTATCCCGTTCAGGCTCTTGCCGCAGAACAGCTTCAATCATTTGCTGAGTTTCCCCCGCGTCAGGATCCGGCTTCGTTCAATCTGGACGGGGTGCTGAAAGCCGTGACCGACGCTGCTGGCAGCGGCCTGCGGTGAGTTCTTCCGGGTTCCATCCCGATGCGGACCGAGTCGCGATAGCGGGTGGGTCGTTCCTGATGGGTTCCGAAGATCACTATCCCGAGGAGGCGCCGTCTCGTCAGGTATCAGTCGACGGGTTTGATATCGATAGATACCTGGTCACGAACGCGAACTACGAGCAGTTTGTCGTGGCGACCGGATACTTGACCGTGGCCGAACGTCGACCGGATCCCGCGGACTTTCCGGGTGCGCCGGAGGAGAATCTGGTGCCCGGATCAATGGTGTTCACCGGCACACCAGGAGCAGTTGATCTTCGCGATCCGAGCCAGTGGTGGAGTTGGACTCCTGGGGCTGACTGGCATCATCCGGGTGGTCCAGACACCGACATTGTCGGGCTCGAAAGTCACCCTGTTGTTCATGTTGCCCTAGAAGACGTTGAGGCGTATTGCTCATGGTCCGGATCTGCCTTGCCGACGGAAGCCGAGTGGGAGCTGGCGGCGAGGGGCGGTCGTGTCGGATGTGAATTCATCTGGGGTGACGAAGACACCCAGGAGTCAGAACCGATTGCCAACACCTGGCAGGGTCGGTTCCCGTGGGAGAATCTGACGCTCGATGGCTGGAACCGCACATCCCCGGTCGGCACGTTCGCGCCAAATGATTTCGGCTTGCACGACATGGCGGGCAACGTCTGGGAGTGGACCGCGGATTGGTATCTTCCGCACGGTGCGAACGCCCGGGTCGAGGGAGATGAGAAGCAGAATGACGACAGCGTTCTGTCGCCCTGCTGTGTGCCGCACAATCCGCGAGGTGGCACTCCGGAAACGAGCATGGATGCTCGCCAACCACAGTTCCAGATCCCCCGGCGAGTGGTCAAGGGAGGATCGCACCTCTGCGTTCGCAACTACTGTTTTCGGTACAGGCCAGCCGCCCGCCAGCCTCAAATGGTCGACACGGGTATGAGCCACATCGGATTTCGAACAATCGTCAGACCGGGAAATTAACGGCGATCGAAGAGACTTACGGGCCACTGATAGGCGTCGAGATTTCCGCGGTATTACGCCGGGAGAGTAGAACCAGGCTTACGATTGCGACCCACACCGGGAACACCCAGGTCAGCCAGTTGCTCGGAACCGGAACTAGAAAAAGTAACAAACCGACGGTGTATCCGCTGATCAACAACCAGCGAGGGAATACACCGGAAAGCCGTCCAACTGTCGTTGTCGAGATGATGAACACTGCTTCGAGGCGAGTTGCGACTACAGCCGCCATCGTGATCCCAGCCGCCTGCATCGATGCCACCATGTTGGCGTCGGGCGCGATGTCAAACGATCGCGCGGTGATTGCAGGTGTAGCTATGAGAACCCCCGCAACCAGCCAAGCACCGCTGAGTAGCAAGGCTGACCCGAGGAATACTGTGCCGAAGAATCTGTTCTCACGATCGCCTACGCGTCGACGGATGACTGCAACGAACCATAGGAATGCGATAGTCGAGCCCACGATGAGGTTGACCGCTGTGATGAGGGATCTCTGATTCGCATTGTCCGAATACCACTCCGCCATGGCGGCGTCGCCGTCGCTGGGGTCGGGCGATCGCAGCAAGAGCGCCGTTGCGAAGAGTGACAGAGCGCTGTGGAGAAGGCCGGCAATGGCGGCGGCTTCGATGGATCTGAGGGAGGAGGCGATCCGTCTCGTGCGGTGACCTGATGTGTTGCTGTCGTCGTTCATTGTTGTCAGCCGGGCACTGTTGTCGCGGTGCGCCGGTTCATGACAGCCCTAGGTTGTTGAAAGAATGCGGAACTGAGAATTCGAACCTCATCTTGGGCGACAGTAGCCGTCATCTCGTGATCTCTTTGGTGTTTCGTGGTTGTTCCTGTCGTGAGTGGGGACATCGTCGGATGGGCGTCGTCCGGCATCGAGATGCCATAATTGGGCAGGCAGCGGCGCGGCATGGCGGTCACTTCGCTGGGGAACAGACGGAGGTCTCGTGGTGGTGATACAGCAGCCGGGTGATGACACGTCCAGCAGCGACTCGTCGGGGGGAGATCTGGCTTCCGACCTTGGCGACGAAATTCGAGTGACGCTGGACCGGTGGTCGGTCGGTCAGCTCGGAGTTGACGACCTGTTGATCGCTGCCGGGATAGTGGCGGTGGGCGCATTCCTGGCGTGGTTGAGTAGTCGTATTGCGAAGCGCCTGGCGCGTAGGAGCGATGGGCCAGTTCGAGCCGCTATAGCGACAACTGGTCTGTTGGTTGCGAGTGTTTTGATGCTGCTGGCGGGATCGCTCGCATTGGAGGTTTTGGGGTTCAGCCTGGGACCGATTCTCGTTCTAATTCTTGTTCTCGTCGTCGTCGTGTTACTGCTTCGGCCGATCCTGACCAATCTGAGCAGCGGTGTGCTGCTGCAGGTTCGCGGGGCCCTGGAGGCCGGTGATCTCGTCCGGACGAATGGACTGCTCGGCGTGGTTCACGAGATAAATGCACGCACTGTCGTACTTGATACCAGCGATGGTCGTCGAGTCCACATTCCGAGTACCGAGGTCCTCGGTGACACCATCGAGAACTACACCACCCTCGGCCGGAGACGTTCGTCGATCGACTTCATGGTCAGCGCCACTGACGACCTCGACTTGGTCACGGCAACTGTGAGTGCGGCGCTCATGGAGATCGAAGAGACTCTGAGCGATCCTCTACCTGAAGTCCAACGGATTCGTCTGGTCAGTGAGTTCGTCGCGCTGCGGGCGTACGCGTGGCACGAGCCGTCGACTTCGGCGCAACGGTACGCGGTGGATGCGATGGCGTCGGCGACGGTGTCCTCCCTCGCGGCCATCGGCGTGCAGCTCGGAGGCCCACAGTTGATGCAGTTCGACGCGCTGGGGTCGGGGCAGTGCGGTTGCGCGAAATGAACGGATCGGACGAAACCTCGGAAACCCAGACGAGTCAACGACCGTTCGGTGGCCCGCTCGCTGTTGCGAGCGTGACCCTCGGACTCATCACCTGGCCGATCGCGTTCAATCTCGGGGCGTACGGCGAGGTTTTCTACGACGACATATTTCGGGTAGTAGTGGCGTCATCGATCTTGTTCTTGATCGTTGTGTTCAGCCCGCCGTACTCCGCCCCGGCACTTTGGGTTGTCCTAGCGGCATTGGCGTCCCCGTTGCTCTGGGTGCTTGTCTCGGGCTATGTCGTCGGTTCGACGTCCGAGGCGATGACACGACCCGGGTTTGTGGTGTGGCTCGTACTGGTGGCGGTCGTATCGGTGCCGATCACATTGCGATTACTCGTCGATCTCTTCACGCCGGATGTGTCAAGGAGCGGAAGTAGGCGTCTCACGACGGCGATCGTCTTACTCGTCGCCGTTGTCGCCGTTGTTGGATTCACTGCCGGATGGCAGAACCAGCGCTTCATGACGTGCGCGGATTTTGCCGTGGCTGGCTCGTCTGAACCGGAAGACTGCGTCAATTAGTTGTGAGCGACACCATGATCGATCCGCTATGACTGAGCAGCGGCACTTGAGCGTCGTACTCCTGGCCGCGAGCGGTATCGGCGTGGTTACTGGTCTCGTGGTGCTGGCCTTGGAGCACGCGGTCCACGATGTCCTCGAAGCAGTATTCGAGGCCCCGGTCTGGGTTCCAGCGGTTGTCGTTCTGGCCGGTTCTCTGATCACTGCGGTCGTGATCCGTTTCATCGGGGGTCGGTCGACCGCATCCACCGAGGTCTACGTCAAGGAATTTCACCGGGAGAGTCCAGGTCTGCATTCGAAGGATGCTCCTGGGCGGCTGTTGGGGGCGTTCACGACGCTTGGAAGCGGTGCGCCACTCGGCATGGAAGGTCCGGCCGTCTACACGGGGTCAGCCCTTGCGGCGGTCGTGCATCGCCATTGGCCAACGATGACCGGTAGGACGTACCACGCGTTACTGATTGCGGGATCTGCTGCAGGTATTGCGGCAGTCTTCAAGGCGCCGGCTGCGGGCGCGATCTTCGCGATGGAGGTGCCGTTCCGGGGTCGGATGGCCGGAGAGAAGGTGCTCCCAGCAATCTTCGGCGCGGCGGCCGGGTATCTCACGATGGCGTCCGTGGACGGCGTCAAGCCTGAACTCGAGGTGCCGCTCATCAACCTCACCTTTGCCAGCGCTGTTGGATGTGTCGTGCTTGGAATTGCCATCGGAGTTGCAGCGCTCGGTGTGATTGCTCTCGTGAACCTCGCTGAGGCATCGCATGACCGCTGTTCGGCCGCGACACGAGCTTTGGTTGCTGGCGCGGCACTGGCCGGTCTGTATGTGATCGGGCGCGGCCTGACCGGCGAACCGATTGCACTGGCGTCCGGGAACTCGGTGATCGACTGGGCGCTGCAGCCAGGCCACGCGGTTGTGCTTCTCCTGGCGGTATTTCTCATACGTGCCATCGGGCCGGCCGTGTCTATCGCCGGCGGTGGAGTCGGTGGGCTCTTCATCCCCCTGATGGCCGCCGGTGCCGTGGTAGGGCGCTTGTTCGCCGATGCCCGAAACGATCAGGAACTCGCGCTGTATGTCACTGTCGGTGCAGCAAGCATGCTTGGCGCCGGATACGCCGTACCACTCACCGGAGTTGTATTTGTCGCGGAGTACACCGGCCAAGCAACGGTCATCGTGCCGGCGTTGCTCGCAATGGCAACCACGCGGCTGATTGTCGGATCCCGATCTGTGAGCCCCAACCAGGTCGATTGAGGTACAGGACTCAGTCCACTCCAACGGCACTGTTGCGTTGAGGGATCGGCGCGGGTCGAAGCGTGCCCGGGTGATTCGTTGTCGCGGCCCTGTGTCTTTGTCGTTCGCTGGGTTCCGGTTCCCGCCTGAGGTCATCGATGTGTTCGTGTCGATGCGACGCAACGTCGCCGTCACGCGTTCGTTCCGAACCTGCGACGTGGCCACTACGAACTCGGCGTCGAAGCCCGCCATCATCGTCTACGTGTCGCGGCAGCGTTCGATGAACTCATCGCAGCGATCTGACCGGAAGGCCGACGCCACACCGGTATGCCGCGCTCCTCGATCGGCCAACGCAACAGTGCCCTTCGGCCTCGGCGGCCGAAAACGCCGAACGCCCGTTACATCAGAGGGCAGACCTCAGATGTAACGGGCGCAGCGAGATTACTCAGGGTGTGAAGACGCCCAACGAGCCCTCGAAGTTGGAGACTTCACCAGCCGGCACGAGGAAGCCGTTCTCGTCGGACCACTGCACCAGCTGTGTGCCCTCGGCGGTGTACGCATCCTCTGCGTTCATGATCGCCCTCAGGCCGTTGAGCTGGAGGATCGGCGCAAGGTCGATGTTGCGGGCCGCGTTCATGATGCCGACACGGCTCAGGTCACCCGCTTCGAATGCCTGCCTCGCAGCTTCGACAGCGACCTCCATCGAACTCCAACCGGCGATCGCGATCGTTGAGAGAGCGTTCGCATCCGGCGCATAGGTCGCCATGGCGTCGACGTATGTCTGCAATCCCTCGTCGTCGGCGTAGACCGGGTTGTTGGGGTCCTTGATGTTCAGCGAGGTGAACACACCATCGGCGCCGCCGTTCGCCGCGTTCTGGAAGAAGATCGAGTCAGAGCACGTTGCGGTCTGATAGACGGCCGGATCGAAATCGGGGTTGGCCGCTTGTGCATTCCCGAGCTCCAGCATGAACGCGATGCATTGGGCACCGAGCGGGATCGCCAGGATCGCGTCGGGATCGGCCTGGACCAAGTTGGTCATCTGACCGCTCGGAGCGCCCGAGTCAGCACCGTCGATCGTTTCCTGAGCGACGATCTCGATGCCGTTCTCCTCGGCATAGGCCTCCATCAACGCGACATAGGCCTGACCGAACTCGGTGTTCACGTAGATGAGCCCGACGGTGGCACCCTCGCCGAACTGTTCGACGATGTAGTCGCCGAAGACGCGCACCTCGATCTCGTACGGCACGAGCAATCCACTCGTGAACGGGTAGTTCTCGATGTCGCCCCATTCCGGTGCGCCCGTCGATGCTGCCAGCTGCGGGATGCACTGCGCATTGGTGTCGTCACGAACTGCCAGGTTGTTCGGGGTTCCGACCATGCCGGAGAGCATGTCGACCTCATCGTCGAAGATCAGTTCGTCGACGTTGGTCTTGGTCAGGTCGGCCTGGTACTGATCGTCCTTGATCACCAGCTCGATCGGTTGCCCGTCGATTCCACCGTTCTCGGCGTTGTAGTAATCGATGTAGGCCTGCTGGCCTGCGGCCAGCGGCGCGAAGAGCACCGCAGGGCCACCAGAGAGTGGCAGCGAGGTGCCGATCCTCAGCGAGCCCTCGATGGGCGCCGTCGCCGCGTCGGGATCATCGCAGGCGTCAGCGTCGACGACGAACACGGCGCCGGATGCTTCGCCAGCCTCGGTGCTGTCAGGTGCGTCGGTGGTGTCTGGTGCGTCGGTCGACTCGGTCGCGTCGGTCGACTCGGATGCGTCGGTCGACTCGGTCGCGTCGGTCGACTCGGATGCGTCGGTGGTATCTGGTGCGTCGGTCGCCGCCGGCGTCGATGCGTCGTCACCGGAGTCATCGTCGCTGCCGCAGGCGGCGAACACGAGTGCGCCCGCAGCAGCAATAGCCAGCAGTTTCTTGGTCCTGATCATTGTCAGTACCCCCTCTGTTTGGAAGTGAGTGGATCGTTGTTCACGACGCCGGGTCCGGACCGTCACTGGTCAGCGACGTCCGGGGGCTCCGCTGGGTCAATGTTAGTCGCTGCCTGTTCTGCACTCATAGCGCCCTCCTCGCCGAGCAACTCCTCAGACGGCACACCACCAGCCGTCGCCGATACCTGAGGAACGACAACGACGACCCTCGAACGCCACATCCGCATGGTGCCGACCGCTCCGAATGGGACGAACCGGGCGAACAGGATGAGCAGTAAGCCGAACGTAACTCCGCCCAGACCACTGATCTTGGTCCCCTCGTCCACCAGCCATCCGAGGAAAATACTGTTCGATGGGTCTTCACCGACGCTTCGGGCGAAGTCGTTGACGAAGACGTAGAACATCGCTCCGACCAACGGGCCCCAGTTCTGCGCTGCGCCGCCGACGACCATGGCGACGAGCAGCGTGACCGAGCCGAACAGGCCGAAGAACGGGATGTCGGCATCGACCAGCGAGAGCTTGAGGGCATAGAGACTGCCAGCGACGCCGGCGATGGCGCCCGAGAGACCGAAAACGATCGTCTTGATCGAGAACAGGTTCACCCCCATGACGGCGGCAGCAGTCTCGTTGTCGCGAACGGCGACCATGGCGCGGCCGATCCGGCTCCGGAGCAACCCGGCGGAGAGGACCGACACGACGATCAGGATCGCGAGCGAGAGCCAGAAGAACCAGGTGACCAGATCGGCTCGGCCGTCGAGGCCCGTCCACGACGGGGGCAAGTAGTTGAACCCCTTGATCCCGGGCGCCCCACCGGTGACCCCTGCGAATTCCTCGTACTTGAGGACTGCCCGGACAGCCTCGGTGAAGACCAACGTGACCAGCGCCAAATAGATGCCCTTGAGCCGTAACGCCGGGATCCCGACCACCATTCCGATCAGGAAGCACACGACCGCCGCCGCGGCCATCGTCCAACCCGGCGTCCAGAGGTTGTCGGTGACGAACGGCGTCCAGACCTTCCCGGTGACAAGCATGGCCGAGGTGAACGCCCCGATCGCGAAGAACGCTGCATGGCCCAGCGACAACTGCCCGGTGTAGCCGGTGATCAGATTGAGTCCGGTCACCGCAATCGCGATGATCAGCGCATCCGTGAGCAGCCCGAGGCCGGATCGGCTCCATTCGTTGACGGCGCGGTACATGAACAGACCGACGGCGCCGAACAGCACGACCCGGCCAAGCCAGTTCTGCCAACTGCCCTTTGCAACTCGAAGTGGGAGGTTCATCACACGCGCTCCACTCGCTCGCTACCGAACAAGCCGGACGGTCGCAACAACAAGACCACCAACAGGATCACGAGCATGACCGGGAACAGCATGTCGGCGCCGAGGAAGTCGACGTACCCGACGATGAACGCCTCGGTCAGGCCGATGATCAGGCCGCCGACCACCGCACCGACCGGCGAATCCAACCCGCCGAGCACCGCCGCGACGGAGGCCAGCAGGAACGGGCCCAGCATGAGCGTGCCGGTGAGCCCCGCAGAGGGTGCGAGCATCGCGGCGGCAAGCACGCCGATCGCTCCTGCCAACCCCCACCCAACCACCAGGATCGATCCGACCCGGATACCGACGAGGTTCGACGACTCCTGATTGTTGGCGACGGCTCGCATTGCGAGACCGACCTTGGTCTTGTTGAACATCAGCCAGAGCAGGAAGAGCACGACGATCAGCACGCCGATGATGCCCAGCCGCGCGATGCGGATCGGCGCTCCCCCGATCGTGACGAAGTCGTCAGCGTCGTCAGGGAAGACACTCGGCAAGCTGCGCGCATCAACACCCCAGATCATGGCCACGATCTGGTTGACGGCCAGGAACACACCGATCAGCGCGACGATGACCGCGCCCGGGTTTCGGTGCTCGATCGGCCTGACGACGATGCGCTCCACGCCGGCAGAGACGAGGAATCCGAGCACCATGGCGAAACCGATCGACAACCAGACCGGCAGGCCGGTCAGCGTCAGCGTCGAGACGAAGAAGGCGCCCATCGTGCCGATCTCACCCTGTGCGAAGTTGAGCTGGCCCGTGGAACGGAACACGACGACGAGCGCGAGCGCAAGCAAGGCGTAGATCGAGCCATCCGCGAGTCCGTTGACGAAGCGCTCGAGGAACAGCGACATCAGCTCACCCCGCCCAGGTAGGCCTCTTTGATCGTGTCGTCCGCGAGCAGTTCGTCACCGGTACCCGTCGCCACGATGCTCCCGGTCTCGAGGACGTAGGCCCGATCGGCCAGGGCCAGGGCCATCCCGGCGTTCTGCTCGACGATGAGGAGCGACATGTTGTGATCGTCGCGCAGCGTGCCGAGCACCCGGAACAGCTCCTTCGTGATGAGTGGCGCGAGTCCGAGGCTCGGCTCGTCGCAGAGCAACATTTTCGGGCGGTTCATCATCGCCCTGGCCACCGCCAACATCTGCTGTTCGCCGCCCGACAACGATCCCGCTTTCTGGTCGCGTCGCTCGGCCAAGACTGGGAACAGGTCGTACCAGCGTTCGAGGTCGGCGCTGATCGACCCCTTGACCGTGTAGCCACCGGCGACCAGGTTGTCATCGACGGTGAGATCGGTGAACGTCCCTCTGCCCTGCGGAACCTGGGAGATCCCCGCACGGACGATGGCATCGGGCTTGGCATGCGAGATGTCGGCGCCATCGAACTCGATGCTCCCGTGGCGCGAGATCATTCCCGAGATCGAGCGCATCGCGGTGGTCTTCCCGGCCCCGTTTGCGCCGAGGATCACGACGATCTCTCCCTCGCCGACGGTGAATTCGAGACCGTGCAACACCTCGACAGGCCCGTAGCCGGCCGTCAGGCCCGTCACACTCAAGAACGAACCGCTGCTCATGCAGTCGTCCCCAGGTACGCCTCGATGACCCGTGGATCGCTCTGCACCTCGTTCGGCAGGCCCTCGGAGATCTTGCGACCGAATTCCATCGCCACCACCCGATCGGAGATGCCCATCACCATGCCCATGTGGTGCTCCACGAGCAACACCGTGAGGTCGTACTCGTCGCGGATCCTCCGAATCGTCTGGCCGAGTTCATCGACCTCGTGATGGGTCAGGCCGGCGGCCGGTTCGTCGAGTAGCAGCAGCTTCGGATGCGACGCGAGCGCCCGTGCGAGTTCGAGTCGTTTCAACGTGCCGAACGGCAGGCCGGCCGCTGGACGGAACGCAAGGTCGGCCAGATCCAACGACCGCAGGATCCCGAACGCATCAGTTGCGAGAGCGCGTTCTTCCTTCGCTGCGCCGATCCGTGTCATCGCACGGACGAATCCGACCTTGCCGAGATGATGAGCGCCGGTCATCGTGTTCTGCAGCAACGTCATCGTCGGGAACAAGGCGAGGTTCTGGAACGTCCGGGAGATCCCCAGTCCGGCGATCCCGTGTGCCGGCACCGCGAGGAGGTCTTGACCATCGAAGCGCAGGTGCCCCGACGTCGGGTCGTAGATCCGGCTGACGACGTTGAACAGCGTCGTCTTCCCCGCGCCGTTGGGACCGATCAATCCGAGGATCTGTCCCTCCTCGATGTCGAATGAGAGCCCGTCCAGCGCGATGATGCCCCCGAACGAGACAGAGATGTCGTCAACTTCTAGTAATGCCACGGTGTCCTCCCCTCGCTCGCAACCCGCTTGCGCCATCGACCGTAGCAGCGCGCGACGGACCGACGAAGAATCCTGAGGAACGCTCCAATGTAAGAAGGTCGTGAATTCGCCGACCTCGATCGACAATGCACCCAAGTCTCATGCGGAGCGACGTGGGACGAGATTGCCCAAACCCGAGAAACACTCGATGAGTCGATCCTTCATCTGATCGACGACGAGTTCGAAATGGCCATTGAGATCGCGTGGGACGACTACATCTTACGAACTTGAGCCTCGGGGCGCGGCCAAGGGAAAGATGGGAAGGGTGTGATCGCCGCGAGGGTGGCGCAACTCCGCTGCGGGACCGGCCAGACTTGCCTGATGGAGAACGTCCAGATTCGCACTCGGGATCCTCGAAGCT
>JADWMG010000426.1 GCA_015767405.1 Actinomycetota bacterium
CTTGGGCGTGCTGTCCACACCGGTGACCTCGGCACCGAGGGTCTTCGCGATCTGCACGGTGAAGGTTCCAGCGCCACCACCTGCGCCGTTGACGAGCACGTGCTGTCCTGGTTGGATCGGACCGCAGTATCTGAGGCTCTGGATCGCGAGCAGTCCACTCTGGGGAACGGCGGCTGCCTGTTCAAAGGTGAGGTGCGGTGACTTCGGTGCAAGCAGCTCTGCGGGTACCGAGACGTACTCTGCGAACCCACCGAAACCCGCACCGGAGATGTCGCCGAACACGTCATCGCCAACGTTGATGTCCGTGACGTTGTTGCCGATCGCCTCGACCGTGCCTGCAACGTCGGCTCCCAGAATCGTGCGCTTCGGTGCTCGGAGGCCACCATCGAGGCGGCTGAAGAACGTTGCACCTCGAACGAGATCCCAGTCCCATGAGTTCACCGATGCCGCACGAACCCGGATGAGGACGTCGCCATCGCCACTGGCGGGTTCTGCGACTTCCTTGAGTTCAAAGTTGTGGGGTGACCCGAACCGTTCATAGACCATCGCCTTCATCGAGTACCACCGCATCGTCGGGCGTTGTTCGACATATGCCGAACTGTATGCCTGGTCGTCATGTCGTTGCGACAATTAGCGCCGCCGCCGCCACGCCATAGATCCCCAGACACGCTGATGGCGCGGACTGCGGGTCCGATGCCAAAAGCCAACGTCGCATCCAGAAGGGATGAGCCGAACAGGTCGCCGATCGCAAGCGCTGCAGCGCCGCGGCGAATCGCTGTCCAGTCAACGACCAACTCCGGCAGCGATGTTCCGATTGAGAGCACTATGGCGCTCGCAAATAACTCCGGAACGCCGACGGTCTCTGTCACTTCCACGAAGCTCCGGACGACAAGCATTGCCGCCCCGGCGACGATGAGAAGCCAGCCGATGGCTTTGAGGGAGTGGCGAAGCCCGGACCGTCTCGAGTGCGGTGTGCGGCTCGGATCAATTTGCTCCTGCTTCGCTGCGCCCTTCATGGGGAGCAGCCGCTGCACCAAGATGATGAGAGCAAACCAACCAACGACCAAGGCGAGGCCCTCGATTCGACTGAGTGACCCGTCTTGCACGAGCGCAGCATCGATGAACAGGGCTGCTGCGGTCAGACCGCCGACAAGCAGCACGGTCCGACGATCCGCTCGCACCGATCGTGTTGCGAAACAGAGAAGTGCCAGCACAAGTGTCACCTGCGTCATCGCTGAACCTGCCGAGTCGCCAACCGCGACATCTCCATGCCCGGTTAGGGCGGCAACGATCGAGTTTGCGATTTCGGGGAGGTCGGTACCGATGGCCACCACGGTGAGTCCGATCAAGCCGGGGGAGATGTTCGTTACCTCAGACGCTGCCAGTGCGGAGGAAACTGCCCGGCGGCTGCCGAGTGCCGTGATTGTCATGCCGACGACGAAACCCAAGATCCACAGCAGCATCACCGGTCAGGTCACCGCCAACGCACGAAAAACTTGCGGATCTCGTCCGCGATGAGCACGGAGCTCGACAACACGACGCAGATGAGCCACTGTTGGGCATCGAGCGGATCGGTGTCGAATGCTCGATTGAGTGGCGGCAAGTGGACCACCGCAATCTGAAGGAGCACCGTGAGGGCCGCTGCGGCCCAGAGCAGCCGATTGTCGAAGGGGCGCACAAAGGCGCTGACGCGATCGGAGCGGGAGTTGAACGCGTTGAAGATCTGCGCGAGCACGACGGTTGTGAAGGCCATGGTGCGGGCCGGGCCAATTTCGCCAGATCCTCCGAGCATCCCGCCGGCCAGTTCGAGGTCGAGGGCGATCAAGCCGGCTGCCGCCGTGACGCTGCCAATGAGGACGATCGTGACGAGCATCGATCGGTCGATCACGCGGTCGGTCAAACGACGCGGCTTCTCCTCCATGACGTTCTCCACGGCCGGGTCCACTCCGAGCGCAAGGGCGAGGGCGCTGTCGGTGACCAGATTGATCCACAGGATCTGCGTAGCGAGTAGAGGTACGGCGAGTCCCTCAGTGGTGTCGGTCAGACCGAGTGCGCCAGCGGCGAGGACACCGATG
>JADWMG010000156.1 GCA_015767405.1 Actinomycetota bacterium
GAGCCTGAGCGCGAGGGGGTCGCGCCGAAGCTCACCGGTGGAGGGTGGTTCGGACTTGCTGTGAGCCTGACCGCGGACAGGTCGCGCCGAAGCTCACCGGTGGAGGGTGGTTCGGACTTGCTGTGAGCCTGACCGCGGACAGGTCGCGCCGAAGCTCACCGGAAACTGGTTGCGCGACCGATCTTGCGGTTGGGGATGCAATACTCCACGGATGTCTCGAAGTGTGCGCATTGTTACAGCGCTTGTGATCGCACTCGGCGTGCTGATCGTCGGCCCCTCGGCCGTGTCCGCTCACGCGGACTTCGAGTCGTCCCAGCCGGCTGACGGGTCGACCGTCGACGGCCCACTCGAGGAAGTTATTCTCGAGTTCTCCGGTACTCCGACCGCGATCGATGACGGCATTGTCGTCGCGGACGCCTCGGGCGTTCAGTACGTTCCGGTGGAGATCGTGCAGGACGATTTGCTGATCACTGCTCGTTTCGACCCAGCTCTGGGTGATGGTTCGTACACGCTTGCGTGGCAGGTTCGGTCCGATGACACGCATACAATTTCCGGCTCGTTCTCGTTCGTTGTCGCCGCCCCGATTCCGACAACCACCGCCGCCGTCCCGGCGACCAGCGCCGCTCTGCCCACAACTACCGTTCCCATCCTCGCGGTCGCACCGACCGCAGCGCCACCAGCGGCGCCCGAACTGGTCGATACCTCCGAGGCCAGCAATGTGACACGCATTGGCCGGCTGATCTTCTTCCCGTCTGCGGTGCTGGCGATCGGTGTCCTGGCCTTCGCCGCGTTCGCGTTCGCCGGGCGCCGAGAGGAGTTGGGCACGTTGATCCGGGTCGTGCGCTGGCTCGGTGTCGGGGTCGCAATGGGTGCGCTCATCGAAGTCGTCGGTCTCGAGACCCTATTTGGAGGGTTTGACGTCCTTCTCGACGAATCGGCCGGACGCGCCGCGTTGGCGCGGTTGCTCGGTGGGCTGATGCTCGTCGTTGGATTTGCGAGCATTCGCTCGGCAGGTCGCTCGGCATCTTCACCCCGCTCGCTCTCGGCAGCTGTGGCCGTTGACCAATTGGGACCGCAGTCACACGATGCGGAGACCGGCCCGTGGCGCCCCACTGCTGCGGACTCGATCGGGCTCATTGGGATGTTCCTCGTGCTGGTCTCGTTTGCATTCGACGGTCACACCTTGAGTGAAGGACCGAGGCTTCTCCACTCGGTGTTGAGCATCGTCCACGTGGCGGCAGCAGGGGTGTGGGCCGGCGGCTTATTTGCACTCGCGATTGTTCTACACCGACGCCACAATGACCGAGTCGACTCACGCGCGCTCGAGATGGTCCTGAAGTTCTCCGTAGTTGCCATGGTGTCGCTTGTTCTGGCAGGACTCGCCGGAGTGGTCATGGCGCTGTTCATCGACAGTGATGTCACGTCATACCTCTCGACTGATTGGGGCCGGGTCCTAGTTGCCAAGGTGATCCTGGTTGGTGCCGCGGCGCTGCTCGGCGCGTTCAACCATTTTCGGGTGCTGCCAGCCCTCGAGAACGCACCTGTCGACCCCGATGCAATCGCGCAGGCTCGGAACACGGTCACCGCGGAAGCGTTCGTTCTCGTCGTGGTCGCCCTCGTCAGCGCCATCCTTGTCGGCGCCTCGACCCTCTAACCCGTTGCGATGAGTTTCGGCGCGGACAGGTCGCGCTGAAGCTCACCGGAGGAGGTCGACTTGGACTTGCGGTGAGCTTGACCGCGGACAGGTCGCGCTGAAGCTCACCGGAGGAGCTAGGTCAGGCGTTCTGCAGGGTGGCAGCGCGTTTGTCGGCGTAGCGTCGGGCGACGCGTTCGCTGGTTGCCATACGTTTCATCAGTCGTTCTTGCGCTGCGGCGCCGTCACCGGACAGGCCGCTGATACTGGCGGCGTTCCACTGACGCAGAACAACTGGAGCGAGGATCTGCTCATGATGGATCTGAAGGTCATAGATTCCTGCATTGGCGATCAGCCTGGCGTGGCGGTCGAAGTCCGGGATCCCGACACCGGGCATCGCGAAGTTTCTAACCTGCTTCTCCATCGCGACCATCATGAGATTCGGGTCGGCCTCGATCGCCGCGGCGGCGAGATCTCTGTAGAAGAGTTGATGGAGATTCTCGTCGGAACCGACGCGCTTCATCACCTCGTACCCGACAGGATCGCCGAGAAGTGCTCCTGTGTTGCGGTGCGCGATTCGCGTCGCCAACTCCTGCAGCGCCAGGTAGATGAAACCTTCGTGCAGCGGCGGGTCAGGCGTGTATCCGCCCGACACCTGGGCCATCCGCGAACGTTCGAGTTCAACCGGGTCGATCGCTCGGGTCGTCATCAGATAGCCGTAGATCGCCATCGCGTGGCGACCTTCCTCCGCAGTCCACCTGCGGACCCAGGCGCCCCAAGCTCCGTCCTTGCCGAACATTCTCTCAACGGAGCGAAAGTAGTAGGGCAGGTTGTCTTCGGTGAGCAGGTTGACCAGGAGAGCGCTTCGGACTTCGGGGCTGAGGGTTGCTCCGCCTAGATCTGCGTCGTCTTCACTCCAGACTTCACCAGGAACGTGATCACGGCCGCGGCTGTACGGCACGTATTCGTGTGGGAACCACTCTTTGGAAGTGGCCAGATGTCTTTCCAGAAGCTGCTCGGCGACCGGCGTGAGTTCGTTGAGGATCTCCGTCTCGTTCACCCGACCGACCATACCGACCGGCTGGTACCAGGTCCAGTCGTTCCGGAAAGTCAGTTGGCGTCGATATCGATCTCGTAGCCAGCCGCCCGCGCCGACTCGACGATGGTTTCAGCTTGCTCGCGGCTGCGTACCTCGAAAGTAGCGTGGATTCCAGTCTCTCGAACGTGAAGATCGAGGCCCTCGCGAACGTGTTCGACTTCGATGAGGTCGGCCCCACCGTCGGCGAACACCGTTAGGAGTTTGGCGAGCCCTCCCGGCCGGTCGTCGATACGCGCGAAAATCGCGAGACGGCGTCCTGCCTGATTCTCGTGGCGTCGGATCAGTCCGGGAACGACTCCAAGGTCGACGTTTCCGCCAGACACAACGACGCACGTCGTACCGCTTTCGCTAGGCGTAACGGCGCCTGAAATCAGTGCTGCCACACCGGCCGCACCCGCGCCTTCCGCGTAGAGCTTCGCCTGATCCATCAGTAGGACCATTGCGTCGGCGATCGCTCCTTCGTCGACTGTGACGATCTCGTCAACCCATGACCGAACGAGTGGGCCGGTGATCTCTCCCGGGTATTTGACGGCGATTCCATCAGCAAGTGTGAGAACGGGACCCTCGGGAACTGCTGCTCCCAGGTAGGGCGCGCAGACAGCGGCCTGTACGCCAATGATTCGCACGTCGGGCAAGATCGACTTGACGGCGATCGCTGTTCCAGATGTCAGACCGCCGCCACCGAGGGGGATGACCACAGTTCTCAGGTCTTGGATGTCTTCGACCAACTCGAGCCCGAGAGTCCCTTGGCCCGCGACAATTGCAGGATCGTCGAATGGTGAGCAGAAGGTCATCGACGATTCCTCGGCATGGACCTTCGAGAACGCGACGGCCTCTTTCAGACCCGCGCCGCGCTCGACAACAGATGCCCCGTAGTTCCGGCAGGCCTCGATCTTGGTGATCGGAGCACCGACCGGTACCACGATTTCGCACGGAACACCGAAGTGCTGCGCTGCAAAGGCGAGTGCCTGCCCGTGGTTACCGGCACTCCCTGTGGTCACCCCACGATGCGCGTCGTCGCCGAGTGATGCGACCTTGTTCATGGCCCCTCGGATCTTGAACGATCCCGTTCGTTGGAGGTTCTCCGCCTTCAACAGGACGTCGCCACCTATGTCCGATGACAGGGTCAGCGAGCTGACGACGGGTGTGTGCTTGGCGACGCCAGCGATCACAGTGCGCGCAGCTCGGATTGAGTCGAGGTCGATCGCGGGTGTCACGCCGCGACCGTAGCGCCCGGCGAGCCGCCGATTGAACGTCGACAGTTCGCAATTCCCTAGGCTCAGGATGTGCCACAGCCACCACCCGATGATCTCGATGTCGTCGACTACATCGCCCAGACCCGTGCGATCTACGAGCACCTCGGCTACGACGCCTACAGGTGGGCCGCTGAACATGAACCGTCGGCCCTTGTCGCTCCCGAGAAACCACTGCGCGATTCGAAGGTTGCGCTGGTGGCTTCGGGAGGCATCTATCAGGTCGGTCAAGTCGCGTTCCACCATCGAGACGACACATCGCATCGTCGCATTCCCACCGACGTGGCCACAGCCGATCTGCGCATCAGCCACTTCGCGTACGACAAGACCGATGCTCGGACCGATCCGAATGTCGTGTTTCCGATCGATGCTCTGCGCCGCCTCGTGGCCGACGATGAGGTCGGATCACTCACATCGCACGCCCTGACCTTCATGGGCGGGATCTATTCACAGCGAAGGCTGCGCGAGGAACTGATCCCCGCGCTGACAGACGAGCTCGAAGCGATGGAGCCCGACGTCGTCTTGTTGGTTCCCGTTTGACCCGTTTGCCATCAGTCAGTTGGGCTGATCTCACGCCACCTCGAAGCACAAGGGTTACCCACCGTCACCATCAGCTCGGCATGGTCGATAACGGCGCTCGTCAATCCGCCGCGCACTACTTTCGTGAACTATCCCCTCGGGCATACGACCGGGCGCCCGCACCACCTAGACGAGCAAACGGAAATCGTCTCGGCCGCCCTGGGCTTGCTTTCCTCGACAACCGAAGCTGGTCAGATTCTGCCGCTGCCTCTCACGTGGCCCGGCAGCTGGAAGGGGAAGGCGCGAGGTCTCGGTGACAGTCGAAGTGAACGAGCCGACACTCCTCAGTACGACCGGCCCGAAGATGAACTCGCCGCGGTTGGGGCATCGGTCCGCCCGTAGACGGCCTCCGAATCGAGCGCAGGGCTGAGCGTGATCGATGTCACGCGACAACGTTGGGACCTGACGTTGTGTTCTTCGGGATACATGGCACTATGCAGTGTTCGTAACACAACTGCAATATTTGAACACTCCTGCCGCTGGAGGCGGAACCCCATGTTTTCCTGGCTCGCGTCAATTTCTGAAGCACTTCTGCTCATCCCCATTGCCTTCGTAGTTTCTTGGATGGCACGCGTTTTCATTCATATGGTCACGCGTCGCGCCGTCCGCCGCGCCCAGCGCACGCCAGGCACATGGCGAGTTCGACTCGACCGTCTCGGCGACAACGGTCAGGCAACCGCCCGCAAGCGTCAGCGAGCCGATGCAGTGGCGAGAATGTTCGGCCACATGGTCACGGTTGGCATTTTCGCCCTAGCTGGTCTGATTGCGTTGGACCTCCTCGATGTTGACATCGTTTTTGTTATATCTAGTGCCGGATTCCTCGGAGTCGCTGTCGTGCTCAGCGGCCAAGATCTGGTGAAGGACCTCCTCGGAGGGACGAGGGCCTTGCTCGAGGATCGCTACGCGGTCGGCGACGACGTCATCTTGCGTGTAGCGGGCAATGACGTCCGTGGCACGGTCGATCTCATCGGTGCGGCTTCCGTTCGGTTGCGTACGCCCGATGGGGCGACCTGGCATTCCGGACACGACTCGGTCGAGTCCGTGACCAACATCTCTCAACTCCCAGCCATCAGCGACATCGAGGTACCGGTGGATGTGTGGTCCGGAGCGGATCAAGGTGAGGTGGCGGAGCGTTTGGCCGACGCTTCGAATGACGTAGGACTGACGGGGGTGGTCTTCCTGCGCGACATCGAGACTCATGAGAACGACGCCGAGGTCGAGTCCGACACCGTGACAGTGCGTGTCAAGACCAACCGCCCGCTCAGTTCGCCTGAGACCGAAATCGTCCGCGCCAAACTCCTCGACCACTGAAAATCCCGGCTGCCGTCACGGCTGCGCTGTGAGCGATCGTTGCATCTACT
>JADWMG010000003.1 GCA_015767405.1 Actinomycetota bacterium
ACTTCAACCCCTCGCTCATCGATTTGTGTCAGCACATACCGATGGCACACCGGTATGTGCTGACACAAACCCCGGCGGTGTCGATTTGTGTCAGCACATAACGTTGGCGCACCCGTAGGTGCTGACACAAACCCGGGGGGACAAGCGATGGGGCGGGGGCGGCACCTGAGCGGCGCGTCGAACTATGCGGACTCTCCGTACGCGAAGACAGCGACAAGATTGCCGCTCGGGTCGCGGAGGAAGACCGTGTCGCCGGCGTTGTTCCAAACCGCGCCCTTGCCGTCGCACCAGAACACCTCGTCCGCGTCGTCGTCACCACAGCCGGTGTAGAGCGTCACAGATCGGCCGGGGTCGACTACGAACCCGTCGAACGAGTAACGATGCGAGGCCGATTCGTCGGCGACCTCCCATTCGTCCAAATCGATTGGCTTGTCCGCGACGCTCGTGAACCGAACCCATTCTCCGTTGAGGTTCTCACTGTCATCGCCGGGCGCATCCGAATTGACCTCAACTTCGATCACCATTCCCTCAACAACAGGATCACCGCAAGCGTCGGGCGCCCAGAGTCCAACCTGCCCACGCTGCGCGGTCGCCTGCAGATCCGAATAGAGCGCGTCACGGGCGACGTCGGGTTCGTATCGGCGAGAGATCGCGTAACCGCCGGCAACAAGAGCTGCGCCGACATCGATCCCCTCGGCCGTCTCCACGTATCGAAGCGATCGCTCGAACTGGTCGAGGTCGGTTTGATCGGCGACGAGCACCAGGTTTGCGTCAGCGACAAGATCCTCCAGAGCATCGGAGGCTTCCTCGCTGAAACACTCCCCCGACTCGGGCGTGTTGATACCGAGGACCCTGACCTTCAACTCGCCCCCAGGACCGACCACATAGAGCGTGTCGCCGTCGACAACCTCCGTTGCCCGCCAGAACTCTCCCTCGGATTGGGATGAGGCGGTGCCAGAAATGATGCTGCCATCATCGGCAGGCAATTCGGTGCGGACAGAGCTACTTGTTGCATCGCCTTCTCCATCGGACCCACACGACGCGAGAAGGCCCGCTGCAAGAACTCCAATTACCGCCAGCCCCCTGAGCGAAATACGAGTGACGCCATTCACGGGATCCTGCGACGTGCCTGCGTCAGGAATCAGGTGACCGCGCGGCCACGGTCTCCTCGACCCGCTCCACAATGGCCGGGAATTCCTCCATCATGGTCTTGAACTCCCAACCCATCACCCAAGCCAGAACGGAACGGGTAGTAGGGGTAACGCGTGCGTTTCGTTTATCACCGGCGACAATTCCCGCTTCGCCGAAGAATTCCCCGGGGCCGAGCTGTGCAACCAACTCGAAGTCGCGGTGGACATCGACCTCGCCCTCGAGGATTACGAAGAACTTGTAGGAGAAGTCGCCTTCGCTCACAAGACTGCTGCCAGCGACAAACTCACGTTGCTGGAACAACCCCGTGCATTTCTCGACTTCCTCAGTTGTCAGCCCATCGAACAACGGCAGCGTATTTAGATCCAGCGTCCCCATCACTTTTCACCTTGATCCCTACGTACTCGGAGCGTTTCGCCTCCGAGGCACAATAGCCCATTTCCGGCGGTATTGACATGAGACAACAGGGCTTCTCTGGTCCACGACTGTCGATTCAGTACCTGGAATCTGGATGAAAGCCTCACCCGAACTACTCACACTTTGAGCCCGATATCAGCCCGTACCCTGCCACGAACAGATCCGATCTTGACTTGACTTGATCAACGCGGGAGCCGATACAGAGAACATGAGATCCTCCCTGCATGCTCTTCATCAGCGCTCGGGACTGGCTGGGCCAGTGCTGTTCGCCGTCATGGCGTTCCTGATGTTGGCCAGCTGACGCCGGCCGCCAACCGCCATTCGGAATGCGTGAACAAGTTGCGCGCATAGTGCGCAAGAAGTTCACGCATTCGGGTTTGGGGTGAGGCAATCTCAGCGATGGAATTCAACGCAGAACTTGACGGCGCCCACTGGGTGCACGTGATGCGGGCGCTGCGGTGGAATCACCTGTCGATCTCCTGTCGCGAGGCGACGAACGTTTGAAGGGGCATCCTCGAACACGAAGTCGAGCTCCCCCGATTCAACGATCACTTGCCCCCAGACGCCCTCGGCAACTTGATGGGCCGCGAGCAATCCGGCAGGAACCGTGTTTTCGTCGAAGACCGGTGTCGTCCGCGCCAGAGTCAATCCGTCAGGAAGCTGCGCGAGTTCCACGGCACTAGGCTGGCGCATCCTCGTGGCCTGCGCCCTGCGCCAAGACTGGGCAGACCGCATTGCGAACTATATGGTCGGAGGTCGAGCCAACCATCGCCCGACGGAAGCCGCCCCGGCCGCTTGTGCCGATTACCACGACACTCGCAGGCAACGACGCCGCGAGGTCAACAATTGCCGGGCCGGGCGAACCGACGATCGACATCAGCTCGGCATTCTCGAGCCCGAGAGCCGTGACGGTCTCGTCGAGGATCTTCTTCGCTGCCTCGTCACCACTCGTCACGATGTTCTGTATCCCCCCGGCATCCCAGGCTCCAGTCATGAAGCCACTCCCGGTTTCCAAAGCGGGGTCGACCGGCGACGACACGGTGACCACGATCGTCCGATCTGCCGGCGCCAAGAGCGGCAGCGATTGCTTGAGTGCGTGGAGCGCCAGCTCCGAACCATCTGTGCAGAGCATCACGATCGAATCCATGTCACCAAGTATTGCGGCCGTCAGCCCGTTCCGCACAGTCGACTCTGTGAGGTGGGCTACTCCGGCGAAGCGGCGCCTGAAACGATGCGAAAGTGCCGATCGCCACGAGGTGCTTCGTCGAGGACTTCGAGCGCGGTCACATTCGCTTGCGGCGGGCCCATCTGGCACCACTCGAGCAACGTGTCGACTGCCTCGCGAGTGCCTTCTGCCGCGAGCTCGACGCTCCCGTCGGAAAGGTTGCGAACCCAACCTGCCACTCCCAGATCAATCGCCATCGAGCGGCACGAGTCACGGTAGAAAACGCCCTGAACCCGGCCAGACACGATCACCCTGCACCGCACGACGCTCACGCCACCAGTCTCGCCGATCGTCTCCCAGGCAACCAGGCGGCCATCAACAAGAGCTTCCGTCGACGATGCGCAACCTTCCGCCGAGCCCATCCATCTAACCGACCGCCGATCCGTCATCGGCGCGTACGCTCACGGGATGACCGATCTGCTCATCGAGTCGAGCCAACTCGAAGAACTACTCCGCCAGGCACTGCCCACCGACGTCGACTACGCGTCCGCTCGGCTCGTGGACGAGAGGTCCGAGCACCTGTCCGTGAGGCAGAACAAGCTCGAACCAATCTTCAACGACTTCGACACCGGAGTGATGATCTCGATCTGGGATGGCGGTGGGCTCGGATACGCGGCGACCGCCGATCTGAGCGCCAGTGGGCTCGCAGCGGCAGTCGCTCAGGCCCGGCACTGGGCGTCGGTAACCGCAGGGGCCATGGTTACGACGGCTCCACCGTCCGAACACGCCGTAGGCACATACGCCTCGCCGGTCGAGGTCGACTGGGACACACTCCCGCTGACCGACAGGCTCGAGTTGCTCCAGCAGCAATCACGGCTGCTCGGTATCGACGAGCGCATCGTCGACTGGCGGGCCTCACTCGTCCGCCGAGAGGTCGACCAGCTTCTTGTCACCTCGGGCGGCGCCCGAATCGAACAACGCTTCCGTTTCGTCTACCCCAGCCTGCGGGCAACCGCCAACGAGGGCGCGAACACCCAGATCCGAACCTTCGGTGGCCACGCCTTCTGCGGGCAGGGCGGAGCAGAAGTCTTGGGTCGATACGGATTCGGTGATGCCGCTTCGCAGATCGCCGAGCAGGCACTCGAACTCCTGACTGCTCCGAACTGCCCGACCGAAACGATGGATCTCCTGCTCGCACCCGATCAGATGGTGCTGCAGATCCACGAGTCGATCGGCCACCCACTCGAACTCGACCGAATTCTCGGCGACGAACGCAACTACGCCGGAACGAGCTTCGTCACGCCGGAGATGTTCGGCTCCTTCCAGTACGGGTCCGAACTGCTCAACGTCACGTTCGACCCAACCGTCCCGGGCCAGCTCGCCAGCTACGGCTTCGACGACGACGGCACGCCTGCCGTACGGCAGCACCTGATCGACAACGGGATCCTCGTTCGAGGGCTCGGCGGCGATGTCTCCCAAGCCCGCAGTGGCCTTCCCGGTGTCGCCAACTCTCGCGCCTCAGGATGGAATCGCCCACCGATCGACCGCATGGCCAACCTCAACGTCGAGCCGGGCGAGTCGACCGTCGAGGAGCTGATCGGCTCCATCGAGGACGGTGTGTATCTCCACACGAACAACTCCTGGTCGATCGACGACAGCCGCAACAAGTTCCAGTTCAGCTGCGAGTTCGGCCAACGAATCGAGAACGGCGAGATCACCGGCACCGTCCGTAACCCCAGCTACCGCGGCATCTCGCGCACGTTCTGGCGCAATTTGAAGGGGGTCGCCGATGCCAACAGCTTCACCGTGATGGGCACGCCCAACTGCGGGAAGGGTGAGCTGAACCAGATGGTCGGCACGGGGCATGCCTCGCCCGCCTGCCTGTTCGGCGACGTCGAAGTGTTCGGAGGCGAAGAATGAGCGAAGCAGACCACACCTACTTCGATGAGCTGATCACCGCCGCGACAACCCGGCTGGTCGGCGACGAGGTGCTCCTCGCCAATGTGACGGGGGAACGGACCGACTTCATCCGGCTCAACAACAACGACGTCCGCCAGGCCGGAACGGTTGTACAGCGCCGTCTCGCGGTCGACCTCATCGAGGGACAGCGTCACGTCGCCGGAGCGTTCCAGCTGACCGGCGAGCGCTCGATCGACGACGCACGTCTCACCGCGCTTCTGGGCCAACTGCGCGAGCAGCGCCGCCTCGTGGCCGACGACCCGTACTTACTCTTCAACACCTCGCCGACCTCAACCGAGCGGATCGAGGCAGGTTCTATTCCCGAGCCGGATGCCGCGCTCGCCGACATCCGGGCAGCTGGCAAGGGCCGCGATCTCGTCGGCATCTACGCGGCCGGCGACACATACAGCGGGTTCGCGAACTCGCTCGGCCAACGCAACTGGTTCCAGTCGGCGACGTTCAACCTCGACTGGTGCTTCTACCTGCAGGCCGACAAGGCAGCGAAGAATCTCTACGCCGGTTTCAACTGGGACGAAGACGCATTCGCCCGCAAGATCGACTGGTCGAATCGCCAGCTCGCGGCACTCGAGCGCGATCCCATCAATCTGTTGCCTGGCGAGTACCGCACTTACCTGGCACCACGGGCGATGGAAGAGTTCGTGCACTTGATGTCGGTGTACGGCGCCTTCGGCCAACGAGCTCACGCCACTCGCCAGACCCCCCTACTACGGATGATCGCCGACGACGCGACGCTCTCGCCGCTCATCACCATCTCGGAGAACACGGCCGAGGGCATAGCCCCAAACTTCCAGTCGGCCGGATTCATCCGCCCGGCCACCGTGCCACTCGTCGTCGATGGTCAATACGCGCAGACCCTCGTTTCACCACGCTCGGCGCAGGAGTACGGCATTCCGACCAATGGGGCTTCGAATGGCGAGTACCCCGAATCGATGACGATCGCCCCGGGCACTGTGGCCACCTCGACGGTCAGCGAAGCGCTCGATACTGGGTTGTTCGTCGGCAACCTGTGGTACACCAACTTCTCAGACCGCATGGCGTGTCGCACCACGGGCATGACACGATTTGCCACGTTCTGGGTGGAAGACGGAGAGATCGTGGCCCCCGTCAGCGTGCTGCGTTTCGATGACACTGCGTACAACCTCCTCGGCGACCAGTTGGAGGGCCTCACCGACGAAACCGAAGTGCTCCTCGACACGTCGACCTACATCGAACGCTCCACGATGAGCAGCCAACTTCCCGGAGCTCTGGTCGGCGCGATGCGCTTCGTGCTCTGAGCCGTCCCCACTTCCACAACCACCAATTTCTCGTTTGTAGGCAGTTTTTTGGTCGTATGCGCCGAAAAATTACCTACAAACGAAAGACCGTCAACTTCGGTCGGACGGGTGCCCGATGTCGTCACGTTCGTGGCCTAGTACCGAATCGACTGCGGCGCCGACCGTTGGCGCAAATCGCTCCGGTCCGAAACGATCATCGAGCCCATACCGTACGAGGCGATCCTTCACCGGGCCCTTCATCTCGGCGATGATGAACTCGATGCCGGCGCCGGCGAGGAAGTCGTCGAGTTCAACGAGATCATCGACCGCGGTCGAGTCGATATCGGTGATCGCCTCAGCCGCCAGGATCAACGTGGTTATCTCAGGGCCGGCGGCCACCACCGACCGCACGTAATCGGCGAACATGCCACCGTTGGCGAAGAACAGGGGCGCGTCGAAACGCAGGATAACGATGCCATCGATCCGATTGCCCTCTGGGTGACGGCTTTTGTCGTGGTACCCGCGCGTGCCAGGAATCTGCACGAGTTCGGCTCGGTACGGACGCCAGGCTTCGTTGACGAACGCAATGAACGACAGCGCGATCGCGATGACGATGCCCTCCAGCACCCCGACCAACACCACCCCCAGAAATGCCGCGATCGACAGCAGTCCCTCGATTGGATTGATCTTCATCAGCCGAACAACAGCAGGAACATCGATGAGGGCACTGGCCGCGATGATGACCACTGCCGCGAGCGTCGACGATGGCAGATAGTTCGTAAGCCCCGGCGCGGCGAGAATGAAACCCACGATCAGCAGGGCGCCGGTCACTCCGACGAGTTGCGTGCGCGCGCCCGCCTGCTCTGCCACCGGCGTGCGCGACGATGACCCCGACACAGGAAACCCTCCGAACATGCCACTCGCGATGTTGGACAAGCCAATACCCCGCATCTCCTGACTGCCGTCAACGCTCTGGCCATGGCGTGCCGCGAACGCTCGCGACAGCACCCCGGTGTCAGCGAAGGCGATCAGCGCGATACCCAGGGCCGGACCGATGAGGGAACCGACGTCGCCCCATGTCAGGCCTCCCAACGCAGGAGCGGGCAAGCCACTCGGGAGGGCTCCGACAACCGGCACTTCATCGTCCAAACCCGCCGCTGCAACCCAGATGATCGCCCCGACAACGGCCACCAACACGCCAGGTACACGCCTGAACAAAAGGCGCAACCCGATCATCACCGCCAGCGAAACGATGCCGATGATCATTGCCGTCGAGTTGACGAGCCCGTCGGACACACCCTCGATTGTGGAGCGAAGATCACCGACGAACGAGTCAGACCCGTTCGTGAAGCCAAGAAGTTTGGGGAGCTGGCCGACGATCACGACAACCGCGATGCCGTTGAGGTAGCCGACGCGAATGGGCTTGGAGAGCAGGTCCGTGACGAACCCAAGATGCAGCACCCCGCCAAGCAGCAGCAGGAATCCCATCATGATGGCGAGTAGCCCTGCAAGCGCTACGGCGCGGTCCGGATCGCCGGCGGCGAGGGGGAGAATCGAGGCCGCGATAATTGGCGCGAGCGCGGAGTCCGGACCGAGAATCAATATCCGCGACGGCCCGACCAGTGCATAGACAAGCAGCGGCACGATCGTTGCGTAGAGACCCGTCTCAGGTGGCAGGCCGGAAGCCTCCGCGTAGCCCATCCCGGCCGGGATGAGCAGTGCTGTCAGCACGACCCCCGCGAGCAGGTCGTAACGCAACCACGACCGCTGGTAGTTCGCGAGCACGTCGAGGCCAGGAAGCCAATACCGGCGTTCGCTCGCTCGCATACTGACTTTCTACTCGGTCGCCGGTCATGTCTCCAGGCCTGTGGCTCGACCGTCGCCGACCGAGAGCAGCGTTGATCGATGCGGTTCTGCGCGCGCTGGCCTGCGGCACGAACTCCTGCGTCTGTGTAGTTCTTGAACAGCTGGTCCGCCAAAGTCCACACGCATACGACGAACAGGCAATGATGGAGGGATGGGGATCCACCACCTGCTCCACGAGAAGAAGCGATGACACCTCAATCCCCGGGGCACGAAGACCCCGAAGACCAGAGGGGCACGAGCGCGCAACTATGGGCCGACCGGGCTCACGCACTCATCGAAGCCAAGGGTCCCGACGGGCTCGCGGAAGTGCTGCGGGACGACTTCGTCCAGGAATCGCGACGAGTTACATCGCTCGAGGTGCGGCGTGACGGAATGCTCGGAGCAGCGCGGACGATGCGCGATATGGGGCTCCATGTGAGTGGCGTCGCGGTGGCCGTCGCCGGTGACCTATGCGTCCTCACGCGACGCTCGTATACGAATAGCAGCAGCGTCGTCGAGCTCTTGGCAGTCAGTGTCTGGGATGAAGACGGACGCCTAGTCAGGCTGATCCAATTCGATGTCGATGCACTCGACGCCGCACTCGCCGAACTCGCCGAAGTGGCCGGCGAACCAGCGGTACTACTCACCCCGACTCGGGAGGACTGAGCGAGTTAGCCGACGATCCGGTATTGGTGCTCCATCTCCCGCCGGTCCTCACGTCGCCGATCTGGTGTCGGTCCCGCAGCGGACCTGACACTCTGTAGGTAGATGAATCTTCCTCCGCCGACCCCGCAACCACCGCGTCAGCAGCGACCGCAGACTGAACCGATCGGACCCACCACCCCAACGGTCACTTCGGTACCGGTCGCTTCGGGCTCGACGGGTCCGCTGAAGGTGATCGGCAACATCCTGTGGCTCTTGCTCGCTGGATTGTGGATGGCTATCGCCTACGTCGTCGCTGGGATCATCATGTGTATCACCATCATCGGCATCCCGTTCGGCATCCAGTCGTTCAAGCTCGCTGGCTACGCGCTGTGGCCGTTCGGCCGGATGGTGTTGCAACGCGTCGATCGCGACCCTGCATTGTCGTGCCTCGGTAACGGGCTGTGGTTCGTGCTCGCCGGACTGTGGCTGGCAATAGGCCATCTCATCACCGGCCTGCTGCTGTGCATCACGATCATCGGAATTCCATTCGGGATTGCATCGTTCAAGCTCGCCGGACTGGCGCTGGCGCCTTTTGGCAAGACTGTGGTCAAGGCCGGCGCCCCACTGCCGCCTGACACGACGGTCTACCTGATCGTCTGAGCGCCTGACACCAATTCCCGTTTGTATGCAATTTTCGGGCGATATGTGACGAAAAATTGCACACAAACGAGAATTGCGCTCCCTCGCGGGCTTCGACTCCCGGCGCCCGCCCGCCCGCCATTTTCGTTTGTAGGTAATTTTCTGCCACATCGGACCGGAAAATTACCTACAAACGGAAAAGCAGGGCAGATGAGGGATGATTGATCGATGGATCCGAGAATTGCGCGCTCCGTCTGGCACCAACTGGAAGCGATCAACGCTGTCGCTTACTTCACCGATGAGTGCCGGGATGCCGCATCCGACCTCGGCTTCAAGGGATTCTGGATGGGATATTTCGCCTGCCGGGCTTCCCCGATGGGTGCTGTTCCTGCCGGAGTCGTCGAGGCAACCTTCTTCAACTTCCATCCGAGCCGGGTCAGGCGCGCCATCCCCGATGCCTGGGCGATCGCGGACCCGGCGGAGGTCGTGATTGCTCGATCGAGTGAGGCCGCCGCGGCACTGAGACGGCTCCTCCCGAGCGGTGACGCAGAACGACTTGCCGGCACAGTGACCCCTGCGCTCCGCGTGGCTATCGACACAGCCGACAGCGCTGGTCGGCCGCTGTTCGCCGCGAACCGGGATGTCTCTGTGCCGGACGACCCAGTAGCCGCACTTTGGCAAGCGGCGACCACATTGCGTGAACACCGCGGCGACGGCCATGTGGCATTGCTCACCAGCGTCGGCCTCGACGGCTGCGAGGCACACGTCCTCTTCGCGGCGGGTGAAGGAATCGATCCGGAACTCTTCCAGCAAAGCCGAGGATGGAGCGGCGACGACTGGGCCGCCGCGTGCGAAAAGCTCTCCGCACGCGGGCTGATCGCATCGGACGAGTCGTTGACAGCCAGTGGCCGGCAGCTGCGTGCACAGATCGAAAACGACACCGACACGCTCGCAATGGCTCCCTATTCAGCCGTGGGCGAGCCTGCTATCGACCGACTCCTCGACGCACTCTCGCCCGCCGCCAGTCAGGTCGCGGCATCTGGCGACCTGATCTTCCCAAACCCGATGGGCCTCCCCGACCCACGCAACGCGTGACCCTCGTCATTTCTCGTTTGTAGGTAATTCTTTGGGCCTATACGACCAGAAAATTGCCTACAAACGGAATGGGCACGGAATGGGAGCTCGGAAACCGGCCGTTACACCCCTCGTTCACACTGGAAGCAGGACGAACGAAAGGCTCACAATCCATGCTGGTATTGATCGCGACTCACGAATTCCAGGGCGCCGCCCCCGGCGACTACTCACACACGGTTGATGGTGAACTGGTCACTGCTGTCGTCACCGAGTGCGGATCCTCCGATCGCTGTGGATGCAACCGCGGGTTCCCGGGGCTGGCGAGCGCCAAAGCGACCACCACGGCGATGATCGTCGACCGTCCCGGCGTCACCGAAGAGGACCTACGTGATGCGATCTACGACTGGCTCGACCGCGGCGGTTGGATCGACTTGATCGAACAGGGGGCCGACGAGCGCAACGATCTCGACGATGACCCATTCGAATACCCCGACAGCAGGATCGAAGACATGATCGATGAACACCTCGAGATGATCAACGACGTATGCGCCTCATTCCAGCTCGGCACCGTGCTCAGTCGCCGCGGCCCACTAATTTCCTCCCGTTCAATGCCCGCCGCAGCCTGATCCCAACCCGTTCTCGTGAACTTTTACCGACGTGTCGTCGGTAAAAGTTCACGAGTTCGTGAGTGTGAAGCGGAGGGCCGATCTGCTCTGATGTACCAATGGGCCTTTATGAAACCTACGTCCTTCCGCATTTGATCAACTGCGCTTGTAGCGGTGGCGATGTGAAACGTCAGCGCCAGAAGATCGTTCCGCAGGCTGAGGGCCGCGTGTTGGAGGTCGGGATGGGGCCTGGGTTGAACCTGCCGTTCTACGACCGTGACAAGGTCGAAATGGTATGGGGTCTCGAGCCGTCGGAGGGAATGCGTCGTAAGGCAGCCGAGCGGATCCTCGAGTCCGACATCGAAGTCCGATGGCTCGGCCTGCCCGGCGAGGAGATCCCGCTCGACGACAACAGCGCCGACACCGTTGTACTCACCTACACCCTGTGCACGATCCCCGACTGGGAACGCGCGCTCGGCCAGATGCAACGCGTTCTGAAACCTGGCGGCAAGCTCCTCTTCTCCGAGCACGGTGAAGCCCCAGACGAAGCGGTGCGTACATGGCAGGCTCGAATCGACCCCGTATGGACGCGCGTGGCCGGCGGCTGCCACGTCAATCGTCCGATACCGAAGCTGATCGAATCGTCAGGATTCGGAATCGACACGATCGAATCCGACTACCTCCCAGGCCCGAAGATCGGCTCCTACCACTACTGGGGCGTGGCGACTCAACGCTGACTGACTCACCGTCTCACCCGCGTCGCTATCTGGTATAGCGTTCACATTCCGCATCGAGAGGGGATCAACATGGGTATTCGACGGGTGGTCACGGGCCACGACAGCGAGGGCAAGGCCGTGTTCGCTAGTGATGAGGTGGTGGATCCAATCAACCTCGATCTTCTACCAGCGACTGACTTCTACCGGCTATGGGGCTCCGACGAACCCGCGCGATTTCCGGATGATGGCTCCAAGCCTTCGAGCCACAACTATTTCCCGGGACTCGGTGGATTCCGATTCGGCCTCTTCAGCGTGGCACCAGACTCAGTAACACTCGTCGACGACATCGACTTCGATGCGGCACTGGCCGAGCTGGAGAACAAACTCCCGGGCCTTGGTGGTCACCTCGAACCCGAACACCCCGGAATGCACACGACAGCAACGATCGACTTCGAGTACGTGATATCGGGTCGATGCGTTCTCGAACTGGACGACGGCGCAACCTGTGAACTGAGCGCCGGCGACACAGTAATCCAGAACGGAACACGGCACGCTTGGCGCAACCCGTACGACGAACCTTGCCTGATGGTCGTGGCCATCATCGGTGCTCACCACGCCAGTGCCTGACAATCCGCCGACGGCCCGGCACTAGTGTCCGCTACATGCAGGGAGACACGACATGCGCGTGACAGTTCTCGGAGCCGGTTCGTGGGGTACGACAGTCGCAGCACTCGTCGCGCGCCGCCATGACACCGTGCTGTGGTCGCGCGATCCGGAGCATGCCGCATCGATCCAGAAGACGCGAGAAAACGCTAGGTACCTGCCAGGCACCTCACTTCCCGACGATCTACGCGCCACCAGCGATCTCGCCGAAGCCGCCGGCCATGCCCAGGTCCTGATCGTCGGCATACCGACAAGCGGGTTTCGCGAAACCATCGAAGCGGCAGCACCGTTCGTAGCGCCGTGGATCCCCGTAATCAGCCTCTCGAAAGGCTTCGAGCAGGGCACCCGTTTGCGGATGACCGAACTCATCCAAGAGGTGCTGCCAGGGCGGCCCGCGGCAGCCCTGACCGGGCCAAATATTGCCCGCGAAATCATGGGCGGCAGCGCCGCGGCCAGCGTTCTGGCCACGCCCGACCTTGACGTCGCAACCGAACTCCAGCATCTCCTGCAACGCGGAGTTTTTCGCATATACACCAACACCGATGTGCTCGGATGCGAACTTGGTGGCGCGCTCAAGAACGTCGTCGCGATTGCGAGCGGCATCGCCCAGGGATTGTTCGTCGGCGACAACACTCGCGCAGCGGTAATGACCCGCGGGCTTGCCGAACTCACCCGACTCGGCGTGGCCATGGGTGCCAACCCAGCGACGTTCTACGGGCTGGCCGGAATGGGCGACCTGATGGTGACCTGTATGAGCCCGCATAGCCGCAACCGTCATGTTGGCGAGCAGCTCGGCCTGGGCATCCCCATCGATGAGATACTCGGCGACATGACGATGGTCGCCGAAGGCGTGAAGACGGCGTCGACCGTTCACGAGATGGCTGCCGAATACGACATCGCAATGCCCGTCTGCGAGTCCGTCTATCAGGTTGTCGCCGGCGAGATCACCGCCCCCGAGGCCTACACCGGTCTCCGCCAGGCAGGCCAAGAAGCCCAACCAGGCTGACCGATCCACACGCTGTCAGACGAGCGTCCGACACACCTCGCCGATCGTCCGCATCAAGGAGCAACACATGGACACAAATCCGGTCATCGAGATGTTGGGGCGACGACTCCGACTCGCGGTCATAGGCGGTGGCCCGGGAAGCTTCATTGGAGCGATGCATCGGACCGCGGCGCGGCTCGATGACCGCTACGAGATTGTCGCCGGCGTGTTGTCGACTGACCCCGACCGATCTCGCGCAGCAGCACTGGCGATCGGCATCGAGCCCGACCGCGCCTACGCGACCGGAACAGAACTCCTCAACGCGGAGTCAGCGCGTCCCGACGGGGCCGACGTTGTCGCGATCATGACACCCAACGACAGCCACCGTGAGTACGCCAACGCCGCACTCCGACACGGTTTCGACGTGATCTGCGACAAGCCGATCGCCAACACCCTCAACGAGGCGCTGGATGTACTCGCGACGGTCGAGGAGACAGGCCTCGTGTTCTGTGTGACACACAACTACACGGGTTACCCGATGGTGCGTCAGGCCCGAGCAATGATCGCCGACGGACAGATCGGCGAAATACAGCTCATTCAGGTCGAGTACGTGCAGGGTGGAAAGGCCGCCGAACGTGACCCCGATCACGATCCGGCCGACGGCCCCCTCCCGTGGCGCTATGACCCCGTGCGAGGCGGGCCGTCGCTCGTGATGGGCGATATCGGCACGCATGCACACAACCTCGTCCGCTTTGTGACCGGACTCGAAGTGACCGAACTCGCGGCCGAGGTCGGCCACATCGTGCCTAATCGACTGGTCGACGATTATGCGGGCGCGCTGCTCCGGTTCGACAATGGCGCCCGAGGGTCGTTCTGGGTCACTCAGGCTGCTGCCGGTGTCGAGAACTGTCTGCGAATTCGTGTGTCGGGTACTCGGGGCACGATCGAGTGGATGCAGGAAGTGCCGACCCAGTTGGTGTTCAAACCTCTCGGTGCTCCCTCGGAGATCCGCACGCCCAACGGACCTGGCACTCTGCCCTTGTCGGCACGCGCATCCCGTATCGTCGCCGGCCATCCGGAGGGCTTCCACGAAGGATTCGCCAATCTGTACTCCGATGCCGCCGAAGCAATCGCCGCTCGACGTTGCGGGACCTCCGCCGACCCTCTCGCCCTTCACTTTCCGAATGCAGTTGACGGAGTCAAGGGTGTCGCCTTCGTCGAAGCCGCGATTACGTCGAGTCTGAGCAACGGGGCGTGGACCTCCGTCGGCTAGCCGGCAACCCACCAGCGGGCAGGGTCAGAGATCAGGACGGGTCTTCTGAAGCGGCTTTGGTGCGCGAGCCGGTGTCAAGAAAAGTGACCAGTGCGAAATAGATCCCTGGCATCGCGAAAAACAAGAACAGCGACAGACCCGGAGCGACGTCAGCCAGCAGCATCGCCACTATGTAGACAACCATCGGCGACGCAGCAGCGATCCTGCTGACGCGACGTTGCTGTTTGTTGGCGACCGTCCAGAGCAAGCCGGGGTGACTGTCCAGGTACAGGTCAATCCACGTTCGGATCAACGTTGCAACGATGAGCACCAATCCGTACAGGCGCAAAGCAGCCGGGTCCGATGAGTACTCTCCGAGAACCGAAGCGACGAACGGGACCATCGATACCGGCAAGAGGAACAACAGATTGATCCAAATCAAGTTGAGGTCGACGTAGCGCACGTTGGCGAAAACGCCACGGTGCCACACCCAGTACATCCCCACGATGAGAAAGCTGATGACGAACGCGACAAAGGTCGGCCGCACCTCCTCGAGCGCATCGGCCAGCTTGACTCCCGGGCCGAGATCTGGAACCTCGAGATCGAGCACGAGAATCGTGATGATGATGGCGAACACGCCATCCGTCAGTGTGAGAACGCGTTCAGGACTGAGCTTTCCACGAGAGCGCTCGTCGTGCTCAGCCGCTTCGTCACCCGAGTTCATCGGTTGCCGCTCGTCGTCCACACTTCGACAATAGACCTAACTCGCATTCCTCCCGTGCCCGGACGATTCAGAATTCGTAGGTCATCCCAGTGAGCTCTTCCGATGCCGTCCAAAGCCGTCGGGCGTCGTCGTCATCGCGTGCTCGACCGCTCATTCCTCGTTTCACCGGATGACCTCGCTGCTCGCCTAGACCGTCCGGGCCGAAGTAGTCACCGCCGGCAACATCCGGATCAGTGGCGGCCCGAAGAGTTGGTAGTGCCCCCATAGCCGCGTTCTGCATCATTATCTCGAGAACCGGGCGAGACAGCTGCATCGTCTTGTAGAGGATCCCGGGAGGGGACTCGGAGCCAAGATTGGTGCTCGTTCCACCTGGGTGGGCGGCCACCGCAATCACATCATCGCCCGCATCAGCGAGACGCCGTTGGAGCTCACGAGTGAACAAGAGATTGGCAAGCTTGCTCTGGAAGTACGCCGGCCACGGTGAATACGACTTCTCGCTGTTCAGGTCGTCGAAGTTGATCTTGCCCGGCCGGTGCCCCTGGCTACTGATCGACACAATCCGCGAGCCGGGCGTGTCTTTGAGCACATCGAGCAGCAGGCCGGTGAGCACATAGTGACCGAGGTGGTTGACGCCGAACTGCATCTCGAACCCCTGTGCCGTCCGCTGCTCAGGCGTCGCCATGAGGCCGGCGTTGTTGATGAGGACGTCGAGGTGATCGTGAGTCGACAAGAACTCAGCGGCGGCCTGCTTCACCGAATCCAGGTCAGACAGGTCCATCTCGAGGATCTCGGTTGTTCCGCTCGGGGCGGTCTCGCCGATCCTGGCGACGGCATCTTCAGCCTTGGCGCGGCTTCGGCATGCCATCACGACAGTCGCCCCGTGTTGTGCCAATGCCCGGGCTGCCTCATACCCAATTCCGCTGTTGGCCCCTGTGATGAGCACCACTCGCCCTGCCTGATCGGGGATGTTCTCTTCCGTCCATTTTTCGCTCATCTGCATGCCTCCTTCAGACACGATAGGCGCCGCTACAAGCCACACCTTCCAGCACGCCATACTGCATACATGGCTGCGGAACACCCGACCGGCCCACCATCTCGGTGGAAGACGGCAGCCGAAGCGCTGAGCGGGCTGGAAGCAATCCGATTGGCCACTCGCACGCAGCGTCTCTCCCGCTCGCCACTCGGCGATGATGGTCCAGTCATTCTGGTACCCGGTCTCGGCGCTACCGACGTGTCGATGCTGCCACTTCGCCGCTTCCTTCGGGAGCGTGGCCACCGGGCCAAGTCGGCAGGATTCGGGCGGATCCACTCCGACGTCCCCTTGCTCGCACGACAACTCATCGAGCGAGCCGACGCATTTCATCGCGAAAGCGGACGCAAGGTTGCACTCATCGGCTGGAGTCTCGGCGGCCTACTCTCCCGGGAGACCGCCCGTAATCGGCCCGATCTGATCGAAAGGGTCATCACGTTCGGAACACCAGTTGTCGGCGGTCCGGCCCACACCGCGTTCGCCAGGCGTTACACCGATGACGAGATCGCGCAGATCGAGATCCTGATCAACAAGCGCAGCCAAGTACCGATCGAGGTGCCGATCACCGCCATCTGGAGTAGGCGCGACGGCGTAGTTTCAGGCCGCGCCTGCGTTGACCACTACTCCCCGAATGTCGAGAATCTCGAGGTGAGCAGCACCCACCTCGGCATGGCCCTCGACCCTGACGTCTGGTCGATCATCGCCAAACGCCTTGCTGCCTGACCTGACCTTCCGGTCCATCCCTACCGCCCGCCCCGGATTTCTGTCAGCACATACGGCGACGCCACAGGTAATTGCTGACACAAACCGCCGGGCTGACGGGCGCAACAAATTTGTGTCGGCACAAACCCGTGCGCCACAGGTAAGTGCTGACACAAACCTGAGCGGGCTGACGGGCGCAGGAAGTTTGTGTCGGCACAAACCTGTGCGCCACAGGTAAGTGCTGACATGAACCTGCGGGTGGAGGGCCGCGCGGGTGGAGGATTGGGGGCGGGCCGGGCTAGATGAACTCGAGGGGGTCGCCTGCTCGGATGGTGCCGGGAGTCGTGATGGTGGCGTAGATGCCGACGTTCTGATCGAGGTCACGGACGATGTGACGCAGCACTGCCGGATCGGCGGGAAGAGAATCGTCGATCTCTCGAGTCACCATGATGCAGCGAGGACACTGGGCGGCAAACTCCACGACTGCAGAACCGATGCGGGCCGAGCGCCCGGTCCAGTCGGCCTCTGGATGGCCTAGGCCAGAAGCCGATACATCACCTGTGTCGACCACAATCGACGGACGAAATCGGCGCACATCGATCTGCGAATGGGGCAAGGCCGCGGCGAGCGCTGTGAGCGCTGATTCGGTCATCACCATGAGGGGGAACGCGTCGTAGTAGGTGCCGGGAGGGGACTCGAACTCCACCAATTCCGGCGGGAACACCGAGAAGTCTGGAAGCGGCTCACCCTCCTCACGCCCAAAGATCGAACCCAGCTCGGCCATCATGTCGTCGTTGTCCGGATCGCCGCGTCGGTAGTGGTCCCTATCATCGGCGGGGCGAAGACGTTCCAATCGCACCTGATGATCGAGCGCAGCGCTGACCCGATCATCGACATCCGCGTCACTCGTTCGTACCTCCGAGCCGTCGGGCAATGTGATTGCCACGTCACCGTCGTCGACATCGCGCGCAGCGCACTGCATCAGCGAACCAATCTTCTTCGCCCCTCGGATTCCCCCACGCTCGAGATCACGGACAGCCCACGTGCGGTCGCCCACGATCCCGAGATCATCGAGCTCGACCGAATCAACCACCCCACCGACCATCGACTTCACCGGATACCGCCAGAGTTGAGTGACCTGCATGACCAAACCCTATTCGCGTCCTATCACCTGCTCGATGAGCGGAGCATTGCGCGGTCAGTCACATCGTCAATACGGCGGCACCGTCGATCTCGCCGCGCTGCAACCGATCGAGCGCCAAATTCGCATCGGCTAGCGGATACACATCGACGACAGTACGGATCGGGATCTCGAACGCGAGCGCAAGGAACTCCTCGGCATCACGACGTGTGAAGTTGGCGACGCTGCGCAGACCACGTTCTCGCCACAGCAAGTCGTAGTCGAACGACGGGATCTCATCGAGGTGGATGGCGTTGATCGCCACGGTTCCGCCGGGACGCAAGGCACTCAGCGCCGCCACCACGACCGAGCCGACCGGTGCGAACGTGATCGCCGCGTCGAGCGGTTCCGGCGGCGGGTCGTCGTAGCCGCCCGCCCACACCGCGCCCATCTCGAGCGCCCGTCGTTGTTCAGTCGAACTGCGCGTGGCGACGTAGACCTCGCATCCCCAATGCAGTGCCACCTGGATTGCCAGCAGCGCCGACGCGCCAAAGCCGAACAGCCCGAGTCGGCCACCCGGCTGGATTCCCGAAATATTCAACGAGCGGTACCCGATCACCCCGCCGCAAAGCAGCGGGGCCGCTTCCTCATCGGTGAAGCCACTGGGAATCGCGAACGCGAAATCTGCCAGAGCGACCATCGACTCGCCGTAGCCACCGTCACGATCCCAACCAGTGAACTGAGCCTCGGCACAGAGATTCTCTCGGCCGGTCGAGCAGAGATCACACTCACCACACGAGCCACCGAGCCACGCCACCCCGACACGATCACCCGGATTCCACTGGGCCACGCCCTCGCCAACCGCCCGCACGCGACCAACCACCTGGTGCCCGGGCACGATCGGGAGACGACGTGCGGGCAGGTCACCCTCCACCAACTGAAGGTCGGTACGGCACACGCCGCACGCCGACACATCAATTGCGATCTCACCAGGCCCGGGCGTTGGGACGGTTCGGTCAACGAGCGCCAGCGGGTTCTCGGCAGCAGGCCGCGGAGAGGCGAGCTCCTGAACACGATCCAAACGTAACGTCATTCGCCACGGATCAATCGACAGCGATGTCGAGTCGCTCGAGGCCGCGCAAGTTGATTCGTCCGTTCCAACCCGGTTCGCCGACAACCCGAGCATTCGGAAAACGCCGGATGAAACTGCCGATTGCCACCTGCGCCTCCATACGAGCCAGTGATGCCCCGAGGCAGTGATGAGCACCACTACCGAACGACAGATGCTGGCCGGCACCTTCGCGGCGGACGTCCATCTGATCGGCAGTCGGCCCCCACTTCGCGGCATCTCGATTAGACGATGCCAAACCGGCCAGCACTGCGCTGCCCTTGTCGATCGTTTTGCCTCCGAATGTGACCTCGTCCATTGTGATGCGACGTGAGAACTGAACGGGGCTGATGTAGCGAAGTAGTTCGTCGACCGCGTTGACATCAAGCGATGGATCGTCGCGCCACACCGCAAGTTGGTCGGGGTTACGCAGAAGCTCGTAGATGCCAGTGCCAATGAGATTGACAGTGGTCTCGTGGCCTGCGATGAACAACAACGAGACCTGATCACGTAGCTCCACTGACGACAACCGGTCGCCGTCCTCCTCGGCCTCGATCAACGCTGTCAGCAGATCATCGGCCGGGTTTGCTCGCTTCCACTCGATGACCTGATCGATGTGAGCGTCCATCATCTTTCCGGCGTCGATCGCCGCACGGATTTCGTCGTCGGTGATGATCGGATCGATGGTCTTCACGAGCGCCGATGACCACTCGGCAATGAGATCTTTGTCAGCCTCCGGCATCCCGAGCATCTCGGAGATCACATCGAACGGCAATGGAAATGCCAGCTCCGCAACGATGTCGGACGACCCGCGAGACTCGACCGCATCGAGAATCTCATCGACCAGTTTCTGAATTCGAGGTCGCAGCTCCTCGATCGCCGAGGGCGTGAATGCCTTGCTCACGAGACGGCGGAGCCTTGTGTGATCGGGCGGATCAACGCTGAGGATGCTGGTGCTCGGCTCGAGCGATCCGCCCGCTGCCGCGACAACTGCTGCGTACTTCTCGTCCTGCACCTCGATGTTGGAGTCGCTGACACTCATCGCCGGGTCGCGCAGCAGTTTGAATACGTCCTGTTGGGAAAACAGGATCCACTGACCGGTGAGCGAAAGGTGAACGGCATCGTTCTCACGCAGCTCGGCAAGATGCGGGTATGGGTTCTCCACGTACCCGGGCTCGAGCGGGTTGAAGAACATGGCATCGCTCGCCGACGCGAGATCGTTTGTACCGGTAGCGGTCATGGACGAAGGCTACGACACGTGCGACTGCCGCGCCCGCTCGAAAGCCTATGACGCCAGGATGTCGGCGAATGCGCTCTCGACGGCATCCCGGAAGTCTTCAGGCGCATCGATTGCCGTCGGATCGATGAACAGCCCGATGTCGAACCGGTTCTCGTACGACAACGCCGTTGCGTTACATGCGGTCCCGGCCACAGGACCCATCGTGACTATCTGTAGTACTCGCGCCCCGGAGATGTAGAGCGCGAACGGGGCGCCACGAAGATTCGACGTGGCAAAGTCGATCTTGCCCGCTGCCGCACGCGCAGCGCTGGTGAGAACCGTCGTGGGTAGCCAGTTCGCTATTCCCGCCATCGCACCAAATCCACCCCCCGTCGACATGGACTCCCGCTTTTCGGCGAGCCGCAGATGGATATCCGCGATCCGCTCGTCCAGAGGCACCACTGCACCGGGCAGCTGGACGGGAACAGGTGTGAATGCGTTTCCGCCGACAGCACTATCAGTCCGGGTGCTGATCACGAAACTGGTGTTGTATGCGTCAACTTCAACTCCGCGATCGGCGTGATATCGAACTGCACCCTCGGTCATTCCGGCGAGGAAAACATCATTGATGGTTGCGCCGTATCGCTTCGAAGCAGCCTTCAATTCATCGAGCGGCAGGCTGAGGTGTTCGAGGTGACGATGACGGGAACGCGTCTTCCACAAGGGCGAGCCTCCCTCTACTTCGTTGCCGGCACCAGTGAGTGCGCCGATGGTCGATGTCGCGACGCCAAGCGCACCGCCAACGGCTTCGCGTGCACGTTTCGGATCGGCGGGCCAGATCGCAACCTCGCCCGCAAGTCGGCGAGCGTTACCGAGCTGTCGACGGGTGAGATGGCCGAGCGATTGCACAACTGTCGTTGGGAAACCGTCGGCCAAATCACCGCCCATCTGCTTTGCGTGGTGCGACTCGACTGCATCGGCGACGATCTGCTCGAGATCCACCTCATCGGGCGCAGGCTCGTTGGGGTCGACTTGCTGGTACATCTCGGCCATCCGAAGTTGGCCAATTCCGTCGCTGACGGCATGGTGCACGACCGACCAGATCGCTGACCGACCGCCTTCCAAACCGTCGATCGCCACGAACCGCCACAGCGGGCGCGTTCGATCGAGCGGTTCCTGGTAGAGCTGCGCGGCAAGATCGAAGAGTTGCCGCTCGGAACCTGGCTTCGGCAAGGAAATACGCCGTGTGTGAAAGGCGATGTCAAACTCTGGATCTGGCACCCAGGCCGGCGGAGCCACGCGTCCGAGGCCCGGTACCACCCGCTCGTACAGACGGGGAATCCTGCTGACCGCGCTCCTCATGGTGCGGCGGAAGTGGTCCTCGTCCATCGATCCCTCGAGGATCGCCAGCGCGGCTCCACTGGGGTTCAGCCACGGGTCTTTTTCGATGTTCCACATGAGCGACTCTTCGTCAGACATGCGGTCGTCGAAACTCATCTCACGTTCTTGTGCTTCCATTGGTTCCTCGTTGGTCGATTGGATAGTCAGGAGTCGGTGCCGGGGCGGCGATCAGATTCCGCGTCAGGATCACCGCGGTAGCCGGACGGATATGTCAGCACCAGTTCCTCCGGTGTCGGGGTGTGGGGCTCACGAGCCTCCGGCGGCAACAGTGCAACGAGAGCCTTCATGATTCTCTTCGTGTCAGCATTCGGGC
Organism: Actinomycetota bacterium; assembly: GCA_015767405.1. Lineage (GTDB taxonomy): Bacteria > Actinomycetota > Acidimicrobiia > Acidimicrobiales > Ilumatobacteraceae > Sva-07. Next base: position 22,006 of record JADWMG010000003.1, read on the forward strand.
TCTTGTACTTCAACTTCACGGGCGGTCCAACTGCCGCGGTCACTAGCGGGCGATCGGTGAGCGACAGGCGAGGAAGCCGTGCGCTGCGCGGCCAAACCTTCTCGGTTCCCCACAAGCCGACCGGTATCACGGGAGCTTTCGTGGCCGCTGCGATACGGGCGGCACCCCATCGCCCCTTCAGCTCGGGATCGAAGAAGGCGGGGCCTCGTGGGATGGTTCCCTGTGGAGCCATCATGAGAATGTCACCAGCATCAACTGCTTCGATGGCGGCGTCGAGCGGCTCATCTGACCCCGTCCCGCGGTCGACACGGATACCGCCGGCGGCACGCATCAGACGACCGATGATCGGAGCGTCGAACACTTCCTTCTTGCCCAGACCGCGCACATTGCGGCCTGCCTTGGCGATAACGAGGCCCATCACAGTCGGGTCGAAGTAGGAACGGTGATTGAACACCACAATCGCCCCGCCGGTCTCGGGGATGTTCTCTATCCCCTCGAACTCGATGCGCGCGTTCGGAGCGAGGATCTCCGGTCGCATCATCGGGCGACTCCACTCCTGAATCTCGAGACCACCCACCTTCGCGACTCCATCAGAGCGGTCAAAGTGACGAACCGGCCACCCTCGAAGCGCAGCCGTAGCTCGGAGCTGGAAATCCGGATTCACGGCGACAGGGTGGCCGACCATTGCCAGCAGCGGTGAATCGAAGTAGCTGTCGCTGTACGCATAACTCTGCGACAGGCGGACTCCACTTTCATCTGCCCAGACGGCAACGGCATCAGCCTTGGTTCGACCCCACACGAAGTCGCCATCCATAGCGCCGGTGAAGAAGTCTCCGTCACGCTTCCACTTCGTGGCGACAACAGCGTCGAATCCGAGCCGCCTCGCAAACGGCTCGACGAAAGGCATCGGCGATGTGGTTGCCATCACCAGCAGACGACCGGCCTCTCGGTGTTCCTCGATGACCTTGGCTGCCTGCGGGAGGAGCAGTTCGGCCAATTCTTCCGCGGCACCGTCCATCGCCACCTGGACATCGTCGACACACCAGCCCGCTCCGGCTCGGCTCGCTAGCCGCGCTGGTTGCATCATCAGCCAGTTCTCGCCGAACTGTTCGTAGAAACGAGTCAGTACGTCAGCGAGCGGCAACTCTCCCGACCCTCCCAGCCCAGCATCACCCAGGTGCTTGCGAAACACGGTCGCCGACGACGATGTGATCAGTGTGCGATCGAGATCGAAGATGGCAGCAGCGCGCGACATGGCTAAAGACTACGGCCCCACACGTTTGTACGTAATTTTTCGGTTCATAGCGCCAGCAAATTACCTACAAACGTGGATTGGGATGGGTTTAGGCGTTGGCGGCGGCCATCGTTGACCGCGTTCGTTCGCGTTCGTCGCGATTGCCACCCATGACGACACCGGTGAAGTCGGTTGCGCCAGCCGCCGCGATGCGGTCGAGGCCTTCACGCACCTCAGCTTCGCTGCCGATCAACGAAATGTCTTCAACACCGTGCACTCCCTCGATGTCGAGCATCGCTCGATACGAGGGCAGAACCGCGTAATCCTTCAGGACCGCGCCAACGAATTCCTTGGCGGGCTTCGGGTCGTCCGTCACCCACACGGGAAGGCTGCACACAACGCTCGGAGCAGGCCGGCCCGCCTCACCGGCCGCCTCGGAGATGATCGGAACGATCTGTTGTTCCAGCGTGGCTGGCCCGACACACCACAGGATCGTGCCATCACAGCGACGACCGGCAATCTTCAGCATCTGCTCACCGAGTGCTGCCAGCATCACCTTCGGGGGATCATCGGTCGGCCTCGGACCACCACCGTTGAAACTCCACACCTCCCCGTCGTGATCGACCGCGCCATCCGTCAATAACGGCTGTAGCACGTCGAGATAGTCGAGCATGTGCCGGATCGGGCGTTCCCACTTCATGCGCAAACCGTCCTCGACCGAGACCTTGTGCGCCAGCCCGATTCCGAGAATCAATCGTCCACCGGTTGCGGCCTGAGCGGTTAGAGCCTGCCCCGCCAGCGTATGTGGGTGCCGCGACCAAGTCGGAACGACCGCCGTGCCCAACTCGATGGTCGATGTACGAGCGCCCGCCAGACCCAATGCTGCGACAGCATCGAGCAGACCGCCCTGGGCCAGCCAATAGCTATCGAATCCCGCCGCTTCACTCTCTTCGATGTCGTTCAGGATCTCGTCGAGGTTGGGCTGGACGAGCTTGTCAGATCCGTTGATTCCGATGCGCATGCTGCTCCGATCCGGCGCCCCAGGACCGGATGCGCTCGACTGGATCGTAGGCGCACTGCTTCGGCAGCACTAGTGCCCCGACCCGTATCGTCAGTTGGTCAGGCGAGTTGTGCCTCGATCTGGCTGCGCAGGACGTGCTCGGGCTGCGCGCCGATGACGGTGTCGACGAGTTCGCCGTCGCGCATGAACAGCAGCATCGGAATGCTCCGTGCGTTGTACTTCTGAGCGATGCGCGGTGACTCGTCGACGTTGACCTTGACGACCTTCAACGAACCGGAGAACTCCTGTGAGAGCTTCTCGAGTATGGGTGCGACCATCACGCACGGTCCACACCATGGCGCCCACAGATCTACCAAGACCAAGCGTTTCGTTGACGCCGCCTGCTCGAAGTCGCTGTCTCCGGCTTCGACCAACCACGGGAGATCCTTGTGGCACTTCGCGCAGCGCGGGCTGCCGGGTGCTGAAGTCGGCACACGATTCTTCGCGTCGCACGATGGACACTGCACAACTTGATTCGCCATACCTCCAAGATACGGCTGATGCTTGCTTCGATCTACAGTCAGCCCATGACCGATGCGACAGAACATGGCCAGTTCCCCCTCCGGGACTTTCTCGGGATGGAGCTCTCGGGCGACAAGCCTGGTTCGGGCACTGCAACGGTTGAAATCACCGAGAAGCACCACAACCCGAACGGCGTCGTCCACGGTGCCGTGCTGTTCGCCCTCGTCGATACGGCGATGGGCAAGGCGACGATGAGTGTGCTCGGTGAGGGCGTCTTCTGCGCGAGCGTCGAAGTCTCCCTACGCTTCATCCGACCGGTGAGCGTCGGCGCCGTAATCGCTGAGGCCACCGTGCTCAAACGGGGACGCCACGTCGTCCACCTCGACGCCCGTATCCACGACTCCGAAGACCGGCTGATCGCGACAGCTGACGGGACATTTGCGATAATCGATGGGACTCCGCGCTAGTTGCGGTCTCATCGCACGATTGACTGGATGTGTAATGGCGTACGTCCTCAGCCCAACCGAGTCGACAGAGAGTGAGATTCGCCGCGTCGCCACCGAGCGTCTCGACGACGCGATCGGATTGCTCGATGGGCTGACCGGGAGCGAACCTGCCGAGATCGAAGAGGCCGTTCACAAGGTCCGCAAACGATGCAAGGAAGTCCGAGGGTTGGCGCGTCTTGTCCGTCCGGCTTTGGGGTTGAAATTCAAACCGTTCGACCGGGCAGTACGCGACGCTGCAGCGACGCTGTCGTCGATCCGCGACGCGCACGCAATCTTGGCCACGTTCGACAATCTGCGCGCGGCCCAGGCCGGTTCGGCGACCACCGAACTCGATGAAGTCCGTATAGGACTAGCTGCCCTCGCCGCAGACGCCACGATTCAGCTGCAACAAGGAGACACCAGGCTGGCGGTCGCCCGGGCACTGCTGGCCGTGGCCAAGGAGCAGATCGACGACTGGACAATCCCCTCCGGGTTCTCACCGCTTGGCGACGGACTGCACACGACGTATCGAGACGGCCGCAAGGGGCTGCGCAGAGCCTGCAACAAAACAACCGATCGCCGCATGCACGAATGGCGCAAGGCGGTCAAGTACCTCTGGTATCAGATCCGCCTGCTCGAGCAGGCGGCGCCGAGCATTCTCAAGCCCCTGATCAACCGGCTCGACGACCTCGGCGATGCACTCGGTGACGATCATGATCTCACCGTTCTCATCGAGCGGCTCGATCGAGATCCTCACGCGTACGGCAGCCCGAAAGCTGTCAAGCGCACCCGACGCCTGGCCAAGAAACAGCAACGCGAACTCCGAAAACGGGCATTCCGGCTCGGCGAGACGCTCTACGTAGAAGACGACCAGGCCTTCGTTGCACGAATCAAGGCCTACTGGAAGACCACCCTCAAACGTGGGGAAGAACGCCCAGCCGGCGGAATCACAGATCTAATCGACAGCGCCCCTGAGACACGCACGACAGCCGATAGAGGTCTGCCCGATGTTGCCGATTCGGGCAAGACGATTGAACGAGAACGTAAGTATCTCGTTGACAGCCAGACCGATCCGGCTGATGTCGGCGCTGCGCTTGGTGAGGGAATCGAGCTGCGCCAGGGGTACCTCGCCGTCGACACTGGCGTCGCCGTTCGCGTCCGCGACGCGGGGCCAGAGGGCTGCACACTCACGATCAAGGCCGGCGGTGGTGCGGTCCGGACTGAGCTGGAGTGGTCGATTGACCAGGCGATCTTCGACGAGGCATGGACGCTGACCGGCGAACGGCGGGTGGCGAAGACCCGCTACCGCATCCCGTTTGGTGAGCACACGATCGAGCTCGATGTCTTTGCGGACGCACTCGACGGTCTGATCGTTGCGGAGGTCGAGTTCGACTCCGACGAGGCGATGGCACGGTTCGACCCACCCGAGTGGTTCGGCCTCGATGTCACCGACGACATGCGATACACGAACTCGTCCCTGGCCGCCCACGGCCTCGACGAGCGCGATGCAGGGTGATCGGCCATGAGCAATGGGCGCATCCAGCGCGTGCATCGCTCACAGGGGCCGAGCCAGACGTAGCAACATGAGCGATTTGCGTGCCCAGCGCACGCATCGCTCACAGGGGCCGAACGAGGTGCGGCGAACGGGCGACATGAGCGAAGTCGGCATCCAGCGCGTGCATCGCTCACAGGACAGAACCCAACCCGAGAGATGTGAGCAATGGACGCCTTGGGTTCCATCGGTGAGTGCATCGCTCACTGGGATGTGGCTGACGGCGGGAGTTGGTCCGCCGAGAACTGATAAGACGTGGCGATGAGCGACGAACTGCATTGGATGTCGGCGAGCGATCTGGCCAGCTCGATTCGCGCTGGCGAGATTTCGAGCGTCGAAGCACTCGACCACTTCGTAGAGCGAATCAAAGAACTCGACGGGCCGGTCAACTCAGTCATCCAGTGGGATCTAGCGCGAGCGGGCGCAGCAGCAATTGCGGCCGATCAAGCGGTCGCCGACGGCGACGAACTCGGGCCGCTTCACGGCGTACCGATGACGATCAAAGATTCGTTCCAGACCGAGGGTTGCATCACAACTTCCGGGTCGCCCGATCTGGCCGACTTCGTTCCGACGGAGGATGCCTGGCCAGTCGCCCGGCTGCGCGAGGCCGGAGCGATTCCCTTTGCCAAGACAAACCTCCCGCTGTTCGCTGACGACATCCAAAGCTTCAACGAGGTGTACGGCACAACCAATAACCCGCACAACCTCGATCACACCCCCGGTGGTTCCTCCGGTGGGTCGGCCGCTGCATTGGCGATGGGTTTCACCCCACTCGAGTTGGGCAGCGACATCGGCGGATCGATCAGGGTTCCAGCGCACTACTGCGGAGTGATGGGCCACAAGCCGAGCTTCGAAATCGTTCCCGCCCATGGCCAGATTCCGGGCCTCCCCGGAACTCTGTCTCAGGCCGACCTCGCGGTGGCAGGTCCACTGGCTCGGACGGCAGGCGACCTCGAACTTGCACTCGACGTAATGGCCGGACCTGACCGATGGGCATCACCGGCGTGGCGCCTCGACCTCCCCGCGAGCCGGGCTGACAGCCTCCCCGAGTTCAGAATTGCTGCCTGGGTCGACGATCCGGATTGTCCAGTCGACGCGGACACGAAACGCGTGCTCGACGAAACTGTCGCGGCGATCGTCGCGGCGGGCGGAAGCGTCGACACTGGCGCCCGGCCCGACTTCACACTTGCCAAGTCGTTCAACGTGTTCGGCGACTTGCTGTTTGCCGCGCTATCAGGCGGGCACCCCCGCGACAAGCTCGATCACATGGCGACCGACACCAGCGAAACTCCGCTCGGCTGGGTCAAACGCAGCACGGCCGCCCGCCACCGCGACTGGCTGTCAGACCACGAGCGACGCTTGCAAATCCGCGAACGATGGGCCGAATTCTTCGGCGATTTCGACGCGATCCTCATGCCAGTCCAGGCTCGGCCGGCCATCCTCCACGATCATTCGACGCCACAATTCGCGCGCACTGTCGACATCGGCGGCGTGGAACGGCCGTATCTCGATCTGTGGCCATGGATCGCCCCGGCCGGTGTCGGTTACCTCCCGGCAACGGTGGTCCCAGCCGGAATGAGCGCCGACGGACTACCGATCGGAGTGCAGATCGTTGGTCCGTTCCTTCACGACCGCACCACTCTGCGCCTCGCTGATCTCATTGCAGATCTCCGCGGCGGTTGCCCGCGACCTGCCCTCGCCACCTGAACTCTCCATGGAAAATCACGTTTGTAGGTAATTCTTGGGCTCTATGTGCCCGAAAATTACCTACAAACGTGGTTTCAGGCCTGTTCGACGAGTTGCTTGAGATTCTGCAGCGCAATATCGAGTTGCTTGGCGTTCTGCTTCCACATCACATCGAGGGCCTTACCGAAGCCGCGTTTGGCCTGAAGGCCCTGGCGGTAGATGACGCGTGAGCCAGTGTCGGCCGGTTCGATGCGAACCGATTCGGCCATCGATTCGAGGATCGGCAACTTCGACCTCACAATGGCGAAGGCGAAGTGCTCGTTCTCATCCCAGGCGGTGAATTCCTCGTCGAGCGGCAGTTTCTTGACGGTCACGCGGCGGCCGCCGCCGACACCCGTCGGTGATCCGAGGACGACGACCGAATCGAGCGCCGCGAACCATTCAGGCCAAGACGAATGATCGCTGATTCGCTGCCAGACCGCTTCAGGCGGAGCCGAAATCTCGATGGTGCGCTCGACCCTGATCGGGGCGGCGTCAATCCACTCTGGCGGCTGAAGGGTATGTGCTGGCATCGTCTCTCTCCCGGTTGAACCAGCCGTACACGCTAGCCCGCGCGCCGACTACACGTTTGTAGGTAATTTTCTGGCGCATAGAGCCCAAAAAATTACCTACAAACGGTGAATCAGCGGATGGCGCGGTCGACGAGACCGGAAAGGCGGGAAGGTTCCTTCCCAGCGACCTCTTGGTCATCGGCTCGAGCGGCAAGGGAGAGCGCCCCGTTGATTCCAATCCAACGCAGGGGTTCGGGCTCCCACTTTCGTGAACGATGCTGCACCCACGGCAGGGTCACCAGATCAGATTCAGTAGCGGTGATCAGGTCAGCGAGAGTTCGGCCGGCGAGATTCGAAATGGCCACACCCTCACCGACGTAGCCACCGGCCCAGGCGAGTCCCGTGGCACGATCGAGACCAACAGACGGCCGCCAGTCACGTGGCACTCCGAGCACGCCACCCCATCGATGCGTGATGGCAACACCGTCAAGTACCGGGAGCAGATCAACGAGAGTGGCCGCAATTCTTTCGTGTACGCCAGACGACTGTTCGGTCGCGGCATCGATTCCCGACCCGTATCGGTAAGGCGCCCCCCGCCCGCCGAACGCGATGCGATCATCGGTTGTCCGCTGGCCGTAGATGACCATCCGACGATCATCGGCGAAGGTCTCCATTCCGCGGAGTCCGATCTCATCCCACACATCCTCGGAAAGTGGCTCGGTCGCGATCATGAGCGAGTACAGCGGAACCAACGAGCGGCGTTGTCCCGGCAGATCGCGGGTGTACCCCTCGGTAGCGCGAACGACTACGTCGGCAGACACAACACCCGTGCTTGTCACAGCTCGGGCTCTGGTCCCGACAGAACCGACAGGCCCGCCGGAAGCACCCGAAGCGGTCGCAGAGAGGATCTCGGTAACAGCAGTCTCCTCGACGATCGTGCCTCCAAGTTTCTCGACTACGTCAGCGAGCCCGCGGGCCAGACGGGCCGGTTGCACTCTGGCCCCCGGCGCGTACAGCACACCGCCGAGAACGCTGGTCGCTCCGAGACGGCCGACCGCTTCATCCGCATCGAGAACCCGGGCATCATCCTCCCCGAATCCGTGCGTACGCAATTCATCCAGCCACTCGCCCTGACGTTCCAACTGCGGCGCCGTACGAGCCAAGCGAATGACTCCCCCCTTGGCGAACCCGCAGTCGATTCCTTCGGCAGCAACGACACGCCCGACCTCGTCGACCGTGTCCATCGCGGCGCGCGTCAGCCGGATCCCACCATCACGACCACCGAGGCTGATTGCCCCTTCCAGCTCGCCGGCCATCTCACCCACGCACCAACCGCCATTGCGACCGGACGCGCCGAAACCGACGACCTCTCTCTCGATCACCATCACGCGCAGATCAGGGTCAGCCTTCAAGAGCGAGTACGCAGTCCATAGACCCGTGTAGCCCCCGCCGACGATCGCTACGTCAACGTCTGTGTCGCCATCAAGCGATGGGCGAGCTCCGAGCGATCCGGGAAGCTGGTCAAGCCACAGCGACTTGGAGCGCAATGAATCTTCGTTCACGGGCGGCTACTGCCGTTCGTAGGTTGCGCTGACCTCGACCTCGAGGATCACCGCAGGCTCGATTGCCGTGAAGAGCTCTCGTCCATCGAGATCCTCAGGAAGCTCGATCACAGCGTCGAGTGCATACAACGTGAAGACGTAGCCGTGCGGACCGTCGCCCGGAGGAGGACACGGACCGAACCAGCCAGCTGTGCCGGTGTCGTTGAGGCCGTATGTGAAGTCGTCGTTCTCATCGGTGATCTCAGTGGCATCAGCCGCAATGTCGTACACGACCCAGTGCACAAACGGATCGGGCGTGGGAGCGTCGGCGTCGTCCATGATCAGCGCCAGTTGCTGCGTGCCGTCCGGCACTGCCGTGACGGTGAGAACCGGGACATCATTGGGGCCATCACAGGTGAAGTTCTCCGGGATCGTGCCTCCGTCATCGATGTCAGCGATCGTGAACGTCAGCTCAGGATCAACGGGAGCTGCCGTCGTTTCCGGCGCCGACGTTGTTTCTGGTGCCGACGTCGTTTCCGGCGCGTCGGTCGATGCAGGAGTTTCCGTCGTTTCCGGTATCTCCGTCGTCGCTGGAGACTCCGTCGTTGCGGCGCTGGCCGAATCGGTGGTCACCGACCCGTCATCTGAGTCATCGCCATCGGAGACAATCAGAACAATGACCCCGATCAAGGCCACGACCACTCCCACCACCACCGCGATCATCCAGCCGCGAGGGGATCCGTTCCCATCACCATCATTCGCGTCGTTTGGCGTCGTCGAATCGTCGGTCATGACACGACCCTAATCCCGGCTGTCAACACGCGAGCTCAACGAAATGAAACGTTTGGGGTCTGACCCCATTCGTGCCATTCGTCTCAACTGCTGGGGTCGACAACCCAACGACCGCGGACCTGACCGGCGAGAATCGTCGGACCGCGATCGAGTAGCTCGGTCATCGGGACTACCTCGGTCAACGATGTCAGAACGTCACCAGGAAGATCCCGATTCAGACGGTCCCACGCTGCCACACGTGCGGGCATCGGAGCCATCACCGAATCGCATCCCTGAAGTCGGACCGACCTCAAGATGAAAGGCATCACCGTGGTCGGAAGATCCGCACCTCCGGCCAGACCACAAGCTGCGACGGTTCCACCGTATTTCATCTGGCTGATCACTTTGGCGAGCATCTTGGAGCCGACGGTATCGACTGCCCCAGCCCACGTTTCGGTGTCCATGGCCCTGGCCTTCTCCGTCATTTCCGCACGAGTCAAGAATGCCGTGGCCCCGAGGCCAGCGAGATAATCGTGTGTCTCAGGACGACCCGTGACCGCCGTGACCTCGAAGCCAAGCCGGGCGAGAAGAGCAACTGCAACCGACCCGACCCCGCCCGCGGCGCCCGTGACGACAACGGGGCCATCTGCGGGCTTCACACCAGCGTCTTCGATCGCCATCACACACAACATCGCCGTGAAGCCGGCGGTACCGATCGCCATAGCGGTGAGGGCCGACATCCCTTCCGGGCGCTTCACCAACCACTCGGAACGAACACGTTGACGCTCCGCGTATCCACCCCAGTAGCTCTCGCCGACCCTGAAGCCTGTGGATATCACCTCGTCCCCGACCACGAATTCAGGAGAATCGCTGGCGACAACCGTGCCAGTGAGGTCAACGCCCGGCACCATCGGATAGCTACGAACAATGTTCGCGATGCCCTTCAACGCCATCCCATCTTTGTAGTTGAGCGATGAGTAGTCGATCGCCACTGTGACGTCACCATCGGGAAGGTCGGCGTCAGTGAGTTGTTCGATAGCACCCACTGGGCCGTCGTCGCCTTCGCGGAGTACCAGTGCATTGAACGTGTCAGTCATGTGGGACATCGTGACAGACCGCCCACTGGACGCCGATATCGGAGCTGTCGCCGTGCCAGGCTGGACCGATGACGAACCCCGAGATGCCGCCACCGATCGTCGACTCGAACTGGCTCCAGTCACAGCTCATGCAGCGACCCGACGACGTCATCACCTGCGATGTTCGTTCGACGATGTCCGGAGCCGACTCGGCGAACGACTTCCTCGGCAGGCATCTCCCCAGGGCTCGGCTCGTGCTGCTCGAGTCCGCCCTCGCTGTCGAGCCGGCGGGCACAGAAGGCCGGCACCCGCTCCCGACACCAGCGGCATTTGCCGATGCACTCGGCGCCCTCGGAATCGGCAACGACGTGACGGTCGTGGCATACGACAATCAGGGCGGTGCGTTCGCTGGACGGCTTGTTTGGATGTTGCGGATCATCGGACAACCTGCGGCATTGCTCGACGGCGGCACCGACGCTTGGAGCGGCCCCATGGAGACTGGTCCCGGCGCCACCCAAAGCGTCGAGCGAGAGACTGTCGAGTGGCCACTCGACGCGATTGCGGATGCCGATCAGGTCGTTGATCACATAGCCACGGGAGGAGTTGTGATCGACAGTCGTGCGGCAGAGCGGTACGCCGGTGAGATCGAGCCAATCGATGCTGTGGCCGGCCACGTGCCCGGCGCGATCAACCTCGTCTTCGGTGAGAACCTCGGACCAGACGGTCGATTCCGCGCACCCGCGCAACTGGCCGAGAGATTCAGCGAGGCGCGGACCGACCCACGGGCGATCGTCTACTGCGGCTCGGGCGTGACCGCCTGCCACAACGCTCTGGCGATGGAGTACGCCGGGCTCGAGCTGCCGCGCGTGTACGTCGGGTCATGGTCCGGTTGGTCGTTCGACACCAACCGCCCCGTCGCCACCGGCGGCAACTAGCGAGTTCGAGGTGATGAGCGATGTGCGCACCCTGTGCATGAACCGCTCACAGGCTTGAGTTCGAGCTCGAGGTGATGAGCGATGTGCGCACCCTGTGGGCTTGGGGTGCATTGCTCACAGTTGGTACGGGGCGGTTTTGTCGTGATCCGCGCCCGGTCGCCCGCAACAAGCCCGATCGAAGCTGCATCCGACGGCGAGAGGCGGAGAGCGCCCTGCTTGTCGTTCTTGCGCCAACCCGGATCGCGGAAGATCGTGTTCGCCGTCGAAGAGCGCCGTTCGCCAGCCGACAGAACGAGGGGAAAGGCATCGTTCGAAGTCACGGGCGACTCCTCGCTCGCCAGCGCATCCATCTCGGCCATCAACTCGGGGATGACCAGGTTGACACGGCCGTCCGGTGTGACCACGCGTCGCATGGTCTCGTCGTAGTCGTCCACCGAGAAGACCACGCCGGACGGGTTCGCCAAGATCGCGTCGAACAGCGCCTCGCCAGCTGAGTCTCCACCTTCGCGAGATCCGTGGCCTGCTCGGCGAATCGATGCATCCCAGAAGTTCGCCGACGTTTGAGTCAAGCCCCAGATCGCCGCAGCGCCAGCGGCAGCCACCCCATCAGGAGTAGTCAGAGTAGGCCCGAGCGTCTCGTACATGATGATTGCGAGCAACCCTCCGAGTTCGGGCCGCGCTCCAATGAGGGTGAACAGCGCCGTCGCATATTCGGCACGTCCCTTCTCGGCGGCTTCGCGCAGCGACGCGAGATCAGCATCGCTGTAGGCGCCAAAGGCCCTGCACAACCGAGAGTGGATCTCGTACTCAGGCAGTGTGCCCGCCAATGGTTCGAAGATTGGCCGGCGGAGATGGAACACGTTTTCGGGAAACTCGAGATTGAAGAACGTGCACTCCCACTTCTCGAACTGCGAGGCAGCGGGGAGCACGTAGTCGGCGCACCTCGCCGTTTCAGTAAACGCCACGTCGATGACCACAACCAGATCGAGGGCGGCGAGCGCTTCGCGCATCCGCTGACTGTCGGCGAGCGAGTGGACCGGATTGCCCGACTCGATCAACATCGCCCGAAAGCGATCAGGGTGATCGCTGAGGATCTCATCGGGAATCACGTTGCACGGAACCAGACCAGTAACCAGCCGGTGTCCCGTCACGGGAGTACACGGGACAGATCCGTCAGGCCTCTCAGAGCCCGACCCACCCACCACCGACGCAATCGAGGTGTGAATGTTCATCCCACCGCGCACACCGAAATTCCCGGTCAGCAGCACGACCAACTTCTCTAGATAGCTGTTGAGCGTCGAGTGCGGAGCCTGCTGAATCCCGAGATCTTCGAATATCGACACGCCTCCGGTCGCGGACCCGATCACCCGAGCGACCTCACGAACCGTCGCCTGATCGACCCCAGCCTTCGCGCAGGAGGATGAAACGTCAACTCTCTCCAGGTGCTCTCGTAGATCGTCCAGCCCGTTTGCGTTGTCGCTCAGCCAACGGTCGGCGAGAAGTCCTTCCGCGACGAGCACCTTCAGCAACGCAACGAGCAGGTGGGCGTCGCCGCCGGGCACAGGGCGGAGGTGATAGTCGGCCAGGTCAGCTGACTCGGAGCGGCGCGGGTCGATGACGATCATCGTCCGTTCGGGATCCTTGGCGATCGCCTTCAGCACGCGGCGGGCCTGGGGAAAACCGTGCGACTGCCACGGGTTCTTTCCCCAGAACACCGCTACCTGGGCGTGTTCATAGTCGCCCGTCGTGTGGCAAGACGGCTTGCCGAAGAGTTTTCCATCAACCCAGAACTCACCGGTCTTCTCTTGAGCCAACGCGTTGGAGCTGTACTCGATGCCCAGAGCAGCACGGAATGAACCGCCATAACCGCCACCGAGATGATTGCCCTGTCCTCCACCGCCGTAGAAGAGGATCCGTTCGCCACCGTGTTCGTCGATTACATCCTGGAAGCGAGCCGCGATCTCCGCGATCGCGGTGTCCCAATCGATCTCTTCGAACGTGCCGTCTTCACGGCGCCGGAGCGGCGACGTCAAACGGTGTGGGCCGTTCTGATAGTGGTTCAGCCGCAGGGCCTTTTCACAGGTGTAGCCAGCTGATCCAGGGTGCGACTTGTCGCCCCTGACGCGGACGATTTCGGAGCCATCGATCTTGACCTCCACGCCACAGTTGATGGCACAGAGAATGCACGCCGACTTGCGCCACTCAGGATCGTTGCTCGCGGCGGATCCACCAGCGGGTTGGTCGGTCAAGTCAGTCATCTGGGCCCCTTTTGCCATCAGCCGAACTGGATGGCTCGACCCAGAAGCTAACGCGCACCGATTCCAACGGCCAGAATGCAGCGGTGAGCGGAACCCAACTGGCGATCGTGCTGATCGCTGTCGTCATCGGCTCTGTGGTCAAATCGGTGACTGGCATGGGCCTGCCACTCATCGTGATTCCGATCGCCTCGCTATTCGTCGACGTCAACGACGCCGTCGTCGTCATCGCATTACCGAATGTCCTGGCCAACGCTGTGCTCGGTGGACGCGAACGACACAGCGCCAGCGAAACACGCGACCTTCCGGTGCTCGCGATCGCGGGGATCATAGGCGCCATAGGTGGGACTCTGTTGTTCGTCAACCTGCCAGAGACCCCGCTCGTGATCGCACTGATTGTCGCGATCATTTTCTACATCGTACTCTTCTTTGCCCACCCAGATCTTCGAACCACACCACAACAATCGAAACGTTGGGCGCCTCTCATCGGTGGTGTCGGCGGAACCTTCCAAGGAGCGATCGGGATCTCCGGACCGATCATCGGATCATGGATCCACAGCTATCGACTGCCGCGCGGCGCACACATTCTGTCGGTCACGTTTCTGTTCTTCATCACAGGCTTGACCCAGCTCTTGGTCCTCATCGCCAACGGAGAACTCTCCGGTCGCCTGACAGCGACGTTGCTCGCCTGCATTCCCGTTCTGGGGTCGATCCCGCTCGGTACACGCCTCCGCGGCGTCGTCTCGAATCGCGGGTTCGACCTCGCCATCGTCGGCATGCTGAGCCTGTCGATCGTCGCGCTCACCGTGCGAACGTTCCTCTAGGAGTCGGGCCAGACCTCGGGTAGATTGGAAGGGTCCATACGGGGAGCTCGCTGGCACGGCGGGCTGAGAGGGTGAGCGCCGTCACCGACCCGAGAACCTGATCCGGGTAATGCCGGCGGAGGAAACGCATGAATGAACGAGTTGTCATCATCACCGGAGCAGCACCGCTCCCTCCCGACATCGTTGATCTGATTCCCGACGATGCAGTCCTGCTCGCCGTGGACGGCGGGCTCGATCACGCTCTCGCCGCCGGTCTCGAACCGTCAGGACTCATCGGAGACCTCGACTCCGTCACCGACGAGGGATTGACCTGGGCGGCACGAAATGCGACGATCACCCGCCACCCGACCGACAAAGAGCAGACCGACACCGAACTCGCCCTCGCTCTGGCCGTCACGATGGATCCCGAACACCTCACACTGATCGGCGGCGGCGACCGGCTCGACCACACCGTCGCCGGCATCGGTGCCCTCGGCGCCCTCGCACTCACCAGCATTCCGACACTGGACGCGTGGTGGGGCGGCCAACACATCAGCGTCGTCCATGGGCCCGGAAAGGCAACACTGCGACTTCTCCCAGGCTCGACGATGTCGTTGTTGGCGATGCACGGCCCATGTACGAAGGTGACGCTGACCGGCACGCGCTGGGAGCTCGACGAGATCGATCTCGATCCGGTTGTCGGGCTGGGAGTGAGCAATGAGGTGACCGTTAGTGGCGGTGAGGCGGACGAGGACAACGGCGGTGAGGTCGCCGAAGTCGAGGTCTTCCTTTCTGGTGGGATCCTCACGATCTTCGATCAGCCGGCCGTGGTCGATGCCGAGAGCGCCGACGAGGAGACCGGGTCGTGAGCAAGCAGTTCTCGCCCCCCACCGGTCGAGGCCTGGCCGGCAAGCACGGAGTTGCAGTCGCCGCGGCAGCCGCATTGGCCCTGACCGTCGCCGCCTGCAGTAGCGACAGCAACGACGACAGCTCGACGGAACCAGCCGGCACGGTGGCCATCGCGAATCCACCCGTGCCTCCGACAGCCAGCAGTTCTCCGGAAGGTGAACGCTCGGTCACGCTCGTCGCCTATGACTCTTTCCCCGAGTCCGATACTTCGCTCAACGATGCGCTCAACCAGTTCACCGACGAAACCGGAATCGACGTCAACCTGCTGATTGCCGGCGACACAGGAACGATGCTTGCCAAGGCGTCGCTCACGGCCGGCAACCCCGAGGGTGACGTGATGTGGGGCATCGACAACACGTTCCTGTCGCGGGCCATCAACGACGACATATTCGAGGCCTACGTCGCCTCGAACGCCGATGTTCTACCAGACGAACTCACGGTGCTCGCCCCGAACGGCGAGGCCACTCCTGTCGATTTCGGCGACGTCTGCGTGAACTACGACATCGCCTGGTTCGGCGACCGTGAGCTCGCACCACCGAACACAATGCAAGACCTCACCGACCCCGCATACAAGGACCAGTTCGTCGTGCAGAACCCGGCAACGTCTTCACCGGGACTCGCGTTCCTGCTGGCGACGATCGACGAATTCGGCGCCGACGGCTGGCAGGACTACTGGACTGCGCTGAAAGACAACGGCGTCGAAGTCGTCGACAGCTGGACGCAGGCCTACTACGAACGGTTCTCATGGGCCGGAGGTGGGCCAAAGCCGCTCGTAGTCAGCTACGGGTCAAGCCCACCCGCGGAGGTCGTGTTCGCTGACCCTCCTCGCGAGGACGCTCCCACCGGTGTCGTCGCGACGACGTGCTTCCGCCAGGTCGAATTTGCGGGAGTACTAAGGGGCACCGCTGCTCCCGCTGAAGCGCGCGAACTCATCGACTTTCTGATCGACAATCAATTCCAGTCAGAGCTGGCTCTGAACCTTTTCGTGTATCCCGCCAACGTCAACACGGAGCTCCCACAAGAGTTCCTGGACTTTGCCGTCGTACCTGCCGAGCCGCGCACACTCGACCCGGCACTGATCGAATCCAACCGATCGGCCTGGATCGACGAGTGGACGGAGTTGGTACTCGGGTGAGTCAATCGCCCTCTCGGCAACCGAGGTGGCTGATCTTCTCGCTCGCGATCATTCCGATCATCGGACTCGGAGTCTTCTTTCTCTGGCCCTTCCTCACACTGCTCGCCGAAGCCGTCACCGGTGAGGCGATCACCAACACACTGACGCGCCGGTCAACCTGGGAAATCGCCTGGTTCACACTGTGGCAGGCAACCGTCTCAACTGTCGGAACCATCATCATCGGGCTTACCCCCGCGTACGTTTTCGCCCGGTACAAATTTCATGGACGCGAACTACTGGTTGGACTACTCACGGCAATCTTCGTCCTCCCGACAGTTGTGATGGGCGCAGCGTTCCTCGCGCTGTTGCCGACCTCGCTCGATCGAACCATCTGGGCCGTGCTCGGCGCGCACGTCGTGTTCAACCTCGCAGTTGTCATTCGGGTTGTGGGCACAATGTGGGAGCACCTTCCAACCGACATGGAAGCCGCCGCGGCGACGCTCGGCGCGAACCGGTGGCGCGTGTTCACCGACATCTCGTTTCCCCTGATCCGGCCCGCCGTGACCGCTGCGGCGGCAATCGTGTTTCTGTTCACCTTCACCTCGTTCGGTGTGATCAGAGTTTTGGGTGCCACCGGAACTCGCACGATCGAAGTGGAGATCTGGCGACGCACAACACAACTCGGTGAGATCAGCGAGGCCGCGGTCCTCGCACTCCTGCAACTCGGCATCCTGGCCCTAGTGGTGTTGTGGTCGACGTTTGCGCAGCGACGACATAGTCGAGCACTCCGGCTCGAACCTCTTTCTCCTCGACGAACACCGCGGACCAAGGGTGAGCGCCGCTTCGTGGCGATTGTGGTCGGATGCACGGCGATCGTTGCCTCTGTGCCCTTGATCGCACTCGCTGTCCGGTCATTCTCGACGCCCTCAGGTTGGTCGACGACTGCGTGGACCAACCTTGGGCAGACCGAGATACGACCGGGGATTCGGATCGGCATCGATCCAGTCAACGCCCTCGGGAACTCGCTGCGAATTGCTGTGTGGGCAACATTGATCGCGGTTGTCGTGGGCGGCGTTGCCGCGTTGGCGATCGCCGCGGCAGGCCGTTCAGGGCGCTTCCTCGATACGGGCCTGATGCTTCCGCTCGGTGCGTCCGCTGTGACGATCGGATTCGGAATGCTGATCACCTTCGATGCGGATCCCTTCGACTGGCGAGCGTCGTGGTGGTTGGTCCCGGTGGGCCATGCACTGATCGCAGTGCCATTTGTTGTTCGTACCGCATTGGGTCCGCTGCGAGCGGTTGATCCAGCGATGACCGAAGCTGCGGCCACGCTCGGAGCGGCACCGGCACGAGCCTGGCGCGAAGTTGTAGTGCCATATTTGTGGCGGCCGTTGGCTGTCGGAGCCGCGCTCGCGGCGGCGATTTCACTCGGTGAATTCGGCGCGACCAGCTTCTTGTCACGATCTGGCGGTGAGACCTTGCCCATTGCGATCGAACAACTCCTCGGTCGAACGGGTTCGCTGCTCCAGGCGCAGGGCTACGTACTAGCGACGATGCTCGCACTGACAACTGTGGTGCTCGTGGCGATCGTCGACCGCCTCCGCGACCCCGGCCAAAACGAAGCAGAGGGCTCGTGAGCTCGCTCGACGTTCACCACATGACTGTGTCGTTCGACGAGACGGTCGTGCTCGACGATGTGTCGTTGTCGCTCGCTCACGGAGAGACCGTGGCATTACTCGGCCCCTCTGGCAGCGGCAAGAGCACTTTGCTGCGCGCCGTTGCGGGCATCATCGCTCCCGATTCAGGAACGGTGGAAATCGACGGCATCGATGTGACTCACACGCCCACTTATCGCCGCGGTGTCGGAATGGTGTTCCAGGACAATCAGCTGTTTCCACATCGATCAACTCTCGACAATGTCGGATTCGGTCTCAAGATGGCGGGAATCGAACGCTCCGAACGCAACGAGCGCTCCGCGCTCTGGCTCGAACGAGTCGGCCTGGCGGGATTCGCAGACCGGCGCGTGACCGACCTCTCAGGCGGTGAAGCCAAGCGAGTTGCACTCGCTCGCACGCTCGTCGCCGAGCCGTCGATCGTTCTACTCGACGAGCCGTTGACCGGCCTCGACCGTGAGCTCCACGACCGTCTCGCAAATGAACTGGTCGGGATCCTGACGACCGCGGCAGCAACCACCCTGCTCGTCACGCACGACCCGGAGGAAGCTGCGCTCGTCGCCATCCGGTCAGTGCAACTCGAAGACCTCCGCTAACCCGGCCGCCGAGCGACCACGATCCAGAATTCAACATGAGCGATGCAAGCAGCCTGTGCGTTCATTGCTCATCACGCTCGAAATTGCCTAACTCCGATGAGCGATGTAGGCGACCGGTGCGCTCGATTGCTCACACCTCTCCTCCACTATGGGACATCACCCATGCAACAAGGCTGCGCCAGAGAGCTCGGCACCTTCGAGAACTAGCGACAGCGATGGAGACGTCACCGGTGATGAACCTCGACCACCACGCTGACGACGACACCTGGCGCGGCCGTAAACCCGCCCTGTGTCGAGCGATCCTCGCCGCCAATCAGCACCAGCTGCACGCCGCAGCAGAAGACCTTCGGTGGCAGGCGTACCTCTTCGAACAGCAAGCCCTCGAAATCGAGGTCATGATCCGACGCGGCATCGTGCTCGCCGGCTGACCATGGAAATCGGCTACGACCCGAACAGGATTCGAACCCTCTCACGCCAGACCACCGCATCGATCCACTCGCTCGGCGCCCTGCGGTCGTCAGATCAAGCGGCAGCGGACGCACTCCGAGCCGCCAAACTCATGCGCAGAAATCTCGAAGAGCTGTGGATGCCGCTGCTGCGCGAGATCGAGCACAGCGATGCCATGGTCAGCTGGCTCAGGACAGCTCTCGAGGCCATCCGTGCAAGCGGTGCCCGAACTGCCCAATGGTTGACTCTCGACGACGCCGGCAAGGCGGACAAACACGTGGCCGACAACGCTCAACCCCGGGCAGTCTTCTCGGAATTGTCTGACACCGAAATGCTCAGCTGGCTCGAGTTCGCCGGTAACGACACGTTTCCCTGGCTCGATCACGACGGACAATCAAGCAGCGCACTCAGGGGTTTCTCGGAGGACCTCGCAGTCCGCGTCAACGCTGACGACTCTTTCGCCGAACGCCTTCTAACTCTCGCTCCGTCGACGCAACTGATCGCCCTCGCCACGGGAGAGGCAACATTTCCGGCGGCCTTTACCCGCGACGTCATAATCGCGATGCTGGGTTCAGTTCCCTGGTTCAGTGGGCTCGATGCCCTCGCCGACGCCCACGGGGTTCAGGTGGCAATGTCAGCTCTCCTTGACGACCCTGCAAAGTGCCTAGATGTGCTGGCGGACACCGAGGCGCTGTTCGCGCTCGCGCGATGGCCACTCCTCGACACCACCACTCTCCAAGAATTCACGACCGCCGGGCTGTACGAGGCCGTACGCATCGATGTTGGCAGGCTTGGCGATGGCTACGAAGTGCTCAGCGAATTGACCCGACTCGCCAACGGTCCCCTTGATGGCGGCATGCAAGCGGGAATCGCACGTGGTGTTGCAATCGCCATGACCGGCTACATCGACACGCTCGCTCCGGCAGTACGGCACGAAGGTTCCAATCCCGTTCTCGTGATCGACGAGGAGTACAACGTCGAGATCGACCTCGGCACGTACGACGAAGTGGTCGACCTGTTCGGCGCCATCATGCGTGACGCTCCGGCCCAGGCCGCACTCGGCACGGCCCTGGGCAGCTACACATACACGGTCGTGGATGAGCTTGGTGAGAACATCACAAGGCACCTCGGCCTCGATCGCGTGACGCGTTTCGCCGATCTTCTCGGTGACGCGGCACGCGCCGAACAGGCCGAGCTGGTCATGGCCGCCGCAGCCGCGGAAGCTTTTCGCGAGCAACTCGGCGGAGCCGCCAGATTCGGAATCGATGCCGGCCTGACCGCGAGCGGCGTCGGCCTGATCGCCCGCGGTCTCGCAAGTCGCGCGACCAAGATCGCCGTCGATTGGGCTGCACAGGTCGACCCTGGCGAGATGCCCGATCATTCAATTCCCAGCCAAACGTACGACCTGATCACGGTCGCCGCAGTTGCACTCGTCACTGAGAAACCTTCGCTGCGAGCATCACTCCGACTGGGAAAGATCGACGATGACAGCTGGGACGAGGTCGACGAACAGCTGACCGCCATTGAGAAATCAGCCAACCCACGCGAGCGCCAGCGCAACATATCGATCCTGAACCGATACATCGAAGACGAACTCCCCGCCCTTGGCGGCTACATGAGAGAAGTCCGCAACATCGAGGGCCTCGACGAACTCACCGAAGGTCGAAATGCAGTCGGCGAAGACTGATCCAGCACGCGCCGGTGTGGAACCACCGAGGCAGTCAGAAAACTCTGGCTGGCTCCAGCCCGTCGATCTCGCTTCGGCCCATCAACCACCCGAGACGAACACCGGGTGTCGCCTGAAGTGCCTGGGCTGGCAACTCCGTCATTCCCATTGGTTGACGCGCCTTCCACAACATGCCCATTCGCCACAACTCCAGGCGCACATACTCCGGCTGCAGATCGGCAAATGTGTAGCCGATGTCCAAGTCGACGTGATGAATTGCGACCTCACGGATCCTGAAGAACGGGAGGTCCTTCAAAGCAACCTCACCCGCCGGCCCGATGCCGCTTCCCTGCCAGTCAGACGCATCCCAACGCTCTTCGAGGTTCGCTATGGATTGGCGCAACGACGCGAGCTGCTCGACGGCACTCCTGGTGGAACCCGTCTCGATATCAGCTGCACGCCCCTCAACTCCACCTGGGTACTGCTGTGCAATGCGCCCTTCAGCAGCGGCATCGAAGATGCCAGCGTGCCCGTCGCCACTGTTGGTGATGTGAGTCAGAACGTGCCCGCATGTCCAGCCGGGAAGCGCTGAAGGAGCGGCCATGTCGAGTGAGTCGGCCTCGACAAGGGCGTCTAGTGCGTCGAGTAGCCGCCGATGCTCCGCCTTGGCCAACGCCAAGTCACGGTCGAGTTCGCGTGGATCGTGTTCCTCGGGCACTCTGCGACATTACCGCCCCGCGTAACGCCAGGGGTCAGGCACCTCGAGTTATGTAACACGAGGTACCTGACCCCTGGCGTTACAAAACATGGCAATCTGTGAGGTATGCAACTCGGAATGATCGGACTGGGGCGGATGGGCGCCAACATGGTGCGCCGCCTCCAAGCGGGCGAACACCAATGCGTCGTATACGACGTAGCTGAGGCACCGATAGCCGAGCTGGAAGGTGAAGGCGCCACCGGGGCTCGCACGCTGAAAGAACTGGTCGACAAGCTGAACACGCCGCGGGCGGTCTGGGTGATGGTGCCGGCAGCATTGGTCGAAGAGACACTCGAACTGCTCGTTCCCCTCCTCGACGAGGGCGACACGATTATCGACGGAGGCAACTCCTGGTACCACCTCGACGTCGACCGCTCAGCCGCACTTGCACCTCAGGGAATCAACTATCTCGACGTCGGCACCAGCGGCGGCGTCTTCGGTCTCGAGCGCGGTTACAGCTTGATGATCGGCGGGCCCGACGAAGCAGTCGCCCGACTCGAATCAATCTTCGACACGCTGGCCCCCGGCGTCGGAGCAGCTGAACGCACTCCCGGCCGTAGTGGTGATCCCGCTCCCGAAGAACGCGGGTGGTTGCACTGCGGCCCGAGTGGCGCTGGCCACTTCGTCAAGATGGTCCACAACGGCATCGAGTACGGGATAATGGCGGCATACGCCGAGGGCCTCAACGTGTTGTCCCAGGCGAACATCGGGTCCGAAGAGCACGAAGCCGACGCCGAGACCGCGCCGCTCCACGACGCCAAGTACTACCAGTACGACATCGACCTCTCGAAGGTGAGCGAGGTGTGGCGCCGCGGTTCAGTGATCAGTTCCTGGCTGCTCGATCTCACTGCCGAGGCCCTTGCGGATGATCCTCACCTCGATGGCTACAGCGGCGTGGTGAGTGACTCCGGCGAAGGGCGCTGGACCATCAACGCCGCGATCGACGAAGGAGTGCC
>JADWMG010000157.1 GCA_015767405.1 Actinomycetota bacterium
TGCCGAGCGGTTCCATGCCGGGCGCACCAACTTCACGTTCTGGTCGGGAATGGGACACATACCGACCGACGTTGCTCCAGACCTCCGCAGCCGCAGCTATACGATCGAAGCCCACGTCGAAGTTCCCGACTCGGTTGCGTCCGGAGGGACAGACGGCGTCCTTGTGGCACATGGCGACGCCACGAGCGGATACTCGCTGTTTGTTCGCGACTGCCACCTCGTGCATGACCTGAATGTGGGTGGAACGCACCAATTGGTCACGTCCACACATCCAATACCACCTGGCAGGCACCGACTCGGATTCCACATGGAGCGGACTCCAGGTAGCGGTCCGCTGCCCCACGGTGTGGGGACACTCCTTGTTGACGACGAAGAGGTCGGATGTATGGAAACCGATCAAATCTTCTGGTTGACGATCTCCTGGTCAGGTCTCGACATAGGACTCGATCGCGGCACCACCGTTGCCGACTACGACGGCTCCGGCGAGCACCTGGGCCCGTTCAAGTTCCAAGGTCGCCTGATCAAGGTCACCGTCCAACTCGACGACGACCAGGACGTCGACCACGAAGCAGCCGGCACCACCGAACTCGGCCGCGAGTGAATATTTCCGCCGGTGGGTTGGCGGCGACATTCGGCTTGATGGCATTCAGTTTTGGCCTGGCCAGCGCGGCAATGCCAGGAAGAGTGGCACGTCGCTAGGCAGTTATCTTTAGTGTTAAGTTGTCAAGTTTAGTTAGTGATTGTATGCTGTGCTTTATAAGCAACTAGACAACAATGCCGCAGGAGGCACACCACATGCTCTTACAGAACTCCCCATTCCGTGAACTCGATTCTCTGTTCAACCAGCGCACCGCGGCCCGTTCCGCATGGACCGCTGGCCGACCGATGCCGATGGATGCCTACCGCCGCGACGACGACGTGTGGGTCCACCTCGACCTCCCCGGAGTCGCAGCCGACAGCATCGACATCTCTGCAGAGCGCAACGTCCTCACGGTTACCGCCGAGCGTAGCTACCCCCGCCAAGATGGCGACCGCGTCTACTTTGATGAGCGCCATGAAGGCACGTTCCGCCGCCAGGTGAGCCTTGGTGAAGGGCTCGAAGCCGACGGCATCGAGGCCGACTACTCCGACGGTGTTCTCACGCTGCGGATTCCGGTAGCCCAGAAGGCCAAGCCGCACAAGATCAAGGTGAGCACAGGCCAGCCGGCCGTCGACGCTACTGCCACCGAGGCCGTCGCCGACGACTCAACCGACTGAGTCAGATCACCACTTCTGCGTCGGCCTGCCCGACGCACCGGCTCGAGCGCCCGAACGCCTCCCCCCATGGCGTCGGGCGCTCGCCGACTTTTTCGGGCAGTTTCTGATAGAACCATTAATCCCGAATGATCTAGTTTTATAGATCATTCGGGATTTCTCGTTTATACTTCCCGAATGCCTCTTGACTACGAGCTAGCTAAGACCGTTCAGGCTGACACGCCGGCGCAGTTGAAAGCGCTAGCTGACCCGGTTCGCAGCCAGATTCTGGATCTCGTGCTCGAGCGCGCGGCAACGGTTACCGAACTTGCGCAGGCACTCAATCGGCCTAAATCTTCCGTCGCTTACCACGTCGACATCCTGGTCGACGTCGGCCTCCTCACAGTTGTACGTACCCGTCGCGTGCGAGCAATCGAGGAGCGCTTGTATGGCCGCGTCGGGCGTACGATCGTGATCGGCGCCGGGCCTGTGCCGGAGGGCACGGCCCGCCACAGCTTCCTTGCTCAGGCTCAGGCCGAGGCACGCATACCAACTCCGAGACAAATGCTCGCCACACTCCGCCACGCGCGTATTCCAGAAGATCGGGCCGAGGAGTTCTTCGAAAGGGTGGTCGAGATCGCGGAGGAGTTCACCGAACTCCAGCGCGAGGGCGATGTCGTGTTCGGCTTCGTTGCAGCCGTCTATCCAACGAGTCAAGCGACGCTTCCCGATCGTGAGCCCAAGTCAAAGGAGAGCAGCAGAAAGGCGAATGCGTCGTGACTGTGACCATCTCAGAATCCGCCGGGCCCACTCCGACGAATCAGCCTGGCCTCGATCCGAAGCACCTGGGTGGCAACTACCTGAAGCTGCTCTCGGCGAGCACGATCTCCAATCTCGGCGACGGCATTGGAATCGTCGCTTACCCCTGGCTCGCCTCCGCTATCACCCGCAACCCTCTTCTGATCTCACTGGTCATCGTGGTGCAACGTCTTCCCTGGCTCCTGTTCAGCCTGCCTGCCGGCGTCATTACCGACCGCTACGACCGGCGCACGCTGATGGTCATCTCCAATACCGCTAGGGCGGCGCTGACTTTGCTGGTGGCATTTGTCGTGCTGGGCAAACAGGGAGGCCTGCCCGGACCTGACACGATTTCTGACGCTTCAACGGTGATCACCACCGACACTTTCCTCTACGTATTGGTGCTGGTCGCAACTTTGCTGCTCGGCGTGGCCGAGGTGCTGTACGACAACTCCGCACAAACGTTCATGCCCACAATTGTTCACCCCGACAATCTCGAGAAGGCCAACGGGCGCCTCTGGAGCACCGAGATGGTGGCCAACACGCTCATCGGGCCACCCCTCGGAGCGCTGTTGATCGCGGCGGCCTTTGCGCTTCCGTTCTTCGTCGACGCGGCGACCTTCGGCGTGTCGGCAGTTCTGATCCTGCTCATTCCGCGGCGACGTCGGACGATCCAGCCGCCCGGCACAGAGGAGGCCGTCGACCGGAAACCGTGGCGTACCGAATTGGCCGACGGCTTCCGGTGGTTGTGGGGGCACGATGTGCTCCGGCCGATGGCAATCATTCTCGGGCTCTTGAACCTGCTCGGCATGATGTCGGCCTCCACAATCGTGCTCTTCTCCCAAGAGGTGCTGAATACGACACCTACCGAGTTCGCAATCATGGGCACGGGAGGCGCAATCGGCGGCATCGTCGGTGGGTGGACAGCGTCGGGCATCTCAAAGCGAATCGGTGCCGGACCGTCGCTGTGGCTGACCCTGATTGTCGGGGGTGCGACGACTTTCGCCATCGGCCTGATGAACTGGTGGCCGGCCGTCTGGCTGATGTTCGGCATATTCATGCTCGTGGCTGTCTTGTGGAACGTGATCACCGTCAGTCTCCGCCAGACGATCATCCCCGACAACTTGCTCGGCCGGGTCAACAGCGTCTACCGCTTCTTCGCCTGGGGAATGATGCCGGTGGGTGCCGCACTCGGTGGTCTGATTGTGGTCGCCACCGAAAGCTTCGCCTCACGCGAGATGGCGCTGCGAATGCCGTGGTTCGTTGCCGGACTCTTGCACATCGCACTGTTTGCATTCGCCGCTCCGAAGCTCACTTCGAAGAAGATCGAGGCCGCCCGCGCAGAGGCGACCCAGATGTCTTGACTTCGCTGGCTGCTCAGCGCTGCCGCGCCGACTCGTACAAGTCGATGAATCCCTCGACGGTCACTGCGCCGATTGCGTCGGCGATCGCAGAAGTCAACAGTTGTTCGGGGCGCCGAAACCGAACGCAACTCTTGCCCATGTCGAGCTTCATTCCAGCTTCGGCATAGGCGTCGCGGAGGCGTTCGGCAATCGGCTCAGAGGAGTAGACACCATGGAGATAGAGCGCGTAGTGGTTCTTCTGAGCGGCGAGCGCTACAAACATGAGCGGTTGGCCGTTGTAAGTGTCGGGATATCGACTGAGCGGAATCTCGTAGGCGATCATCCCGAAGTTCATCGACTCCTCGATGCCATCAGGCAGATTGTCGAGAACGAGTTCTCTGACATCGCTGATCACTGCCGCGCGGTCCGGTGGCAACTCGGCCAGGTATTCCTCGACGCTCACTGCTGCACTCCGCGTCATCGTCGAATCGTAGACGAATCCGTTGTGTCCAGCGACACGCGATGATGCGAGACTGAGAGGCAGAAAATCCAATCGATAGGGGAATGCACATGGGGAAACTGGCGCTCGATATCGGCCCAACCGACGATCCTTTGCTGGAGGAGACGATCGGTGAGAACCTGGCGCGCACAGTTCAGGAGTTCGGGAGCAACGATGCTCTTGTCTCGCGGCACCAAGACATTCGCTGGAGCTACACCGAGTTCGCTGCTCGGGTTGCACAACTGGCGAAGGGGTTGATGGCCGCGGGGCTCGAGGTCGGCGATCGCGTCGGGCTATGGAGCCCGAAC
This sequence comes from Actinomycetota bacterium, assembly GCA_015767405.1. GTDB lineage: Bacteria > Actinomycetota > Acidimicrobiia > Acidimicrobiales > Ilumatobacteraceae > Sva-07. The sequence continues at coordinate 4,182 of JADWMG010000157.1, forward strand.
TACGCGGAGTGGACTCTTGTGCAGTACGCGACAGCTGAGATCGGTGTCATCCTCGTCAACGTCAACCCGGCCTACCGAACTCATGAGTTGGCGTATGCCCTCCAACACTCAGGCTGTCGCATGCTGATTGCCGCGCCGGACTTCAAGACGTCCGACTACCGCGCCATGGTCGCCGAAGTCCGCGCCGATTGCCCCGACCTCGAGAGTGCGGTCTTCCTGTGGGACCCTGAGTGGGAGGCGATGGCCGCCGGAGACGATGGAGTTTCCGATGCCGACCTGGCAGCGCGCAGCGCGCAACTGAGCGGGACCGACCCGATCAACATTCAGTACACGTCGGGCACGACCGGCTTCCCGAAGGGTGCCACGCTGACGCACCGCAACATCTTGAACAACGGTCGCTTCGTTGCCGCCCTCCAAGGCTTCACGTCCGCAGACAGGGTGTGCATCCCAGTTCCCTTCTACCACTGCTTCGGCATGGTGATGGGCAACCTCGGTTGCACCACTCATGGTGCAACGATGGTCATTCCCGGTGACGCTTTCGAACCGCTTGCAGTGCTCGAGGCGGTGGAGGCCGAGCGGTGTACATCGCTGTACGGCGTACCGACGATGTTCATCGCCGAACTCGGTCATGAACGGTTTTCCGAGTTCGACTTGTCGAGCCTGCGGACCGGAGTCATGGCTGGGTCGCTGTGCCCTGTCGAAGTGATGAAGGGCTGCATCGACAAGATGAACATGGCCGAGGTGACGATCTGTTACGGCATGACCGAAACGTCTCCGGTATCGACGCAGACTCTGCCCGGCGACACGATGTACCACCGCACAGCAACTGTCGGCACCGTGCATCCTCATGTCGAGATTCAGATTGTCGATCCCGACACCGGCACCACGATGGAGTGTGGCGCCACAGGTGAGTTCTGCACCCGCGGATACTCGGTGATGAGCAGCTACTGGAACGACCCCGAGCGAACCGCAGCTGCGATTGACGACGAAGGCTGGATGCACACGGGCGACCTAGGCGTGATGGCCGACGACGGCTACGTCGAGATCGTCGGGCGAATCAAGGACATGGTGATTCGTGGCGGCGAGAACATCTACCCAAGAGAGATCGAAGAGTTCCTCTACACCCATCCGGGCGTAGAGGACGTGCAGGTGATCGGGGTGCCAGACGCGAAGTACGGAGAAGAACTCGTCGCGTGGATCAAGACCAAACCGGGCGTTGAACTCGACACCGAGTCGGTCCGCGAGTTCTGCAAAGGCACGATCGCTCACTACAAGATCCCTCGGTACGTCAAGTTCGTCGACGAGTTCCCCATGACCGTCACCGGCAAGGTCCGCAAAGTCGAAATGCGCGAAGCGTCCGTGCAAGAGCTCGGCCTACAGACGAAATGACACGTTTGGGGTCAGACCCCAAACGTGTCATTTGGCATTCCGGGGAACACTCGACGTCACGGCGAGGTTGCATACGCCATGGAAATCAACGAGGCCCTCAACTTCATTCGTGAGTTTCGCAATGGAATTCTCATCGCGTTAAAATCTGACGGACGACCACAATCTTCCAACATCGCGTATGTGGTCGGCGACGACGGCGTGATCCGCATCTCCGTCACGAACGGCCGAGCGAAGACATCGAACCTACGCCG
>JADWMG010000427.1 GCA_015767405.1 Actinomycetota bacterium
GTCCTCGACACAGACTTCGAAGGGTTCCGTAGTGGTGTGCAGGGCAGTTTCTACCAGCACAACAACAACAACCCGACTGCGGCGAGAATCAACGAGGAGGCAGGCTTTCCGTACCCGACCGGCAACATCTCTGACGGTGATGCGTTCAACGCCTACTTCGCGGTCGGCGGCAAGTTTGCGGACGGCAAGGGCCACGCGATGGGTTATGTCACCTACCGCCAAATCGAAGCCATCACAAAGAGCAACCGCGACTACGTCAATTGCAGTGTCGGAGCCGATACGGATGGGCCATTCTGCAGCGGTTCTTCGACCTCCGCGCAGGGGCGCTTCTTCGCCTTCAACGCCGACGGTTCGACCAACGATGACTACCTCCTGCACTGGGCGGAAGACGGCGGCGACGGCCACTCCTTCCGGGAGCGCACGGGTGAGGTCTTCAACTACGGTCCATACAACCACCTGCAGCGTCCCGACCAGAAGATCACCGCCGGTGGGTTTGCCAACTACAAGGTCAGCGACCACTTCGAGCCCTACGTCGAAGTCATGGCCATGACCAACTGGACCGACGCGCAGATCGCGCCGACGGGCAGCTTCAACGAGTACAATTACATCAACTGCGACGCGCAGCAATGGCCTCGGCCACGACAATATGCGTTTCGTCGCCGGTATTCGTGGCGATATCAACGACACCTGGGCGTATGACGGCTACCTTCTGCACGCGCAGAACCACAGTCTCGACCAGTACAACAACGATTTCAACATCCGGCGTATGGGCTATGCCCTCGACGTCATCACCGGCCCGGACGGTCAGCCCATGTGCCGCGAGGACTCGGAAAATGGCTGTGTCCCCTGGAACATCTTCCAGGAAGGTGGCGTGACGCAGGACGCGCTTGACTACATGTATGCGGACTACGTCCACGCGGGTCGCGTCTTGACCCAGGTCGCCAATTTGACCTTCACCGGCGACCTCGAGAACTACGGCGTTCAGTTCGGGAGCGCCAGCGAGGGGATCGGCGTTGCAGCCGGTTACGAATTCCGTTACGAGCACCTTGCAAATTATCCTGATGAAATCAACAGGTACGGTGGCGCAACCGGCCAGGGCGGCCCGGTGCCCAAGGTCGACGAGGGCTACAAGGTCAACGAGATCTTCGTCGAGGCCCTTGTGCCGATCGTTCAGAACGCAAAAATGTTCAGGGACTTCTCCATGGAACTCGGCTACCGCTACTCCGACTATTCGACTTCGGGCGGATTCAGCACCTACAAAGGCCTCCTCAACTGGGCGTTCACCGATTCTCTGCGAATCCGCGGTGGCTACAACCGCGCGGTGCGTGCGCCGAACGTGTGGGACCTCTTCCAACCGCAGCGCTTCAATCTCGGTGGCCAGGCCGACATCTGTGCCGGACTCGACCCGTCAGCGACGTTCGCTGAGTGCCAGAATACCGGGATGACCCAGGGGCAGTACGGCTCCGAAGTCACCGAGAACCCCGCCGGCCAGTACAACACCCTTGTGGGTGGCAACCCGACCCTCGTTCCTGAGACAGCCGACACCATCACCGCGGGTGTGGTGTGGACGCCGCAGAACATCCCGGGCCTGTCGGTCACCGTCGACTACTACAACATCAGCATCACCGATGCGATCGGGTTCCTCGGACCCGAGGACATCATCCAGCAGTGCGCTTCGTCCGGCGATCCCGCAACCTGCGCACTGATCTACCGCGACCGGCTCGGCTCCCTGTGGCTGACCCCGAGTATTGCCGGCGGTGCCTATACCCAGACCACAACCGCGAACCTCGACCAACTGGATGCGGAGGGCGTTGACCTCAGTGCCTCCTACACGGTTGGTCTCGGCAACGCAGGCTACCTGCCGATCACACTGCAGGGCACGTACGCACTGGCGAACACGCTCACCACTCCGTTGGTGAGCTATGACTGCGTCGGCTATTTCGGGTACCAGTGCCTGCAATCCCA
>JADWMG010000158.1 GCA_015767405.1 Actinomycetota bacterium
GACAAGGACTATCTCGAAAAGATGGCCGGATATCGCAAGCAGATGGGGAGCACGATGGTCGAGTTGGGGATGACCGGCCCCTGGTTCATGCGGCCGCGCGACTGACAACTCGGATCATCTGGATTTGTGTCAGCACATACCGCGATGCCACAGGTATCTGCTGACACAAATCGCAGATTGCAGCCGACGACGCCGACGCTCGGCCTCACGATCCTCAGGCCAGGACAGTCTTCTCTCGCACAAGCGGTCGTCCGTGATGGCAAGGACTGAAAGGATGCGTTGATGTCTTCAACTCAAGCACCGATGCTCAACTTCATCGGCGGTGCGGGAACTGTGACGGGATCGAAATCCCTTATCGAAACTGCTGAGGGTCGCGTCCTCGTTGATTGCGGGCTGTTCCAAGGAAGAAAACGTCTACGGCTTCAGAACTGGGATGACTTTCCCGTTCCCCCGGAGTCGATCGACGCAGTCGTGCTCACTCACGCGCACATAGATCACTGTGGCTACATCCCGCGATTGAGGAACCTCGGGTTCACCGGTTCGGTGTATTGCACGGAAGGAACAAAGCAACTCGCCGGCATTGTGCTCCCTGACAGCGGCTACCTCCAGGAGGAGGAAGCGGACTTCGCCAATCGGCACGGTTACTCCAAGCACCACCCTGCTGAGCCGCTGTATACGCGTCAGGATGCGGTGGAGTCTCTGTCCCGATTCCAGGCGGTCGCCTTTGAAACGCCCCAGATGGTACTGCCCGGCCTGGAGGTCACATGGCGGCGTGCCGGTCACATCCTCGGTGCCGCCTCCGTGGGGCTGCACCTTCATGAGTCGGATACCCGGGTTGTCTTCAGCGGAGACCTTGGACGATCCACTCATCCGCTGCTTCTGCCACCCGGTCCCATTGGGCCGGCCGATCAGGTGATCATCGAATCCACATACGGTGACGAAGAACACGTCGCCAACGAACCTGAGGATGTCATGGCCGAGACGATCAACGACGCTGCTCGGCGAGGTGGCGTGGTCATCATCCCGGCTTTCGCCGTTGATCGCACTGAGGTTGTGCTGTGGCACCTCGACCGTCTCGTGGCTGATGGGCGAGTGCCTGATCTCCCAGTTTTTGTCGACAGCCCAATGGCGTGTCGCGCGCTCGACGTCTACAGGTCTGAAGCCCGAAACGGCTCACCGGAGATTCGACCCGAACTCCACGGAACCGAGCTGTTTCCCAGGATTCAACTCACTGAGACACGAACCACCGAAGAATCGAAAGCGCTCAATTCGAGGCGGGGGCCGATGATTATCATTTCGGCGTCGGGTATGGCGACCGGTGGACGGGTTATCCATCACCTGGCTGGTCGGATCGGAGATAATCGCAACGCTGTCGTACTCGTGGGCTTCCAAGCCCCGGGTACCAGAGGGGACGCGTTGCGTCACGGCGCTCGAGAGATCAAGATGCTGGGCCACCACTTTCCGGTACGCGCCAAAGTGGCCTCGGTCGAGTTGTCGGCCCATGCAGATCGAACCGAGCTGCTCGAGTGGCTTGAAACGGCATCGCCGAAACCGCGCACGGTCTTTGTCAATCACGGCGAGCCCAAGGCGTCGGCCGCGCTTGTCGACGCCATCGAAGATCGCCTGGGCCTGGACGCTGTCGTGGCTCAGCCGGGTGAACGAGTGCGCCTCGACCGACCCGTGCCGGGCTAGGTGGCCCGTTCAGCGGGTCCAGTCCGGATGACTGCTGCCACGTCATCGATGCTGATCGGCCGGAATTCGGTGACGTCGACCCCAACGTTGATCATGCGGCCGTCCTGGGCCCAGTGTTCGTGAACGTGCCCGTGGAGTAGCCACTCGCCGTTGTCGACCGGCCGATAACTCTGGAATCGATCTTGGTCGTGGCTGTCACCTCGGTAGGGGAAGTGGCAGAGTCGAACGTGTTCGCCTCCAATGTCGGTTGTTGTCGAGCCCTGCACGATGCGGTCGAAGCCGGCGTCGAGGTAGCGCTCGGTCCAGCCCTCTGCTCGTTGACCATGGCCGGACCAACAGCGATCGTGGTTCCCGGCAACGAGAATCTTGTGGCCGTGCAATTCGGCGACGAGTGGAAGTGTTTCGGCGATCTTGCCGAGTGCGAAGTCACCGATGATCCACACGGTGTCGCCTTCCGCCACGACACCGTTCCAGCCTTGAATGAGGGCGTCGTTCATGGCCCCGACGTCCGAAAAAGGCCGGTCGCAGTACTTGATGATGTTGTGATGTCCGAAGTGGAGATCGGCCGTGAACCACGTAGCCATGACGCCTACAGGATCGCAGCTGGAGTCTCTAACCACTCGCCGATGTTCAGCAGGGCCGCTATCGCGTAACTCTAAGAATTGGCGAGTCGGCAAAGTTGGGTGGCCGGGCACCGACCTGGCTCATGACCTGCGGTGGGATCGAAATGTCGCCGACGTAGAGCTCGCCAACTTCGCTTGCCTCGCGTAACCCCAGCTTTGGCAGGGCCAGCGTCAACGTGGCATCGGCAACCACGACGACGCCTGGAACCTCGCCCGTCGTGACGTTCAACCCGCTCGGTGTGTCCAATGAGACAACGGCATCGGCCGTTCTCGGTATCTGTTCGATCAGTGCAGCGGTATGGCCCGTGGGCGCACCCCGCAGGGAGTATCCGATGAGCGCGTCGATGGCGACGTCTGAGTGGCCCGGGGCGGTAGTGGTGATTCCCATTCGTTGAAGAATGTCGAGTTGGTGGCCGGGGACGCCGCTCAGTTGATCGGCTTGACGGGTGAGAGTGATTGCCACTTCGACCCCCGCATTGGCCAGATGGCGCGCTGCTACGAGCCCACCACCGCCGTTGCCGCCCGAACCCGCGTAGACGATGACTGACGCAGGTTTGAGCAGGTCGAGCACAACTCTCGCGAGGTTGCGTCCAGCGTTCTCCATCATCTGAATCAATTCGATTTTGAGGTCTTCGATCATTACGCGGTCGACCTCCACCATCTGCTCTTCGCTCAACCATCCAAGTTCTTCGCTGGAAATAGTCGGGTAGATATTGGGACTCATCGGTGCTCCCGCCGCTACTGAACGACAGACCAGGAACGAACTTCGTCACGCACTCCACTCAGTAGCCCTTGTGCTGAGGCCGTGTGGGCGGATTCGCGGTGTGCAAGGTTGATGCCGAGGATCGCGGCAGTCAGGAACTGGATGCGTCTGGAGACAGTCGCCCCGTCGATTTCCCCCGTCGCCGATGCTCGCTCGAGCGCGGCCCGGAATCCGCCTTCGAGCTTTTCCAGGTAGCTGGTTCTCGCTGCGGTGTCGGCGTTCGAGGCCATGTCGTTGACGATCAGGCAACCCCGCGGATTGTCCTCGGAGCACAGGTTGTCTTCGAGTTGGTTCAGGAACTCCACGATGTTCTCGGTGCCTTTCGATCCGGCGTAGAGCGGTTGGAACAGGGTTGCTTCGGCGGCGCTCACGTATGCCGTTGTGGCGGCTCGGTAGATACCCGTTTTGCCATCGAAGCTGTTGTACAGCGTGGAGCGGTCGACGCCTGTGGCTGCCTCGAGATCGCTGAGAGTCGTCGCCGCGAAGCCTTTTTCCCAGAACACGTACGTGGCAGCAGCGACGACGGAGTCGCGATCGAACGACGGCCGGCGTCCTGGCTTCTTTGTCTCCGCGGTAGCATTTTGCACCATGCGGTGTATATTAGCTCCAAACCTTCTGCACTAGGTGGTGCAGAAGTCAAATCGTCCAGATGAGAGATAGGTGGAACTGATGCCAGAATTCACGATCACACGCCAGATCGAAGCACCGGTCGAGAAGGTCTGGGAAGTCCTCGAAGACTTCGGAGACATCGCAAAGTGGAACGCCGGTGTCAAGCGATCCGCCATGACATCGCAGGGCGAGGTGGGCCAGGGCACAACTAGGCATTGTGACTTCAGCCCTCTCGGTGGAGTCGAGGAACGCATCGACAGCTTCGTTCCGAACGAGCGCATGACAGTCGCTCTGTTCGACACTTCCAAGCTGCCGATCTCGGGCGGGACGGCAGACTTCAGGCTCGCCGCGCGGGATGGGGCGACCGATCTGACAATTGACTACAGCTACACGCTCAACCGAATGGGTCGCATCGCTAAGGGCACCACCGACAAGCAGATGCGTAAGGGAATCAACGGCCTCGCCGATGACCTCAAGAAGGAAAGCCTGCGCATCAACGCGAGCTAAGCCTGTCGCGCTGAGGGGTCCGGCAGCTAACCCGGCGAACTACCATTTGGCCGTGGCCGAAGACGACGATAAACCGAGGGGCCTGTTCCTCCGCCCGCTTGATGCCATCGCTTCTGCGCTCGTCCCGCCGGTAGCTGATGCCGTTGATCCCGACGAACTTCTCGACCGGATCGACGTCAACGCATTGCTCGACCGGATCGATGTCGACGCTCTGATAGACCGGATCGACGTTGACGCCGTGTTGGAGAGAGTGGATCTCGACAAGCTCATCGCACGGCTCGACGTGAACGCGATCGTTGAGCGCGTCGACATCGAGGCGATCTTCGACAGCGTGGATATGAATGACATTGCCGACCGCGTCGACATCGAGCGGGTCGCCGACCGCGTCGACGTGAACTCGATTGCCGACGCAGTCGACATCGACCGAATCCTCCAGCGGAGTACGAAGGGCGTCTCAAACCGCTTCATCGACCTCTTTCGTCGTCAGATCGTCGGCATCGACGAGATCACGATGCGCGTAGTGAATCGACTTTTCCGACGCGACCCCGACTCATTGCCGCTGGGACCACCTTTGATCGTCGATTCGGGTGGGCCTGAAGAACTTGTCAGCACCATGAGCGGACGCTATGCGGGCCCGCTCTCCCGCCTTGGCGCCTTTCTCTTGGACTTGTTCTTCATCTCCGCGAGCTTCACGTTGCTCGCCGCCGGCTTTCAGTTCCTGTTCCGCAAGATTCTCGGAATCGATGTCGACTTCGATTCATGGGGTACCGCTCTGGCGGTTGTCGGCTTCGTTCTTTACAGCTTCTTGTACTTCTGGATTTCACAGGCATTGACCGGCCGGACCATTGCCCAAACCATTGTCGGTTTGAAGGTCGTGCAGGGCGATGGCATGCCACTCAAACCCGGCCACGCATTTGTTCGGACCCTCGTATTGCCCTTCAGTTTTGTGCTGTTCGGAATCGGAGCGCTGATGATGCTCGTCGATCGTCGTCGTCGCGCGCTCCACGACTTCGCCGCGAAATCGGCTGTGGTCTACGACTGGGGTGATCGGCCCGCAGCACTACCCGCACCGCTGACCAGGTTCCTCGACAAACGCGATTCAGTGACAATCGAGATCGCTCCGAACCAAGACAACTAATCCGGTCTCAGATCGAGATCACGATCTTCCCCTTCACTTGCCCTTCGCCGAAGTAGCCCAAAGCATCGGGGAGTTCATGGAGCGGGAATGTCCGGTCGATGAGCGGTGTCACCTCACCGGTCTCGATGTAGTCGTTCATGGTGAGCAGATCTGCCCGGTTCGGCTTGAGCGGCACGATCCCCAGCCGTTTCTTTCCGAACCAGGAGACCGGCAGGCCGACGACCACCATCTGGAGGAGTCGGCCCGAGGCCCCTCCGAGCATCGCGTACGTGCCGCCCGGAGCGAGCGCCCGGCGGGAGTCGAGGACGGAGCGATGAGCCGCGTGGTCGACGATCGCTTCGTATCGATCCCCCGTCCGCGTGTAGTCCTCGCGAGTGAAGTCGATGACGTGATCGGCACCCGCCTTCTGCATGACATCCATCTTGGGCGTGCTGTCCACACCGGT
>JADWMG010000159.1 GCA_015767405.1 Actinomycetota bacterium
CGACGGGGGGTTCAACATCGGTCGCCAACATGCAACCCATCATACCGAACATACGTTCGATAGTCAACATGTTTGTCAAGTAACATCAGGGGCCAGGCACCTGGCGTTACACGAGTCAGTCAGTTTGTGTCTCTGCGGTTGAGCAGGATCGTTCCGATGGCCATCGCCATGACGGCGTAGAACCCGAAGACGAGTGCACCTTGCCCCCGAGTGAGGACAGCGACGATCGAGTCGGTGGCCTCTGTTTCAACCTCGATGCCCAGCATTTCGTCACCCGCAAGAAATGGTAGGAATCGTGAGTACTCGGCGGGGATGAACGCATCGAGCAGGTTCTCGACAACAAGAGCCCAGATCAACAGACCAGAGATCGCCACTGAGCTGTGCCGGGCGATCAAACCAACGCCTAGGCCGAGCACGGCGGCAACGGACGTGTACAGCACAGCCCAACTCGCCGTCTCGAGCATCGTTGGTGTCGAGCCCATTTCGAGGCCACCAAGCCAGGCCCCTGCAAAACCAGCTGACATTCCTGCGAGTCCCAGCACGGCACCGAACAGAGCCGCCACAGCCATCTTGGAGAGAGCAATCATCGAGCGCGTGGGCTGTGCGGTCAGTGTGGGCGCAAGCGTTCCGTATTGCACTTCGGAGGTGAAGATCAGAATTCCGGCGACCGCCGCGATCATCGAGGTGAACAGCGTCGAGAAGACGAAGACTTCCGAGACGAGCAGAACCTCGTCCGTCATCAGTTTGGCCACAGCGAAGGCGACGCTTGCGCCGATCGCAGCTGTTAGCCCGAGGATGGCAATGCTGGAGCGGATCGTCGACAACTTGATCCACTCGCTCCTAAATGTGGTGGGAAGTGACCCTGTCAGATCGTTCCGGCGCAGGGTGGCGGGCGGATCACCGAGTGGGATCCGTGGTGTGTGTTGAAGCGTGGTTGATGTCATTGAACTGGTCCTTGTTGAGAGAGAGATTTTCAATTGGGGTTTCAGGCCGAAGCGAACTCGGCGGAAGCACTGGTCATTTCGAGCAACGTGTCTTCGAGTGATCGGGAGGTCTCCGTGATCTCGACGAGTTGCACTCGGTTGTCGAAGGCGATCTGCGATACATGATCCTTCGTCGTGCCGCGAACGATGAGCCGGTTGCCGCCGGCATCTACCTGCAGTCCCTTCGCCGCTAGAAGCCCGACGAGCTCGTCCGGCTGAGGCGTTTCGATGGCCACCGTTGTCTCATTGCCCGCTGTGATCGCCTCGAGTGAGTCGGCTGCCAGGAGCCGCCCACCGCCGATCACGACCAGATCGTCTGCGAACATCGCAAGTTCGCTGATGAGATGGCTCGACACGAAGACGGTGCCGCCCCGTCGTGCGAACTCTCCGAGGTAGTTGCGTAGCCATCGAATGCCGTCCGGGTCAAGCCCGTTGGCCGGCTCGTCCAGCAGCAGAACGTCGGGCTCGCCGAGCAGCGCCCCGGCGAGGGCAAGACGCTGGCGCATGCCGAGCGAGAACTTGCCGGCTCGCTGGTTCTCAGCCGATTGGAGCCCAACGGTTTCCAGTACCTCTCCGACACGCCCGGCAGAGATGCCGCTGACTGCTGCCATCGACCGCAGGTGATTTCCGGCGGTTCGCCCTGGGTGCATCGAGCGGGCATCGAGAACCGATCCGACGACCTCCACCGGATGGGCGAGGTCGGTGTAACTGACCCCGGAATACGTGACTTCGCCCGAATCCGGACGGGTCAGACCGACCATCATTCGCATGGTGGTCGACTTGCCCGCACCGTTCGGGCCAACGAAGCCGGTGACCCGACCCGCTGCGACCTCGAAACTCATGTCCTCGACAACGGTCTTGCCGTCGTATCGCTTTGTTGCTGCAGAAACTTTGATCATCTCGATTGTTCCTTTGTGTCTTCCTCTGTGTGTTCTTCGTGTGGTGTTACGGAGATCAACTCGGCGTTGACCGAGGTCAGGTGGGCCACGACTCCATGAAGATGCGAGGGGTCGCAGATGGCGCCGATGAGGCGTGTGATGCCCTCACACGGCCACTCGATGCTGAAGTCGTCGACGAGTGGCCGCAGGATTCGAGCGCTCGCTCGACCTCTGATCACTATTTCGTAGATGGTTGGCTCTGACATACCTCAACTCTCGCCGCCAGTGGGGTGGGCGCGCATCGTTCGATAGCTGATCTCACCCGGGTGAGATCGGTTGGAACCATCCGTTGCTCGATCGACTCCGGTCGTAGGATCCCAAGATGAAACACGAGCGGGAGATCGGCTTGGCGGCGACGAAGTTGCGTCCGCCCGTCCTGCCCGATCGGCTCGTTAGCCGTCCTCGGCTCGACCAGATTCTCGATACGGCTATCGACAACAACGTCCGCCTGGTGCTCGCGAGCGCGGCTGCCGGGTCGGGCAAAACGACGTTTCTCGCAGCGCGATTGGCCGAGCGTCCGGACGCCGTTTCGTGGCTGCAGGTGGAGGCGAGTGACTCCGACCCTGGCCGATTTTGGCTCTACCTGATCGAGTCCATCGGGCAAGTTCACCCGCGCATCGTCGCCGAAGTGAAGCCCATCGTTGTCGGGAGTAATGCTGACGAACTCGTGGTCGTGCCCGAGCTCATCAACAAACTCAGCCAACTCGGTGAGACATTCGTTGTCGTCATCGACGACTACCACCTGATCGAGAGCGCCGCGGTGCATCGTGGGGTCGAGCGACTCATAGAACTGTGTCCGGAGCAGGTCTCCATCGTGCTGTCGACACGCTTCGACCCTCCCTTTCGCCTGGGCCGACTCAGAGTCCGAAATCAGATGGTTGAAATCAGGGGGGCGGACCTCCGGTTCGAACCCGGCGAGGCGGGTGGCCTGCTCGGTCGAGCGGCGCAAACACTCGACTCAGGTCAGGTCGCAAAGATTTGTGGCCGCACCGAAGGGTGGGCTGCCGGCCTGGTTCTTGCTGGCCTGTCACTAGAGCAGGTGGAGGACCAGGGGGAGTTTCTCGATGCTTTCCACGGCGACGATCAACTCGTCGTCGACTATTTGAGCGACGAGTTTCTCGGCGGTATCAACGACGATGATCGGCGAATTTTGTTGGAGACATCGATTCTCGACCAGATGAACGGTGCGTTGGTTGACCAAGTGACTGGCTCGACAGGCGGTGCGCCTTGGCTACGAAGGACGGCCAAGGCAAATCAACTCTTGCTCGGTCTCGACAGCACGGGGACGTGGTTCCGGTACCACCACCTGCTTCGCGACTTGCTCCGCGTCGAAGCACACCAAGAGTTTCCCGAGCTGATCCCAGAACTCCACGCTCGTGCTGCCGAATGGTTCGAGTCACAGAAAGACTTCGGCCAAGCCATAGAGCATCGACTCGCCGCCGATCAACGCGATGAAGCAGCACGCTTGATGCTCGTCTACGGGCCCGGGTTGCTCTCCAATGGCCAGATCGAAACCCTATGGAGGCTTCTCGAACGGCTTGGTGACGTGGCGAGGAAGTACGGCTGGTGCACGTTGCTCTATGGGTGGTGTGAGTACATCGCCGGCAACTACTCGCTCGCCGAAGAATGGTTGGACACCACGCTCGCCGTAGTGTCGGACGGTTTCGACGAGGACGTGACTGCTGGTCTGCGCATGAACATTGCGTTGGGGAGAGGAAACGTGGCTGAAGCACTCGAGATCGCTCGGCGCCTGACCGCATCCGGCCGGCTTGTATCCCACACATCAGATATCGCGACCGTCGCCGGCGGCGTCTACACGCTGGCTGGTCTGACCGATGAGGCACGTGTCACGCTCACGATTTCGATTGAGAAAGCTGTCGACGAAGAGGCTCGCGCTTCGCAGATACTGGCGCTCATCTACCTCGCCATCGCAACGTTCGAAGATGGAACCAAGGCTGACGCACAGGAGGCCGCGACGCTGGTGCTCGACACAGCACAAGATGTCGGGCTGGGGTCGTACTATCGGCTTGCGCCCGCTTTTGCGATTCGAGCGAGAACCGATTCCGATCCCGATCGAGCGCACGCCGACGCTCTGCACGCCGTCGACTTGGCTCGACGTAGCCCAGGGGATCTCATCCTCGCCCATGTGCTCACAATGTGCGCGGACACGCTCATCGATCTAGGAGACGCCGCCGGGGAGCCGCTGCTGGTCGAGGCTCGATCTGTTGTCGATCGTTGCTCTGACCCCGGCATCGTGGGCCGGTACCTCGTACGTACAGAGTCGCGTCACCACGTGGCTGTTGATGACGTTCGAGCTGATGTTCTCGTCGAACAGCTGACCGAACGCGAGATGGCGGTCTTGAGGTATCTGCCTACACCGATGTCCCAGCGCGATATCGCGGCCGAGCTGTACGTATCGCTCAATACGGTCAAGACACATTGCGGTGCGATCTATCGCAAGTTGGCCGTAAGCGATCGCAAGTCAGCGGTTCAGGCGGCGCGTGATCTGAATCTGCTCTGACTGTTCCGCGGTGATGGCGACTTGCCTTTCACCCGGGTTAGATCAACGGACGGGCGATGTCGACTCTTCTGATCGCTGCGATGCTGGTTGAATGCCATCTATTGAGGAGCAGCCAATGAAAATGAAAGCAATCGTTCAGGACACCTACGGCTCGGCGGACGTGTTGCATCTCGAGGAGATCGAGCGTCCATCGATCAAGAACGACGAGGTGCTCGTCGAGGTGCGGGCAGCAGGTCTCGATCGTGGCACTTGGCACCTGATGGCCGGGAAGCCGTATCTGATTCGCATCATGGGGTTCGGGTTTCGCGCCCCCAAGCAACCGATCTCCGGTCTCGACCTGTCTGGAACCGTTGTGGCGGTTGGATCAGATGTCAGTCGCTTCTCCGTCGGGGATGAGGTCTTTGGCGCAGGCAAGGGTTCCTTCGCCGAATACGCAGTGGCGCGTGAGGACAACCTTGTCAATAAGCCGTTAGGTCTCACTTTCGAGCAGGCTGCGGTTGTCCCTGTGTCCGGAACAACTGCCATCCAAGGGCTGCGAGACGTAGGGCAGATAGAAGATGGCCAGAGTGTGCTGATCATTGGCGCGTCCGGTGGTGTCGGTACTTTCGCCGTGCAGATTGCCAAGTCTTATGGCGCTCAGGTGACCGGTGTGTGTAGTACGTCGAAGGTCGATCTCGTGCGCTCTCTAGGTGCGGACGATGTCGTCGACTACACCCACGAGGACTTCGCCGACGGCGTCCACAAGTACGACCTGATCCTCGACATCGGCGGCAACAGTTCTCTGTCCCGGCTCCGCCGAGCGCTGACTCGCACTGGCACCCTCGTGATCGTGGGCGGCGAAGATGGTGGCAACTGGACCGGAGGTATCGGCCGCCAGCTGCGCGCATTCGTTATGTCGCTATTCCTGCGTCAACGACTTACGAGCTTCATATCCAAGGCAAGCGGCGCTGATCTCGAATCGTTGATCCCGCTCATCGATGCCGGTGACGTCACGCCAATCATCGACAAGACCTACCCACTGGCCGAAGCTCCCACCGCAATGAACGAGATGGTCGAAGGCCGCGTGCGCGGAAAGGTGGCAGTCACGATCTAGCCGCCAGATCCCGTTTGCGATGGGGACGGTCAGCCTCCGCCGGGCGGGCCGGTGCGAGGGCGTCCAGGTCCCAACGTTGACGGTTCTCATACTCAGCCATCTGAGCCTTTTTCAGCGACAGACGTTGGTGAGAGTGCCGGCGCCGGAGATGGTGGTGGTCACAACGTCGCCAGGCTTGAGAAAGTTGCCTTGGGCGACTCCGACGCCCTCGGGTGTGCCGGTGAAGATGAT
>JADWMG010000160.1 GCA_015767405.1 Actinomycetota bacterium
CCCAAGGAAGGGCTGACAGCCGAAGACGTTGTCACCAACCAGTTCATCGACGAGTCGATCGGTCTCTGACCGAGACATTTCGTCACCGAACGAACAAGAAAGAGGGGCGCTCGCAAGGGCGCCCCTCTTTCGCGTTCAAATTTGAGATGAGCAATGCACGCGAGATACGCGCTCATCGCTCACATCCGGCGCCGGTCAGGGTGTTGAGCCAGTCATCGGCAAGTCGAATTCTGCGATCTCCGCAAGTGCCTCGCAGAATGCTTCGACGGCCCCCTCGAACAGCACAGCACCGCTCTCTGCAGTGGCGTCAGTCGGATCTCCGATATGCCCATCGGGACCAAAATCGTTGGACAGCCATCCGAACCCGACAGTCCCACCGAAACGCACATGCTTGTTATCGGCCAGCTGCTCAGGCACATTCCGAATCGCGGTCGACATGTCGACGAGATCGGGTGCCAGGTGCAACATGAGCGAGGTCTCCTCGGTGCCGCCGTGGATGCCCATGCCAAGTTCGCTGGCCGGAGATTCGCCGCCCTGGTCTGGTGGAACACCGGGGTGCGCCAGGAACGTCATCAGCCCATGGCTCAATCTGATCTCTCTATTTGCCACGCCAACCAATGCCGAGTTGCCGCCGTGGCCGTTCATGAAGACGAGCTTGCGGGCATCGGTCATTGCCACACATCGCCCGATGTCGTCGAGAACGGCAAGCAGGGTGGTTGCGGAAAGCCAGATCGTTCCCGACGACCACGCATGCTCGTTCGACTTGGTGTACGCCAAGGGAGGGAGGAGCCACACATCCAGCTCGTCGCCAACTCGCTCGACCGCAGCTGTTGCTACACGGTCGGCAATTAGCAAATCGGTATTGAAGGGCAAATGAGGGCCGTGTTGCTCAACCGCTCCGAGGGGCTGAACAAAGATACTGCGATCCGTCACCAGCCTGTCGAAGTCGGGAGCGCGGAGTTCGGCCAGATGCCGTGAGAACGATGTCACATAGCCACATTACGTCCTGTGGGCCAGGCCACGACAGACTCTCCTCATGAGCACTGGTTCCGCGGCGTCGCAGCCGACTGACTACGACGCGATTGTCATCGGAGCCGGGCACAACGGCCTGGTCACCGCCGCGTATCTGGCTCGCGGCGGATTCAAGACCTTGCTCCTGGAAGCCCGCTCAGCGGTTGGCGGAACTGCCTCGAGCCAGAGCTTCGCCGGAGCGACGGTCAACATCTGCAACTGCGACCACCTGACGTTTCGAACTACCCCGGTGATTGAAGAGCTGCGCCTCGCCGATCACGGCCTCGAGTACATCAACGTCGAGCCCGCCCAAAACAATTTCTCATGGGAAAGCGCGGCCAACGGTCGCGGATGGTCCCTACATCACGAACTCGATGCCACGCTCGAATCTCTCGCCGAACACTTTCCAGGCGAGGTTGACGGTTATCGCCGCTATGCGAAGACCGCAATGCCGTCGATTGCGATGATCCTCGACGCCGCCTCGGAACCGCCCACGATCGCCGGCCTGACACGACTCGCAGTTCGCCGACGATTCACGGGCGCGACGACCCTGATGCGGTGGTCGCGCCGAAGCGCTGCCGATGTCTTGCGCTCGTACTTCAGCGAAGAGGCAATCATGGGGCCGGCATCCGTTGCCGGACCAATGGTGTGGGGCATCTCACCTGAAACGCCAGGGAGCGGGCTCGGTGCGCTGACCCACGCGATGCGCCACGTCGCCACCGTTGGACGGCCAGTAGGCGGCAGCGGTCAGGTCCCCATCACGCTCCTTGCGTCTTTCGAGGCCTCCGGAGGCACGCTTCGCGCAAACAGTCCCGTCGACACGATCCTCTGTGAACGCGAACGTGTAAGTGGTGTCGCCCTCACAGACGGAACGGAGATCAGCGCCCCGATCGTCGTGTCGGCGTGCAACCCGCACGACACGTTTCTGAGGTGGTTGAAGAACCCCCCGGCATCGGCAAGCAATCTCGTCCAGCGATGGCAGAACATCCCTCACTCGGAGGGATACGAGTCCAAAATCGATGCAGTACTCACCGCCCCGCCAGTCATCAAAGGTTTCGCTCAGCCTCTCGGCCCAATGACCGTAATCGCACCCGGCCTCGCAAGTATTGACCGCGGTGCCAAGCTCATTGCTGAGGGAGGCATCCTCGAACGGCCTGGCATTATGGCCAGCGTTCCAACCCTCCTGGACCCGACAATGGCTCCAGCCGGCCGACATGTGTTAAGCCTCGAGGCCCTCTTCACCCCATTCGGGTTACGTGGCGGCTGGCCCAACTCCGGTGAGCCCCGTCGCTGGCTCGAGAGTTTCGCCACACTCTGCGAGCCCGGCTTCCTCGATTCGATCATCGAGTGGCGAGCTATGACACCCGACATCTACGAACGTGACTTCCACCTGCCCGCCGGGCACGCCACGAGCTTTTCCGGCGGACCGTTGGCCGCGTTCATGAATCCGAATCCGGAGCTGACCCGATACGAAACTGCCGTCGAAGGGCTCTACCTCACCGGTGCAGCGACATTCCCAGGCGCCGGCGTCTGGGGAGCAAGCGGCCGCAACTGCGCCACCGTGATCCTCGAACACCGCAAATAGCACGAATGGGGTCAGACCCCATTCGTGCTATTTGGTGGAATAGGGTTGCGTCGTCGGCTGTTGAATTGAGCGGAGGATTGTCTAGCAATGTCAACCGGATCACTGAGCTTGGGGCGATACGCCGGCATTCCAGTGCGAGCCCACTGGAGCATGGCTCTCATCGCGGCATTCTTCGGCGCCAATCTGGGTGCAACGTTCGGAATCATCCCGGGAATGCTGGCGACGCTGGCGTTCTTCATCTCGATCCTCGCTCACGAGTTCGCCCATGCCCTGGTCGCCCGCCGTTACGGAGTTCAGACAGAATCGATCGATCTCTGGGCACTTGGCGGAGTCGCTCGCCTCGATCGCGAACCCCCATCGCCTCGTGCTGATGGCCTGATCGCGATCGCCGGGCCCGCGGCCAGCCTCGTCATCGGTGCCGCAACTTTCAGCCTCGGCCTGACGATCGAATCGGGTCCCGTTGCGTGGATCGGTTTCGTCAACCTCATCCTTGGTGTCTTCAACATGTTGCCCGGCGCGCCCCTCGATGGCGGTCGTGTCGTTCGGGCAGTGCGCTGGGCCCAAACAGGTAACAAGTATCGAGCGATGCGTGATGCCGGACATGCAGGGCGGGTACTCGGTTGGGCGATGGGCGGCATCGGCGTCGTATTGATGATCAACGGTATGCCAGGAATTTTCATCGCTCTGACCGGCGTATTCATCGCCATCAATGCCCGCGCCGAGATCATGGGCTCTTACATCGGTGAACAACTCGAGGGCGTCAAGGTCCGAGACCTCACCTGGTTCGGAATCGCCCAGGCCGGTACCGACATGGACGCCGACTCGATGATCTGGCAACGCGAGCGTCTCGGAAGCGCCGGAGCCGTCGCTGTCGTCGGCGATGACGGCGAACTAGACGGTCTGGTCATGGAAGACCAACTCTGGGCAGTCCCCTCAGACCGACGGGCAATGGTGATGCTCACCCAACTGATGGTGCCGATGAACAGCCTCCCGAGGGCCGCCCCGGATGAAGATCTCTCAGCGGTACTCCCCCGCCTGAACTCCCTTCGACCCGTGCTCACGGTCTGGAGCGAGGACAAGCTGTTGGGAATCATCCCCCCGAAGCGGCTGAAGGAGCGGCTCGACCGCGCTCAGCGAAACGTTTTTTCTGGCAAAGCAACCGCCTGATCTTCAGGCGTCCTTGACCATCCAGTCACGCTTGGCGACCGGGTCCTTGTCGCTCCAAGGGAAGTTGATCCACCGATCGGTGCGTTTCCACACGTAGTCGCACTTCACGAGCGAGTGCGCCTTCTCGTAGAGGACGCCGGTACGAACTTCGGCAACCTTGCCCTCGCAGAATGCCTCGACAGACCGCAGCGTGTGACCCGTATCAGCTACATCGTCAACGATGAGTATCAGGGCGTGCGAGACATCAACGAAATCCGGAGCCGGCGGCAGGATACGCGGCACCTCGAGACGTTCATCGACACCTGTGTAGAACTCGACATTCATCGTGTAGACATTTTTCACTGACAACGCGTAACCGATTGCTCCGCCGATCAGCAGGCCACCGCGCGCGATGGCGAGCACCATGTCGGGTTCATAACCGTCATCAACAACCATTTGGGCCAGATCACGCGAGGCGCTTCCGAAGATATCCCAGGTCATGATCTCGCGCTCTTCAGACATGGTCACGAAATTTACACGGACGGCGCCAAGACCACGAAACAGTCACGTCGAAGAGCCAAACTGACCACTCAGAGGCAGATGTCAGCAGGCCGCACCGGGACACGCGTCAGAGGTCTGCCGACCCCATCAATTTGGCGCAGCGCATCGCGTATTGCAGCAACGATTGCCGGAGTTGACGAGATACACGGGGCTTCACCGACACCCTTCGCTCCGAGTGGTGCATGCGGATCAGGCTCCTCGATCAGTGTTGTGATGACAGGTGGCATATCGAGGAATGTTGGAAGCAAATAGTCGGTGAAATTGCCGTTACGGATGACACCGTCGACCTGAATGATCTCCTCCATCACTGCGAGTCCGAGACCCTGCGCAACTCCGCCCTCGATCTGGCCGGTGACAGCCAGCGGATTAAGTGCTCGGCCCACATCCTGTGCGGTAGCAATCTGCACAACTTTGACCAACCCAAGTTCGGGATCGACATCGACTACCGCTCTGTGTGCGACAAACGCAAAGGCGGTGTGGCAGTCCCCCTGACCTCGCTCGTCGAGCTCCACAGTGGGCTGATGCCGGTACTCGACCGTTTCGTCGAGGTCCGCGCCAGCCGTGGCCTCCTCCACCGAGAGGCGCCACCCAGACACCGTGTCGAGTACATCGGTTCCGTCGACGACGAGCCCGAGTGCGTCGACTCCAAAAGCGTTCGCAATATGTTCGAACATCCGCTCGCGCACAGTTCGGCACGCAGCATCGACTGCGCCTCCGCTCATCCATGTCTGACGTGAGGCGGATGTCGAACCGGCTGACCCAACCTGCGTGTCGATCTGGTCGAGCCGCACATCATCGACACCAAGAATCGTCCTCGCGATCTGAGCCGCAATGGTGACGAATCCCTGGCCCACCTCAGCCGTCGCGAACTTCAAGGTGACGACTCCGTCAGCGAGCCGACAACGGGCGGTCGAATAGTCGTCGAAGCCCTCTGAGTACATCAGGTTCTTGATCGCGACGCCCCAACCGATTCCCCGAACGATGTCACCTGCGTCCGCCGTCCGGCCCGCGCCACCCGGCAGTTTCATCACGTCGGGCATGCCATTGGCGAGCGGTAGGCCGCCGACCGGTTCATCTGGAAGTGGCAACGCCGCGGTCTCGCGGATGCATTGCTCGACCGGGGCAACATTCAGCACAGGTTGTCCGGTAATCAGTTGGTCACCAGTCTCCATAGCGTTCAGAAGGCGGATATCTACTGGGTCGACGCCGCATGCCTCGGCCAGCCTGTCCATCTGAGATTCATGAGCAAAACAGGCTTGGACCACCCCGAAACCGCGCATCGCGCCGCATGGGAGGTGGTTTGTCCGGACGGCATAGCCATCGACGACCGCGTTCGCGCAGCGGTAAGGACCCTGAGCGTGTGTGACCGCGTTGATCAGGACCGCCGACGAGGTCGACGCGTA
>JADWMG010000034.1 GCA_015767405.1 Actinomycetota bacterium
GGAGCGCGCTCTGCAGTGATCGTTGGCTCGGCGGTCTTGTCTCCATCGAGGTGCTGCATACGCGCAATCGGTGTGCCGACGTCGATCTCCTTGCCGAGCGGAACGAGGAACTCGTCGACGACACCGTCGTGCCAGATCTCGATATCGATGTCGGACTTCTCGGTCTCGACAACTGCCATGACATCGCCCCGATGGACGGTGTCACCGACGTTTACTCGCCACTCCACGATGCGGCCGACATCCATATCGGCACCCAACGACGGCAGCAGATACTCGAACGGTGCGCCGTCATCAGCCGATCTCGGCTTCGAGGGGCTCATTCGATGGGCCTGACCAAATTGCCGGCCGCCGCGACGATGTCGTCGACCTGCGGGACAGCTGCGAGTTCGAGATGTTTGGCGTATGGGATCGGCACTTCGACACCGGCAAGGCGGGCGATCGGAGCATCGAGCGACCAGAAGCAGACCTCAGCCAACGTGGCGGCGATTTCGGCACTGAGCCCGCCCGTCCGCCACCCTTCGTCGAGCACGAGAGCGCGATTGGTGCGCGCCACCGAGGCGGCGAGCGTAGGGATGTCCAGCGGCCGCAGTGAACGTAGATCAATCACGTCTGCAGAGACCCCCGACTTGTCGAGCTGATCGGCGGCCTCGAGCGCCTTGCTGACCATCCCAGCTGACGCGATGATCGTGAGATCGGACCCTGACCGGCGGACGGCGGCGCGGTCGAGGTCGACAGGCCCGGTGTTCGGGTCGACGGGGCCCCGGTCGTTGTACAGCCCGGAGTGCTCGAAGATGATGACAGGGTTGGGGTCGGCGAGCGCGGACGGCAACATCCAACGGGCGTCCTCGGCTGTCGCCGGAGCGATCACCTTCAGCCCGGGAACGTGGGCGAACCACCCTTCGAGGCTGTGGGAGTGTTGCGCGGCCAACTGCCGACCGGCCCCTGTGGTCATCCGAACAACGAGCGGCACGTTGAGCTGCCCGCCGGACATGTGGAGCAGCGTGGCGGCAGTATTCACCAGCTGATCGAGCGCCAGCAGGCTGAAGTTGACTGTCATGATTTCGACGATCGGACGGAGCCCTCCGAGTGCGGCACCGATGCCGGCGCCGACGAACCCCGACTCTGAGAGGGGCGTATTGCGCACCCGATCCCGGCCGAACTCTTCGTGAAGGCCCTTGGTGACCGCGTAGGTCCCGCCGTAGTCCGCAACATCCTCGCCCATGATGAATACCCGGTCATCGTTGGCGAGTGCCTCGTGGAGTGCTTCATGCATGGCCTCGCGGTAGGTCATCGAGCGGATGCCCTCTCCGGTGTCGTATGCGCTCATGGCCAAACCTCATCGTCATCAACAAAGGGTGTGTCGGGGCCGGGGCTCGAGTTCTCGCTGGCTTCGAGCGTTACGTGCTCGAGAAGGGTGTCGATGGATTCGAGAGGGGCGGCATCTGCAACTTCTACGGCGGCTTCGGTCTCGGCCCGTGCAGCAGCCCACATCTCGTCGATGTCATCACTTGTCACATCTCCGGCGTCCAGCAATCGTTCCCCGAACGTCATGATGGGGTCACGTTTCTTCCACTGCTCGACTTCGTCGGAATCGCGGTACAGGTCCGGGTCGAACATCGAGTGGGCGCGGAAGCGGTAGGTCTGGAACTCGATGAACATTGGCCCCCCGCCTGCCCGAATCGCGGTGAGCGCCTTGGTTGTTGCCTTGTGGACCTCCAGCACGTCCATACCGTCGACGCTCCACGCCGGGATGGAGTAGCTCGCCGCTTTGAGTGCCAGGTCGACTTGCGATTCGCTCGACTGCAGCGACGTGCCCATCGCGTAGCGGTTGTTCTCGCAGCAGAACAGCACCGGCACATTCCACAGGGCAGCAAGGTTGAGCGCCTCGTGGAACTCGCCTTCAGCCATTGCCCCCTCGCCGAAGAAGCAGACCGTGACCTGATCTGATCGGCCGAGCATCTGGTCAGCGAGACCGAGGCCAACTGCCAGGGGAAGGTGGCCACCAACGATCGCGTTCCCGCCGAAGAAACGCACGGATTCGTCGAAGAGGTGCATCGACCCGCCTCGACCGCCCGAGCATCCGGTCGACTTTCCGAACATCTCGCTCATGATCGACTCGGCAGGCACGCCGCGCAGGAGCGCGTGACCGTGCTCACGATATGTAGCCAAGACGGCATCGGTAGGGCCCAGGCAACTCATCACGCCTGTTGCGATGGCCTCCTCGCCGATGTACAGGTGGAGGAAACCACGGATTTTCGACTGGCCATACAGTTCCGCGCATCGTTCTTCGAAGACCCTGATGCGGATCATGTCGGCGAGCAGTCGATGCTCCAACGAGCGCGCGGTCTCGAACAGTTGGTCGCTCATCTGGGCACCTCCGTGGTCGCGGCGGTCGATCGGGAGAGCCGATCGGTGGGTTGTGGTGTTTCCAGAGTGGAGATGTCGCCCTCATCTTCACCGAGTTCGCGTGCCTTGAGAACACGTCGCATGATCTTGCCGCTGCGGGTGTGAGGCAGGTTGTCGACGAACTCGATCTCGCGCGGAGCCACTGCTGCTCCCAGCTTGCGGCGTCCATGGCCCAACAACTCACGGAGCATTTCGTCGGTCGGCTCGGCCCCTTCGGCGAGAACCACGAATGCCTTAACGATGGCGCCAGCGGTTTCGTCGGGTTTGCCGATCACGCCGGTCTCGGCCACAGATGGGTGTTCGTTCAGCGCCGACTCGACCTCGAACGGGCCGATCAGGTGGCCGGAGGTCTTGATTACGTCGTCGCCTCGCCCGACGAACCAGTAGTAGCCATCGGCATCCCGACGCGCGAGGTCCCCCGTTCGATACCAGTTGTCGACGAATGTCGAGCGGTATCGGGCCTCCTGGTCGAGATATCCCCTGAACATGGAGGGCCAACCCACTCGAAGCGCCAGCTCACCGGACGTGTCAGCGTCCGAAACATGTATCGGTCGTCCGTCGTCGTCGAGAACGAGTTCGCCCTCCGGAGTACGGCGGAGCAGCGTCGCCTCGATGCCGGGAAGCGGTCGGCCCATCGACCCCGGGCGCACCTCTTCCGCGCGGAAGTTGGCAATCATGATGCCGCCGGTCTCGGTCTGCCACCACGTGTCCAGGACTGGCACACCGAAGACGTCCTGGCACCAGACGACGGCATCGGGGTCCAATGGCTCCCCAACGCTGGCCACGAGCCGCAGCGACGCGACATGACCTGTGGCGAGGTCGGCGCCCATCCGTTGCAGCATTCGAATCGCTGTCGGCGCGGTGTAGAACACGTCGACCTTCTGTTCGTCGATGATCCGGTACCAACGTTGCGCATCGAACTCCGCTTCGTCGATGATGCTCGTCACTCCGTTCGTGAGCGGAGCGATGATCCCGTAGGAGGTTCCCGTGACCCAGCCGGGGTCTGCAGTGCACCAGAAGACATCGTCTTGGTGGAGATCGAGGACCAGACGCCCGGTGGTGTGATGCGTTACTACGGCGCCGTGCACATGGACTGCGCCTTTCGGGCTGCCGGTAGTGCCACTCGTGAAGTGGAGGAGAGCGGGCGTCTCCGGGTCGGTCTGTCCGACTTCGAAGGTGTCGGAACCTTCTGCGAGGAACGCCCCAAATGACATGATCTCGGGTCGGTTGCTTGGCAGACGTTGTTCGGAAATTTCGTCTTCGGTTGCGCCGCAGATCAGGATCAACTCGAGGTGCGGGACACGCTCGAGAATGCTGGCGATCTTGCGGCGATAGAGCAACGGGGTGGTCACGAGAACCCTGATGTGGCCGAGATTCAGTCGCTGAACGATTGGGTCCGGGCCAAAAGCGGAGAACAGTGGCGTGAAAATGCCCTCGGCCTTCAACGTGCCGAGAGCGGCCACGTAGAGATCTGGGATCCGTCCCGCCAGTGTCGCCAACCCCGCGCCTTTGCCCAAACCACGTCGAGTCAGTGCGCTGGCGAAGCGATTGGTTCGGGTGGCCAACATTGCGTATGTGATATCGATAGGCGTCTCAATGTCAGCTTTGTTTCGGCCTAGCCACCGCAACGCTACGTTGTCACCGCGACCTGCGCGGACGTGTCGGTCGATTGCGAGGTCTGCGATATTCACTCCGTGCTCCGGCCCCGGTGGACCACCGAGATCGTCCCAAGCTTCTGACCATGAGAACGACGCAACTGCAGACTCGTAGTCGGCAAGCCAGGGTTGTAGGGAACGACGATCGGTCGGATGACCGATCGATGGCACGCTGGTCACTGTTTCTCCTTCGGTGTTCGCGTTCGTTATGACGCGTCACCCTTCTCGAGGTGCTCGGATGTTGTTGGTCAGGTGTCGAACTGCTCGAGCGCACGGATCGTGTGCGTCGCGTAGGTCGATGCCGGGCCGCCGCCCATCAGCAGCGCGACGCCGATCGTCTCATAGACCTGTTCTCGGGTGGCTCCGGCGCGCAGGGCGTCGTGGAGGTGCAGGGTCATGCAGTCTTCGCACTGTGTGCTGATGGCGATCGCTACCGCCATGAGCTCCTTCGTCGCCGCTGGCAGCGCTCCGTCGGCCACGGCTGATCGGTGGAGGTCACCGAAGCCCTTCATCTGGTCTGGGATGACCTTGTTGAGTGCGCGGTACCCCTGGTGGAGTTCGGCCCGGTTTGCGGGATAGTCCTGCGTGGTCATGGCACCTCCAGTGCTGAATTCATGATGCGCTGATCGAGCCCGGATGACCAGGGGAGAAGGTCATCGAGGCGTGGTTCGCGCTATCTGCGTGACCTTTGGCCCTGCCGCGGAAGCGTGGATCGTGGCTTGATCTGTTCATGGACCCGCGCACTTTCTCACGAGGGGAGGTCCGCCATGGCGATTGTTGACGGCGCATTTGATCTATCTCTGCACGCACCCTCGGAACATGGCTTGTGGGTCGTCGGACTTGACGGTTCCGAACAAGCCATCAATGCCTTGGCCTGGGCGACCACTAATGCCCCCGGCCGAGCCGAGAGTCTTCAGTTGGTGACGGCTTGGCAGATACCCGTTGTTGGGGCGTATCCGATGGCCAGCCCTGCTGTGATGCCGTTTGATGACGAAGAGCTCAGGGCCGAGGCGGCAAGCGGAATCGTGCAACTCGCCGAGCGAGCGAAAGAGGAGCTTTCGATTCCCGTCGGCGTTGCGGTGGCGCAGGGAGGACCGGCAGCGGCGTTACTCGAGGCCTCCACTCGCGGATCGTTGCTCGTCGTCGGAAGTCGTGGCCGTGGTGGGTTCGCTCGCTTGATGCTCGGCTCGACGAGTACGCAATGTGCCACGCATGCCGCGGTTCCTACGGTCGTCGTCAGAGCCGCGCCCGAAGCGCCTACGAAGCGCATCCTGGTCGGATTTGATGGCTCGGCTAACTCCATGGCCTCGCTGCGATGGGCAATTCACTTCGCCGCACCCGGTACCACCGTCGTGGTGACCTGGGTGTGGGACACCACGCCGTTGGCGGTCGGAGCCGACGCCTTCTTCTTCCCGGACGCGAGCGATTTGGCGACCGAGCGATTCGATCATCTGGTCCAGACGGTCGCCGACGAGGCATCCGCCGGCGATGTGATTCTCGAGCAAGACTTCATCCGCGGTACCCCACGGTCTGCATTGTCCGCGGCCGCGGAAGATGCTGATCTTCTCGTCGTTGGCGCCAGAGGCCACGGTGCGGTGGGCTCAGCGCTGCTCGGGTCGGTCTCAACCTGGCTTCTTCATCACTCTCAGATCCCGATCGTGGTTGTCCCGTTCGCCGCTCACTCCGAAGAGGAGCCAAACGGCATTTCCGACGTGTGAAGTCGACACGGCCGAGTCAACGAGCGACAATAGGCGCATGATTCGCGTCTTTCTTCTCGACGACCATGAAGTTGTCCGTCGAGGTGTCGCCGCCGCGCTCGAGGCTGAGTCTGACATCACGGTGGTCGGCGAGGAGGGCGACGGCGCCAAGGCGCTCGATCGGATCCGCGAATGCAGCCCGGACGTCGCCGTGCTGGACGTTCGGCTCGGTGAAGGGAATGGTGACGGCATTGCCGTGTGTCGACAGATCACCGCAGAGTTTCCTGAAGTCAGATCATTGATCCTGACGTCTTTCGATAGCGATCGAGCATTGGTCGACGCTGGTCTGGCTGGCGCGGCAGGGTTCATCCTCAAACAGATTCGGAGCAACGAGTTGGTCGAGGCGATAAGGGGAGTTGCGTCTGGTCGGCAATACCTCGATGACGCTGAAGTAAGACTCGCCGCTCGGCGACTACGCGATGGCGAGGAGGGTCGGATAGAAGACTTGACCCCGCAGGAAAAACGGATCTTCGACTTGATCGGAGAGGGCTATACGAACCGAAAGATTGCGCAGGACATGTACCTCGCCGAGAAGACCGTCAAGAATTACGTCTCGAACTTGCTCTCAAAACTCGGAATGTCACGCCGCACCGAGGCGGCTGCATTGTCAGCACGGCTCAAAGAACGACAACGCTACGACGCTTGACGAAATAGTTGGTTGCTTCGGTAGACCCGTTTTCGGTCAGACCGGGACGTGCCACTCGAGTCGTGTGCCCGTGGGCTCTCTTGGTCCCACTGTGCAGCTCCCGCCGAGTTCGGCTGCGCGCCACATCATGTTGGAGAGTCCACCGCTGCGCGTTGGTTCGTCAGGGAGCCCTTTTCCGTTGTCGTCAATGATGAGCGACACCGTTTCCGAACCAAGGTCGATGGTGATCTTCGTGGAAGATGCCTCCGCATGGCGAACGACGTTCGACATGCCTTCAGTGACGGTTGCTACGAGTTGGTCGGCGATGAAATCGGGGAGTATGTCGATTTCGCTAGTGAGGTCTAGTTCCGGCTCGAATCCGAGGTGTCGGGCGCGATCATGCACAAGTTCAGTGAGTTGTGCAGACAGGCTGCGCTTTTCTTCGTGCTGGCCCAACTGGAAGATTGCCGCGCGTAGTTCGCGAATTGTGCTATCGAGCTCATTGATTGTCGATGAAATGCGTTCGGCGACCATCTCTGGTTGTGCGGCGCCCTGGACGGCTTGCAGATTCATCCCGGCGGCAAATAGCCGCTGGATGACCATGTCGTGAAGATCTCGGGCGATGCGCTCGCGGTCTCGGAGCATCGCCAACTGTGCGGCGGCTTCTTGCCGATCGCTGACATCACGAATCGTGGCGATGGTATGCACCTGGCTGTCGATGGTGACCGGACTGAGGCTGATCTCCACTGGGAACATGTTGCCTTGGGCATGTTCTCCGAACAGTTCGAGGCCGGTTCCCATCGCCCTCATCGTCGGTCGCTTGGAATATGAGGCCCGCCGGTCAGAGTGCCTTTCGCGAGACTCGACCGGAACGAGTTGATCGACAGTAGACCCGACGAGGGCATCGATTGGGCGCCCGAACATTGACGCAACTTTTGGGTTGGCGAGGATGATTATCCCGTCGGCGTTGATGAGCAACAATCCGTCTGGAGAGGATTCGATGAGTGCCTCGGCGAGCTGGTCGTTGTCCATGTCAGCTTGGAGGTTACGGGACGCATGCATGGATACTTGCGTCTCACCGCGACGCTAGGTCACTAGGACTTGTCGGCAGATGACAGATGCGGAGGGCGCACGAGCAGCACCGGGCAGGAGGCATTGTGCACGAAGCCAGCGGCTGTACTTCCTATGACCAGCCGTGACATCCCGGTTCGCCCATGAGTACTGGCCACGATCAGTGATGCGTTCATGCTGTTTGCGAAGTCGGCAACTTCGTCATGGACGTGCTTGCCATGCAGCATCTCGAAGTGCACGACGTGGCCCGACTCGTTTGACAGTTTGCGAGCAAGTCGTGCCGGATAGGCCGATTCGCTGACATCCGGTGGCGTGGCGATATCTGGATCGGCTACTTCGACGACCCACGGCTCGAGGCTCAGCTCAATACCCCAAGCCGCAGCCAAAGGCAGGACTCCCTCTGATGCCTCGGAGCCGTCGACGGTGGCGATGATGGGTCCGCTGAAGTCGTTCTCGACGCATCGGGGTCCGACCACCAGAATTGGTCCATAGATCTTCTGAAGCAGATCCTCTGTGACGCTTCCAAGCAGAGCCGCCGAGCGGCCCCGGCCGTGAGAGGCCATCACGACCAAGGCTTCTGGATGGCGTTCGACCTCTTCACTGATTGCGGCTGCTGCACTCGTTGCAACTCTGGCCATTGTGGTCGCCTCCACGCCCGACGTGTCGTACTGGCCGAGTCGGTCGGCGACTCTGGCTTCAGCGTCGGCGGCGTCGCGATCGGCGAACACGACTTCAACGATGTTGAGCGAGGCGTCGCCTCGACGTCCGAGTGCTATGGCTGATTCAACTGCTCGCCAGGAAGCATCGGATCCGTCGACGGGGACGATCATGTGTTGAACCATTTCGGCTCCTCGTGATTGTGATGTCAGAAGAACCTTGACATCTGGATTGACTCCATCATGTTTTACCGGTGCTGCTCAGACCAGAGTCGGAGGTCATCACCAGCACTCTGGTCACGCCTGGACGCTGCGATCAACGTTGAAGCGTCGCCCTGTTGTCAACATTGGTATGACCCGGACAAAATACGGTTTGCGCGAGGCGTGCCAGGGCCGAACGTTGAGGTCGAAACTCTCGAAGAGGTCGTTTGCAACGGTGATCATCTCTGCGTGCCCCTTCAGAATGCCGTTGTCGGTCATTCGGCCCTGGTGAATTGTGCTGCGACCGGGGATACTCATGCATATGACATCACGTTGGATTGTTGGAATCGATGGATCTGATCCTGCTGTCAATGCACTTCGTTGGGCAGCCCACCATTCGAGAGGCAGAGATGTCGACCTCGTTGCGCTGCAGGCCTACCACGTCCCGGCTGCTCTGGCTGTCATGACGGCGAAACGTGGCTTTGGCGTCGACCAACTCGGTCTGGCCGCGACTGCCGGGCACGAGGTCGACGAGGCGATAGCGGGGCTCGGAGGTGCCGCGGTCGAGCCGCTCATCGTCGAGGGCAACCCGGCTCGGGAGATGGTCGATTCTGGGGCCGACGCGGCGATGCTGGTTGTCGGGCGAAGTGGTGGCGGTGATCTACTCCACCACACCCTCGGCTCGGTCAGCCGCTATTGCGCGACTCATTCGCCCGTTCCGGTAGCCGTCGTTTTGCCCGGCTGGGAACCCCGTGACTTGGAGTTGATTGCTGTCGGTTTTGATGGCAGCGACAACGCCGCGGCAGCGCTTCGCTGGGCGATGGACTTTGCCCCCGAAGGGACAACCGTTCGTGCGGTCGCGGCAATCGAACATGCCCCATGGATCGGCCAAGACCTCACATTTGCGCGTTTCCCGACGGAGATACACGCCGAGGAGCAACGGATTACGGAGGCAATAGATGTCATCGATCCAGATGGACGAGTGGAACGCGACATCGAGCTGCGCGGTGCGCGTGAGGCGCTGACAGACGCATCTACGACGGCCGACCTGCTGGTTGTCGGTTCGCGTGGCCACGGTCGAATTGCTGCAGGCCTTCTCGGATCTGTCAGCGCTTCGATCCTTCACAGCACGAGCTGTCCCGTCGTGGTGGTTCCGCTCCCATCCGAATGAGACAAATGACACGAATGGGGTCAGACCCCATTCGTGTCATTCAATCGGGGTGAAGCCTGGGCTCGCCCGGGTGGAATTCGGCGCCAGGTTCTGGTGAGACGTTGAGTTCTTCGCCTTCATGGTCGGCGATGTCTTCCTGTGTCCAACCGATCGAGCTGTCGGGAGTTACGTCGTCGACTATGCGGTATCGCCGTCCGGTAATGCTTGTCGGGTCAATTCGCACAAAATTTGGCTTTTCCCAGGCGAGCCATGGGAAAAGTGGGAGGTCCTCCGCGTCGAACACCTCCTGCATTCGTTCGATCGCGCTCGCGTTGCCCTTGATGACGACGCTCCAAGCGGTGCGCTCCTCGGGCTCGTAGCCGTCGATTTCGAATGCGACGAATCGGTTCAACACCGCTCCGGCCAGCTTGGTGCCAGCGGCACTTCGAAACACGATGCCGTTGTTGTCGACGATGAAGTTGACGGGGAATATGTCGGGCTGACCCGCGATGTCGACTGCAAGGCGTCCGACAGCCGCGGCGTCCAGTAGTTCCCAGCACTCCGAGTCACTCAGGATGTCGGTTGCGTCCTGTCTGGCGTCCATGAAGTCATTTTGCCATGTTCTGGTTGGTGACGTGAAGAGGCGAATGTCACTGTGGCCGTTGTCGCCCCTGATGGTGCGGGCCTGGGCGGCCGTAGAGTTGCAGTGGCGGGAGTGAGTTGAACTCTTGAATGATGACGAACCGGAGAAGCCAGAGTCCGTGATGACGAGCACTAACGATCCCAACAAACCTGCCGATGAAGCGACAGATGATGTCGGGCCGGTGGTCGTTGGCGTCGACGGGTCGGCTAATGCCCAACGAGCGCTCGGGATAGCAGCATCACTGGCGCGGTCTGTCGATGCTGATCTGGCGGTGTTCCACGCGCTGGGTTTGATGACTGTGATCGACGGAGAACACGTCCCGTCCGAGGGTCATCGTGATGACATCGAACGGCTGCTGCGCAACGAATGGTGTGCGCTGTTGCAAGGCGATCCATCGCTTCGTTGGCGCGCCGAGATCGTGTACGGCAGCCCGGCAGACGTGCTCTTGGACATGGGTCATGACCTCCAGGCGTCATTCGTGGTGGTCGGGTCGCGGGGAACGGGTGATGAGTTGCTGCTCGGAAGCACGAGCAATCACATCGTTCATCACTGTGATCGGCCTGTCGTCGTAGTCCCGCCCGACGATCGGGTCACGCACTCACATCACTGACCACATCGTTGACTGGGCGCCGCACGACGGGTGCAATCGCTCACACGTGTCAGAGTTCCAGCGATCCGCGTGGGCCTTTGACAGATGCGCCCAGTGAAGGTTGGCTGGCATTTCCGATTTCCATCGTGTAGTTCAGCGCGTCATGGGCTTTGCGCAATGCGGGTGGGTTCGGGTCGAGCACTCGAAAGTTGACCAAGTCGACGCCGCCCGGGGCAGTTGTTGCAGGCAAGGCTGTTCGGCCCCAGTCGATGATGAACGGTACGGCGCCTCCCATTTCGAGCTTCGGAAATGTGAGTCGCCAGCGCAGTTCTTTACCGTTTGGTTGCCGTCGGCTCATTGGGACGATCTCTCCGGGGTCGAATCCGGCTCTCTTGGCCTTCAGTACCAGCTCGTCGATTGTCTCGTCGGTGTCAGGGCGTATTGCAAACGTGACAAGTGCCGGACCATAGAGGTCGTCGATGCCGAACGGTCGCGGCCCGGCGGGGTCCGGTTGGTCGGGGTCGGGAGCGATCAGTTCGAGATAGTTGTCCCCAAATGAGACGAGGGCGTTGTGTGTTCCAAGCCCGGTGTGGGCTCCACCGAAGGCGGGTCGGACACCCGTCACCGATTCGAAGTGTTCGATCGCCTGGTCGAGAGCAGGGACCGCGTATACGAGGTGATCGATGACAGCCATACGAGATGTTGGCATGAGTGGCGCCGGGTTTCCGGACCGGGCTTACGTGTCAGCGCTCGCTACGTTGTGTTCATGTCAGAGTTCAATGGTCGGGTCGCCCTCGTCACAGGTTCATCGAGTGGAATCGGAGAGGAGACGGCGCGCCGCCTGTCGTCGTTGGGCGCCACCGTGGTCGTCAACTCGTCTTCGTCAGTCGAGGCGGGCGAGGCCGTGTCGGCGTCGTTGCCGGGGGAGTCCTGCTACTTGCGCGCGGACATCAGTAACCAAGCCGAGGCGCATGCACTGATCGACGGCACCGTGGAGCGTTACGGCCAACTCGACTTTCTCATCAATAATGCCGGGTGGACAACTTCGATCGCCCACGACGACCTAGACGCCTTGACGGACGAGATCTTCCAGAAGACATTCGACGTCAATGTCTTCGGAACCTGGTGGCTCACCAGGCGGGCGATCCCCCATCTTCGAAAGTCCGATGATGCGAACATCGTCACGATTACGTCGATTGCAGGGATCCGTCCGGTCGGCTCATCGATGGCCTACTCGATGAGCAAGGCAGCGTTGAACCAGATGACGCTGCTGCTTGCCAAGTCGTACGGCCCCATCCGGGTCAACGCGGTTGCTCCCGGCCTCGTAGCTACACCCTGGACCAAAGACTGGGATGCAATGCACGCTGCCACAGCAGCCATGGCGCCCGTCCCACGTTCCGCCACTCCCGAAGACTGTGCAGAGGCAGTACTTGCTCTGCTCCGCAACAAGTACACGACCGGCGAGATCTTCGTCGTCGACGGCGGCCTGACCCTGAAGCTCTGACCAGCCCGCGGCATAACCCCAAGCCCTCCGCCGCGACCCCGAGGTTTGTGTCAGCGCATACGGCGACGCCACCGGTTTCTGCTGACACAAATCTTGTGCCGGTAGTAACCCCGAAGTTTGTGTCAGCGCATACGGCGACATCACCGGTTGTTGCTGACACAAATCTTGTGTGGAGTGGACGGGTCAGGCGGCGGATTTTTCGAGGATGTGGATGCCGCAGGCCGATCCGAGGCCGATGACGTGCGCAAGCCCGACCTTCGCCCCCTCGATCTGACGATCACCGGCCTCGCCACGCAGGTGATGGCAGACCTCCCAGATATTGGCAATGCCAGTTGCGGATATCGGGTGACCCTTCGACTGCAGACCGCCTGACACGTTGACTGGCTTCGACCCGTCGCGCCACGGCGCACCTGAGTTGAAGAAGTCGACCGCTCCGCCTTTTTCGCAGAGCCCGAGATTGTCGTAGTGGACCAACTCAGCCGTTGCGAAACAATCGTGAAGCTCGACGAGGTCGAGCTCATCGGGGCCGACGCCGGCCTGTTCGTAGGCCGTTTGTGCTGCATTACGAGTCAGCGTGTTCACGTCAGGGAGCACCTGGCACGCCTCCTGCCACGGATCTGACGTGAGGACAGAGGCTGAAACCTTCACCGCTCGGCGTTGCTGTTCGAGCGACAACGACTTGAGCTTTTCACCACTGACGACAACCGCGGCGGCAGCCCCGTCACAGTTGGCGGAACACATCGGTCGGGTGTTCGGATAGGCGATCATCATGTCGTTCATGATCTCGTCGAGCGTGAAACGCTTCGAGTACGCGGCGAGTGGATTCAGCGTTGAGTGGGCGTGATTCTTCTCCGAAATCTTCGCAAAAAGCTCGAAATCGGCGCCGCCGTACTTGTGGCCGTACTCCATTCCGACCTGGGCGAATACTCCGGGCATTGTGTCGGTTCCTATGCGGCCATCGGTAGGGCCGACGGCGCCGTACCGGCCATGTGGCTCCCATTCCTGGCCGTCCTTCTTTGCGCTGCCGCCACCGCCCAACAAGCCGACGCCCGCCAGCTTTTCGACGCCCACCGCGAGCCCCATCTCACTTTCGCCAGCCTTGATCGACATGATCGCCGTGCGTAGTGCTGTTGCTCCGGTGGCGCATGCGTTCGAAACGTTGTAGACGGGAATGCCTGTCTGGCCGACCTGTTTCTGGACCTGCTGGCCGATGCCGCCGGATCCCATGAGGTTCCCGGCCGCGAGTACGTCCATGTCGGCCATCGTGACTCCGCCATCGGCAAGAGCAGCCATCACGGCTTCCGAGGCAAGATCGATCACGTCTCGGTCGAAGTGCTTGCCGAACTTTGTCATGTTGATCCCGAGGATCCAGATTTCGTCACTCATGTTGAAACTCGTTTCCTGGTTGTCTCGGCCTCTCGGCGCATCGGTTGTTGGGTTCGTTTGGTCGTCTTGTCGGGTTTTCCGGTCTTATCGGAGGCTGGTCTTGTCAAACCTCACGGGGCTGGTTCGAAGGCGAAGGAGATGGCTTCTGTTCCCTGGTCGTCGGTGCCCAGCGAATATGTGGTGAGGCGGACCTTCATGCCCGTCTGAACGTGGTCGGAATCGGGCTCGACATTCGTGAGGTTGCCGCGCACACTGGTGCCATCGCAGTCGATGACCCCTGAGACAAATGGGACCTCGACGCCGGGCGCGGCGAACGCGACGATCGTGAACGTGCGCAACGTGCCTTCGGTTGCGATTTCAACCGTGGTGAAGTCGGTACCAAAGCACGATGCACATGCATTGCGGCGATCGAAATAGCGCGCTCCGCATGATGTGCACTCATGGGCGATCAGGTGCGGGGGCCCATCGTCGAGCACCAGATAGTCGACCAGCGGAACTCGTTCCGGACTCGAAGTTGCGGTTCCTGTCATCCCAAGAACGTACCCAACGGTTGGTACCCCAGTCGAGGCCGAACACCCGGCAACGCGTGAACAAGTTGCGCACTATGTGCGCAAGAAGTTCACGCGTTCGGGTAGGTGAGTGTCTCAGATCGACGGGGTAGAACGCTCGGCTATTTGCCCTCGCCTAACTCCTTGAGCCAGGCCGGGAGGCGGGTTGGGCGGCCTGCTGTGGTGGTGCAACCGTGCACGGTGACGCCGGTGGCCCGTGCCTCTGCAATCCCGTCTGCCCTGTCGACTGTGACGAGGTATGCCATCTGGAAAGTCGCACGCGTTATTTCGGCGAGGCTGACATGCACCT
Organism: Actinomycetota bacterium; assembly: GCA_015767405.1. GTDB lineage: Bacteria > Actinomycetota > Acidimicrobiia > Acidimicrobiales > Ilumatobacteraceae > Sva-07. The sequence continues at coordinate 14,502 of JADWMG010000034.1, forward strand.
CGATCTCCTCGTCGAAACTGAGCGGCTTGCGATACTGGACGAACGATTCAAGGACCGGAGACTCCAAACCAGCATCGCGCCACTCGGTGAACGGATGGCCGATGTGGCGCAGGTATGCGACTCGTGCCTCTTCGAAGTATGCGAGATAGTTGCTGTGGTGCACGACCCCCATCGCGTCCGTCTCGACGAAACGCACGCGAATACCCTGTGTGAACTCATAGTCGCCTGGCGAAGTGGATGGGTCGATGGAAAGACGCACGCGCCGACCATACAGTCGTGTCGATGACCCCTGCTGTGCTGGCGCTCGATGCTGCCGGGATCGAATACTCGATCCACGAGTACGAACACAGCGGTGAACTCCGAAACTTCGGACTCGAAGCAGCTCAGGCACTCGATCTGGAAGAGGATCAGGTATTCAAAACGCTGCTGGTTGTTGCCGACGACGAACTAGTCGTGGCGGTACTTCCCGTCAGCTGCAGACTTTCGATGAAGCTCGTCGCCTCAGCGATGCGAGCCAAGAAGGCGTCGATGTCCGACCCTGCCCGCGCCGAGCGCTCTTCGGGCTACATCGTTGGTGGAATCAGCCCGATTGGCCAGCGCAAGAGACTACGGACGGTGATCGATGAAACCGCAGAGTTGTTCGATCTGATCTATGTCAGTGGCGGGAAGCGGGGCATGGACATCGCCCTGGCGCCAGCCGACCTCGTCAATCTTCTCGACGGCATCGTCGCCCCGATCACGGCTGCGATCACTGATTGAGAGGCGAGGTCA
>JADWMG010000161.1 GCA_015767405.1 Actinomycetota bacterium
CTGAGGGGAGGAGTGATCTGGTCATAGCTGTTCGAGGTCCGGCGATCTACGAGAGTTCCAGGAATATCCGATATCCGGCGAGGCGGTCAGGAGACTGCAACGGCGCAACTGATGCGCATCATCTTGTCGACGCCGGCTTTCAGCTCGTCGTCGCTGATGCGTTCGGTGTCGCCACTCTCGGCCAGCAGGTCACTAACTGTCATGATCGCCAACGCCTCGACCCTCTTGACCGCTGCGATCGTGTAGAGAATTGACGCCTCCATTTCCACCCCGAGATGTCCGAGGCGCTTCCACCGCGCGAACGTTCCCGGGTCCGGGTCGTAGAAGATTCCAGAGGAGACGATCGGTCCGACATGGACCGCACCCGCATCCGCTGCGCGACTGAGTTGTGCAGCTGTTTCGATGAGACTGAACGTGGCGCAGGGGGCGTAGCCATCCATCGCCGCGTAGCGAAGTGCAGTCTGGTCATCGGCCGATGCCGACACGCCAATCACCGTGTCACCCATCGCCATGCCGTCTTGGAGCGCCCCGCACGTACCCACTCGTACGAGCCGAGTGGCTCCGAGCATGATCAACTCTTCGAAGACGATGCCAGCACTCGGACACCCCATCCCTGTTGACTGCACGCTGATCGGCTTGCCGTCGAACGTGCCGGTGAACCCGAGCATCCCACGCTCTTTGTTGACCTGTCGAAACCCGGGATCGAAGAACGTTTCCGCGATGTACTGGGCACGTACTGGATCGCCCGGGCAGAGAACATTCGGGGCGTAATCGCCAACGTCGGCACGCAAATGAATCGGCATACCAAGATCGTAATCAAATCACCCGGCAGCATCGTGAGCGATGTGGGCAGATACTGCGAACATTGCTCACGTCTGGGTCAGACCCGATCGTGGTGTGAGCGGTGTGGGCGGATGGCGCAGGCATTGCTCATGACGTGGGTGTTGGGCGTTGTAAGCGCAGCGATACGAAGCTTGTTACTTGAGGAACTTGCTTGTGGTGTTGTCGGCGAGGATCTTGCCGGAGGTCTGGCAGGTGGGACAGTAGTTGACGGTGTATCCCGAGTACTCGACAGCGCGGACCGAATCTCCGCACACCGAGCACGGTTCGCCGGTGCGGCGGTGCACAGCGCTGGCGCGATCCTTCGACGAGCTCATGTCGGCACGCCCACGTTCGAATTCGAGGCTTTCGTCGATGCAGGACTGGATTGCGTCGGCGACCAGCACGGCGCCGTTCTCCCCGAGCTTCTTGGTGGTCGCGAAGGGTGAGATCTTTGCCCGATGACAGACTTCGTTGGATAGGCGGCGGCCGATCCCGGCAATCATCCGTTGATCGCGTAGGAACCCATGGATGCGCGTCGACTTCTTCGCGAACAGCACGGCCAACTCGTCTGCGGTGATCCCCGCTGCTTCCGGTCCGAGTTTGTCGAGCGGTGATGCCGTCAGGACTTGCTCGCTGGGCAGACACCACACGCCCGCCCGCCGCTCTTTGCCCTGCTCGGTCAGCAACAGAGCGCCCACATCGCCGGGCGCCTCACCTGGAATGAACAAGAACCGCGCCTGCCCTCCACGCGGTTTCGCGGACAGCTTCGGGTCGGGAACGAGCCGCCCGCCCTGCATGAGATGGACAACGAACGTCACCGGTTCGAACTCGACAAGCAGGTACTTTCCCCGGCGGCCTACCTTGACCAGAGCATGGCGGTAGGCCTCTTCAGGCGGCGGAACGGCTGTTTTCAATGCGGTGAAGTTGAACGGAGTGAATCGATCGAGCACGCGTCCGGAGAATTGCTCGGTGAGGCGCTCGGCATGTGCTTGAACCTCTGGCATCTCCGGCATGTTGGTCGCGCCGCCCTAGCTCACTCGTAGCTCGTGCGATCTCGCACGCTGGCGAATACTGCGTTGAGCACGCCGAACACAGGCTGCGAATCGAGCAGTTTCTGCTGGTCGCCGTGGAGACGGATCTGGCCGCCGATGAACGCTTCTTGCGCATTCAGTTCACCTGTCGCAACGGCAACCGCGGTATCCCAGTTCTGCTCCATCCGAACGTCTTCTGGATCGGCCGGGCCGGGTCCGAACGAAGCCTCGCCCTCATCGATGGAAAGGTGGTAAGTGACGTCACCCTCTGGGCCATCAGTCACAACCTGTGTGACGCCGATGCTGTGCGTCGCTGCGATCTCACGCATCTGGGCGCTGGATGCGACCTCGAGGCTGAGGGCGCTGATCCAGTCGAGGCTGAGGTATCGGATCATGGATCCGTAGTCTGCCTGATCGTGGAGTGGTTCGTTGACGACAGACATCCCGGTGCCAAGATCGAGGAGTGGGTCTTTGCCGCGTGGACCAGCGATGCCAGCCTCGGAGTCATCTCCGGGCATCGGATCGTCGGTCGCAAGGCCTGGTACTGGGCGGCGTTGGCGAGGCGTGGGGAGCCGCTGCTGCACATCACCGACTTCGATGTATCAATGCGCTCTGATCCATTCGTCGTCAAGGGCCCGGAACTCTGGGCGGAGCACATGTGTGACGCCGAGATGCAGCAGTGGACGATCGGTAACGAGACCTACGCGTCGGCGATCGATGATCCCGACGATGCTCTCGGGAGGGCTTACGGTCATCCCACGGCGATTGCATTCGATCTCGAGTGGTATGCAACCGGCCCCGGCACGGAACTAGATCCGTCCAGCACCCCGAATCAGTGGATCGGCTACGAACAGCCCGGGGTGGTGCACGGCACGATCGAACTGCTCGATGAGGCGTCGCTCGATTTCACCGAGATCCCGGCGCACCGCTGGCACCGGTGGAGCACCGAGACTCAGGCTGGCCAGTCAGCGGATTTGGAACCGCTGATGCTGCCTGAGGCGGTGGCCCACTCGGGTGTACGGGCACCGTTCGCCTTCCCCGACGGCAGCATCAGCGATCTGGTTCTCACTTCTCGGGGCTGGGCCCGACGAGCACGTCCTGCGCGGATGTCTCCTGCGGCGGCGCCTGGGGCGTGACCACGGGTACCGGGGGACGTGGTTGCCGGCGCCTGGAGACGAGCCAGATCAGACCGACGACGAACAGTAGAACAGCCAGGAACGGGGCCGCGATAGCGATCGCCAGTCCGAGTGCGAACAAGATGCCGACGAAGGCATCCCACCCTGTCCGGAAGGCTTCAGCGATCCCATCGTCCTCGGCCAGGATGGGGTCTTCGACGGCGGCTTCTGGTGCGACAAAGACGAGGTCGATAGTCAGCGTTGATAGGTCGACTCGTTGCTCGACGTTGCGTTGGCTGGCGAGCAACTGTTCCAGGATGATCGTGTGCTCGGTTATGACCTGTTGGATGGTCACGATGTCGTTGAAGTCAGTCGCCTGAGCAAGCAATGTTTCGAACCCTTCGATCGTTGTCCGCTCGACCCGCAGCCTGATGTCGAGGTCGATGAGTTGTTCGGTGACATCCTCGGAAGTCTGCGTTCGAGCCAGCAGCGTGCCAGCCGTACCGTCGAGATCGGCAATCAGCGGATCGAGATCGATCGGCGGGACCTTGACCGTGAGACGTCCCGAGCCATCGACGCTTCCATCGTCGTGCTCTTCACCTATGTTGACGTCGGCGTTGTAGACGCTGCCGTTGTTGCGGCGCACGACGACAAGTGCATCATCGACGGCCTGACGGATGTTCGGCGTGCCGACCACGACCCCGGCCTCGACGGCAAGCGCTCGGCCGAACCCGTCGAGGTCAAGTGGCGCTGAAGGTGCCCTGGACCCTGCAGTCGACTGCTCAACCGCCGGGGACAAATTGTCCGACTCGCCGACGATGTCAACGGAATCGTCTGTGAACTCGCTCGGAGCCTCCGATTCCAGCGCGTCGGTCGTGACGCTGAAGTCTGTACTCGAACTGTCGGAGTCAGCGCCCGCACAAGCGGTCACCCCCAACGCAACGATTACGGCCAATGTTGCTGTGTCTCTCTTGAATCTCCCCATGGCACTTTGACGCCACGACGAGTCGATCAGTTCCCGATTAGTTCAAATGCCCAGTTCATCTGGATCTGGGAGAAGCCCAGGACCCAGTGTCAAGCCGTCGTATGCGGCCTCGGGGTCGGCTCGCACAGCCTCGTCAAGATCATGAGCATCATCGCCGACGAGAATTCGCCACCGCTCAGTCCGTACACCATCGAGAATCACAGTGCTCGCCTCGGCTGCCGTCATCGGCGCATGCTCGCGGAACATGGTTGAAACCGTCTGCATCAGCTCGGTGGTCTCGAAGTCGAGTTCGGTGACGCCGTGGCGCACCGAGTTCTCGACGATCGACGTGCCGATGTGGCCCGGCATCACCACCGACACCTTTACATGCGGAGCATTGACCCGCAGATCGGTGATCAGGGCCTCACTGAAGCCCTTGACAGCGAACTTGGCCGCGGAATACGCGGTGTGTGGACGGTCGGCGCCGATGCTCGCCCAGAATCCGTTGACGCTCGATGTGTTTACGATGTGCCCTTCATCGGCCGCCATCAACAGGGGCATGAACGCGCGGGTGCCGTAGTACACGCCACCCCAGCACACAGCAAAACAGTGATCCCACGACTCGCGGGTGTCGGCAATGATGCTGCCACCGCCACTCAGGCCTGCGTTGTTGAACAGCAGATTGATGTGGTCGGTTTCGTGTTGGGCGATCACCTCGTCACGAAGTGCAAGGATCGAGGCCTCGTCCGAAACGTCACATCGATGTGTGGTGATCTGCACACCGGGCGCGCCCGCCAGGGCCAGCTCCTTCGTTTCGGCCATCTCCTCGACCGACAGATCGCACATGGCGACATTGCAGCCAGCGCCTGCCAGTTGGATGACTAATTCGCGTCCCATGCCACTTGCTCCGCCAGTAACTACCGCGATCTTGCCTTCGAAATTGTCCATCGGCGCATGCTTACACACTGCCATCGAGCACCTGGGTGTCGGACCTGACATGGTCACGGCTGCGACAATGGCGATGTGGCGTACCCGAGCAACACAACCGGTGACATCCTCGACGATTTCGCAGCGATGAAACGCGCACCGACTTACCCGTCGGTGACAGTCGAAATCGGCCTTGCGGTCGAAGACAGGTCGAGTCACTTCCGAGGCGAGATCGTCCGCTGGAATGCCGAAGGGGTCACCGTTCAGGACCAGAAGGACTACGTCCGTCATTTCACGTGGAAGCCAGGCGGATTCATATTGGCGGGGAAACCGGTCACCCTGGTTCGCCCCGCTGCGACCCGTGAGGTCACGCAACGAATCACAGCGTCAGGCTCGGTGGGTGGCGACGGCCGCGCGCGGATTGCCAAGGCGAGTCGGATCTGGGTCGAGGGCAAGCACGATGCCGAACTCATTGAACACGTGTGGGGCGACGATCTGCGAGAACTCGGCGTTGTCGTGGAACCGCTGCACGGCGCTGACGATCTCGCCAACGCTGTTCAAGAGTTTGCGCCGAGCTCGAGCCGAAGGCTCGGTGTGCTGCTGGATCATCTTGTTCCCGGCTCGAAGGAATCGCGGATCGCCGAGACCGTTCATGATCCGAATGTTCTCATCACCGGCCATCCATTCGTCGATGTGTGGGCCGGCATTCGTCCGAA
>JADWMG010000035.1 GCA_015767405.1 Actinomycetota bacterium
GCACACGAAAACCAGATCGATCTTTCCATCTGGCAGATCTGCGATGTCGGCGACGGTCTGCACGCCGAGCACTTCTTCGCCCCTGAGATTGGTGCCATAAACGCCGCCGGCATATCCGGCCGCGAGCAGGTTGTGCAGAGAGACGAACCCAAACTTTCCGGGATGGGTCGAAGCGCCCGTGACCAGGACACCCTTCGGCTCGAATAGTGCTCGGAACTGTTCGCTGCTGGGCCTCGGCCGTGGCTCGATGGCCGCTGCATCGTCGGCTCCACCGAGTTCGACAAGGCCGTCAACCGCGACCAGCTCGCCCGACGGCTGCACAATGAGGGGGTTGATGTCGACGCTTGCCACATCAGGTCGTTCGTCAGCGAGTCGTCCCAGACCGACCAGCAGTGCAACTAGCTGGCCACGATCGACGGCCTGCTCACCGCGGAATTCCCCCAGCAGCTTCTGCGTTGAGAGATTGTCGATCATTTCCCCGGCCGTGACCTCGTCGAGCGGCGCAGGGCGGAACACCACGTCGGCAATCGCTTCGGCGAGAATTCCACCGAGGCCGAGCATGACAGTCGGGCCGAACTGCGGATCCCGGACAACACCCGCTATGAGCTCGCGATTACCAGCAATCATCGGCGCGATCAGAACATTGACCTCGCCGTCGGCCTGTTCTACCAGGCTCAGAAGCTCAGCCGCCGCAGCCTCGACCGCCACACGATCAGCGAGACGCAACCTCACCAATCCACGTTCGGTCTTATGCGCAATCGTGTCGCCGTTGAGCTTGGCGACGACGGGGTAGCCGATCTGGTCGGCCGCGTCGCCGGCACCGTTTGCATCGTCGGCGAACTGCTCAGGCGCGATAGGGATATCGAATTCAGAAAGAAGCTGCTTCGAGTCGCGCTCAGACAGCGTCGTGTGCGCGGGAGTACCGGAGGATGTCTCGTCGGGGGTGGCCATGCAGCCCCAACGGTACTGCGGGCGCCTGTCGGAGTGCTGGCACCCATCGCGACAAGTGCGAGGCGTCGGCGGCTTAGGTCGGGATCAGAGCAGCGGTGAAGAAATCGATGATGTGTTCGCAACGACGGTCCAACGCAGCCGGAGCGAAAGGGTCCTCATCGAGCAATCCTTCGAGGAACGGAGCATCGGAGAAATAGCTCAGCAACGCGCCGTATCCGGTGAGGAGCAGTTGTTCGGGGTTCTGTTCGCGGAAATTGCCTGCGGCCATCTCCCGCCGGAGGTAGTTGGCTGCCTGATCGAACATTGGGCGCAGGACGGCGGCGAGGTCGATTCCGAGGTGGGATCCGCCGTCAATGGCCTCGCGCCGCATGAGCGTTACGTATGAGGGGTTGTCCGCAAAGAACCCGAAGCCCGCGCGGAGGACCTGTTCGACCTTCGGCCACCCGGTCGCCGTCGATTCGATGGCGCCGGCGAGACGGGCGAACCAATCGGAAAGCAGCCGCTCGAAAACTTCACCGTAGAGCGTCTCTTTGGACGCAAAATGGTGAAGCAGGCTCTGACGCCGGATTCCGACCTCGGCGACGATGTCGTTCAACGAGGTAGCGCTGTAGCCCGTTTGTGCAAAGCATTCGAGTGCAGCGTCGAGAATCTGATCGCGCGTCGATTTGTCGTCGACAGCACCCCCGACCTCGGTGGGAGCGCCATCAACGTCGTTAGTCACAGACATCGTGTCGGCAAACGCTAGCTGGCTTCCGACAGAGTCGGCTCAGCTCGGCGGGTATACACCCATCTGCTTACCCTTGTCGGTCTGCCAGAAGATGTCAGCGATTTCGTCGATGTACGCGACCAGTTGCTCTCCATCAGCAGGATCCATCGACTTCTTGGCAACACCGGCCTGGTTGGTTGCCTTCCAGAACAGATTCTGGAGCTGGGGGAACTCCTCGTAATGCGCTGGTGTGAAGAAATCAGCCCAGAGCACCATGAGGTGATGCTTCGTCTCTTCGGCGCGCTGCTCTTTCAAGATGATGCAGCGAGTACGGAAGACATCGTCATCGGACTCGTGGTACTTCTTGGCAATCTTGACGACCGATAGTGCTTCGATCTTGGCCTGTGCCGGGTCGTAGACCGCGCAGTACAGGTCACAGTGAGCGTGGGCGACCGTGGCAGACGCGAAGAGCTTGGCGAACATGGTTATCTCCTTGAAACGGTGACGGACTCGGCGATGACACCGATTCAGTGCCGTCATGGTACCCGGCCTGAGCCGAGCCGAACATACACTTCTGCACAGTGACGTCGCCTGAGCCCTCGAAGCGAGGAGCCCCCTTTCTGTCGCGCTTCGTGTCGCGCTTGGCGTCGCGTTCCCGCCGATGCATCCCTCGCCGGTTCGTGGTGGCCGATCGCTCGATGGAACCAACGCTCGTAGATGGGCAAGGTTTGATCACCTTTCTCGCCGGCCGCCCTGCTGTTGGGCAGATCCGCTGCTTCGAACACCCGACGCGCCCAGGGTTCTGGCTCGTCAAGCGGGTCGAGGTGCTCAACGACGACGGGACGATGAGTGTCATGTCGGACAACCGAGCGAGCACTCTTGCCGACTCCCGAACTTTCGGACCAGTCCCCATCGCCGGCTCCTACCGCGTCGTGATCCGCATGCCCCAAAGTCGCAGCTGAGTCTCCGGGCAACAGCGGACCCCCAGCCACAACCGGTTTGTGTCAGCGCTTACCGGTGACGTTCAGGTTTGTGCTGACACAAATTCCGGGCGCTGAGTTTGTGTCAGCGCTTACCGGTGGCGCTCCCGTATCTGCTGACACAAACAACGGCGGAATTCGAGGCGCGGGAGCGGCCCGTAGCATGGTGCGATGCAGATTGTTGCCGCACTCTTTGTCGAGAACTTCGAGATGCGTGAGGCACCCGGCCCTTCGACCCGCATCGATATCACAGGCGTCATGTTCTCACAGGCCGCGCCGTCGCCGGTTCCTGTCACCATCACGCCGCACCTTGTCGGGCTGATCTTCTGTCCGGAAGGCCAATCGGGGAACGGCGTATTCGAAGTAGTTTTCCGTCGCGGCATCGAAGAAGACAGCGACCAGATTGCTCGCAACGTGAGCCCGTTCACCGTCGAACCGGGCAAGTTCACATACCGGCTTGTTCGCGGAGAACTCGAATTCGAGGAATACGGCCAGGTCTTTGCCCACTGCAGAGTTGACCACGAGCCATGGCACATCGTGCCATTCACCCTCCTGCCGCCTGCCTGACGTCTCGCGTCCCCATGTGTTGAGTTGATCCGATGTCGGGTCGGGTACTCTCGCCCCGTGCCATTGACTCCAGGACAAGACGCTCAGGCCGTATCACTAATCAAGGGGTTCGCAATGGACGGCCCCCTGGCGGCGAACAGTGGACACCAAGGGGCCGCGATCGCCCTCGCCCCGCTCGCCCACGTGCTCTTCAGCCGCGTGCTCAAGTACGACCCCGCCGACCCGACTTGGCCCGACCGTGATCGGTTCGTTCTGTCCAATGGCCATGCGTCAATTCTCCATTACACGATGCTGTTCCTGTCGGGAACCGGCCTCGAGTTGGACGATCTGAAAGACTTTCGCCAGTGGGGCTCAGTGACGCCGGGGCACCCGGAAGCCGGTCACACCGTAGGCATCGAGGTCACTACCGGCCCCCTTGGGCAGGGCTTCGCCAATGCGGTTGGCATGGCGATGGCGGAACGTAATCTTGCAGCTCGATTTGGTTCAGCTGCCCAGAACCATCACACCTTCGTGATCGCCGGTGACGGCTGCATGATGGAAGGGATCAGCCACGAGGCAGGGTCACTTGCCGGCCACTTGGGGCTTGGCAACCTCACCTGCATTTTCGACAACAACCACATCACCATCGACGGGCCAACGAGCATGTCGACGGGTGAGGATGTCGGCGCTCGTTTCGGAGCCTACGGCTGGGAGGTCGTCGACCTCGGCGACTCGGCCAACGATCTCGATGTGATGGAGGCGGCTCTTGAAGCGTCCAGGTTGCAGACCGAAAAGCCCACGTTGCTTGTCCTCCGCTCCCATATCGCCGATCCATCCCCTGACTACATGGACAAGGCTGCGGCCCACGGCAATCCATTCAAGGCCGATGATGTAGCCCGCACCAAGGCTGTGCTGGGCATCCCCGATGAGCCTTTCTGGTCGCCCGCCGAGCTTGTTGGCGCATATCGCACCCACGTCTCCGAACGCGGCACTGCGGAACGATCGGCCTGGCTCGAAGCGAGTCGAGAGGTGAGGGCGACACCTGAGTGGCAGGCATCCTGGAACGCAACGGGCCTCGATGGATGGGACTCCGATCTACCCACGTACGAGATGGGTGACTCGGTGGCCACGCGCAAAGCCATTCAGAAGGCTCTGGACGCGACCTACGACATGATCCCAGGCCTGATATCCGGATCAGCAGACCTGTCGGGAAGCAACGGCACCACACTGTCGCAGACCTCCGCAATGACCGCAGCCGATCCCGGCGGCCGCTATGTGCACTACGGGATACGTGAGCACGGCATGGCCGCTGCGATGGTCGGAATGGCCAAACACGGTGGGCTGCTACCAATCTCTGGCACGTTCTTCGTCTTCTCCGACTACATGCGACCCTCAATCCGGCTCGCCGCGATGTCCGGCGCGAAAGTCTGTTTCGTCCTCACACACGACTCGGTCGGCGTTGGCGAAGACGGCCCGACGCACCAACCAGTGGAACACCTTGCGGCATTGCGAGCGATCCCGGATCTGCACGTGGTACGACCGGCCGACGGGAATGAGACGATCCAGGCGTGGGCTGACGTTGTTCGTCACGATGGCCCGACCGCTCTGATCCTCAGCCGCCAGAACATTCGTGTGACCACCGACGGGTCAGCCATCGCCCGTGGCGCTGGCATCGTCATTGATTCCGACCGGGCTCTACAGCTCATCATCATTGGCACCGGTAGCGAAGTCGAGGTGGGCGTTGATGCCGCCACGCGTCTGTCTGACGCCGGTATAGCGACTCGCGTCGTCAGCCTGCCCAGCTGGGACCGATTCGAGGCGCAGGACGCGTCCTACCGCGTATCAGTCCTGCCCGAGGGCGTACCCGTGATCTCGATCGAAGCCGGCGGCACGTTCGGTTGGGAACGCTACGCCGACAGTTCGATTGGCATCGACCGGTTCGGTGCGAGCGCCCCCGGTGCGCTTGTCCTCGACAGACTTGGCATCAACGCCGACCACATCGTCGAGCGAGCCAACGAACTGCTTGCCTGAAGCACCCCACCCATCGAGAACAACGGAAGAGAAAGAGGAATCATGGCCGAACAGAATCTCATCGAGTCGCTCTATGCGACTGAAGGCCAGAGCGCATGGCTCGACAACCTCAAGAGGAACTACTTGACCTCGGGCAAACTCGTTGCCATCCGAGATAGCGGCGTACGCGGCCTCACCTCGAACCCTTCAATTTTCCAGAACGCGATCCAGGGGTCGAGCGACTACGACGAGCAGTTCACCGAGCTTCGCCGACAGAACCGCCCCATCATCGATGACTACTGGTCACTCGTCATCAGTGACATCCACGGAGCGTGCGATGTGTTCTCGAAGGTCTACGACCATTCCGACGGCATAGATGGATATGTGAGCGTCGAGGTCGACCCTGGCCTGGCCCACGACGGACCTGGAACTGAGACGGCGGCACGGCAACTTCACGAGCGCATCAATCGCCGCAACCTGATGGTCAAAATCCCCGGCACCGAAGAAGGCCTGGTGCCCATCGAGAAGATGATTGCCGAGGGGCGAAGCATCAACGTCACCTTGATCTTCAGCCTCGATCGCTATTCGAAGGTAGTGGAGGCGTATCTCCGTGGACTCGAAGGATTGGCGGAAGATCCCGACGCCGATTTGTCACAGGTAGCCAGCGTTGCCAGCTTCTTCATCAGCCGGGTCGACACACTCGTCGATGGGCTATTGGATGCCAACGGCTCCGCCGAAGCCCTTGCCCTACGCGGCAAGGCTGCCGTCGCCCAAGGAAAGCTCGCGTATGAGATATTCAAAGACGCTTTTTCTGGACCTCGCTGGGAGGCGCTGGAAGCTCGCGGAGCCAGAGTACAACGGCCGCTCTGGGCCTCGACGTCGACCAAGAACCCGGCCTACCTCGACACCCTGTATGTCGACGAACTGATCGGCCCGCACACCGTTAACACGCTGCCCGATGCCACGCTCGAGGCGTTCGCCGACCACGGCATACTCAGCCGTCAGGTCGACGTCGGTCTCGATGAGGCCCACGCCGAGTGGGCGGCTTTGCCCGGCGTTGGCGTCGACATGGACGCTGTCGCGGCCCAACTTGAACGTGAAGGCGTCAGCAGCTTTTCAGGCGCCTTCGACGAGTTGATCGCCGCCCTCCAAACCAAGGCCGACTCCCTCCCGTCGTAGCAACACCCAGAAACAACCGAAACATGCCTGGATGTATTCACTCAGCGCATGTGCTGAGGCATATTTCGGGTTTTCAGCCGGAGGAGAGGCTGGTTTCGATTGTTATGCGGTGGTAGCCCTGGGCTCCGTCAGGAGCCACTGGGCGAGGCTGCTCGGGCTGAGGGTTGCCCTCACCGTCGATAGCGCGTGCCTCGATCACATGGCGACCAGGCTCGGCGTCGAGGTAGTACACCCATTGAACCCACGTGTCGTTTGACGGTACGCCGCCTAGATCGGCGTCGAGCCACTCCCCCTCGTCAACCCGTATCTGCACGTTCGAGATACCCCGGTGCACCGCCCAGGCCACACCTGCAATGGGGACCGTTCCGGCCTTGTCGCTACCGCTGCGGGGAGTATCGATCCGCGCCATTGTCTTGACGGGGCCGAGCTTCGACCAGCCGCGTGGAATCCAATAGGCGTCGTACTCGTCCCAGCCAGTCAGCCTGATCTGGGTGACCCACTTCGTCGCCGACACATAGCCATACAGTCCGGGAACGACCAGGCGAACTGGATATCCGTGTCGGGCCGGCAGCGGCTCGCCGTTCATGCCAAATGCCAGCATGGCGTCGCGCCCATCCATGATCTGCTCGGTGGGTGAGCCACAGGTCCAACCGTCGATCGATCGGCTCACAACTTGCTCCGCTCCCGACTGAAGACCAGCTTCTTCGAGCACGTCTTTGAGGAGAACTCCTTGCCAGAGCGCGTTGCCAACGAGGTCGCCGCCGATCTCATTCGACACGCATGAAAGCGTGACGTAGCGCTCCACCTGTGGCCGGGCGAGCAGATCATCGAAGGTCAGCTCGATCTCGTTGTCGACCAGGCCATCGATCTTGAGTTTCCAACTGTCTTTGGACACCTGCGGCACAACTAGGGCAGTGTCGATTCGATAGAACTCGTTGCTGGGCGTCACGAACGGGCCAATGCCAGAGATGTCGAGCTGTGCATCTACGGGAAGAGTCGGAGCGCTCGAGGAAGCCGACGGCAGTATCAGCGCATTGCGTTCGCTGTCGACCGCGAAGCGTTCCTGAAGCATCCTGCCGAGCCCGCCGGCAATGACAGCGACCGAACCGATACCAATCGCCCCGGCAATGAATCGACGGCGGTCGACGCCCATGTCCTGCGGTTGGGCATCAGCCTGGATTTGTCCCGGAACGGTCGCTCCGGCAGGACGGGGTGCCAGATACCACAGCACGGCAATCGAGACTCCGGTTCCGACAATCGTCGGCAGGAGCTTCCCGACCGACGGCGCAGGCCGTGTCAGCACGGCAAACCCGCCAAGAAGGCCAATGACACCAGTGAGTGCGTATGCCGCTCCCCGCGCACCGCGCATCGCGAGGACCCCAACGACAACCCCTAGGCCCAGCACGACGATGAGCGCGCCAAGAACTAGAACCACCTTGTCGTTCGTGCCGAACTGCTCGATCGCCCAATCTTTCAATGGCTTCGGGACCCAGTCGATGAAGACCTGTCCGACGGGCACTACGGGCGACGCAGACCCTTGCACGAGGCCGACAATCAGTTCGGCTGCGGCCAGGCCGGCGCCCGTTGCGAGCAGGCCGAGCACCGGCCCCTGCCATTTTGCGCCGTAAGGTCGGGAATCCATGACAGAAGATGTAGCTGACCAAGAGCACTCTCAGGCGCATTCGATAGTGAAAGATTTGGGTGTTTCCGAGAATGTTCGACTTGCGGAAGAACTTGTTTTCGAAGCACTCGGCCTAATCAGTGACAATCCGGACACACTCGACCTCAAGATCGCTACCGCCGCGATCACTGAAATGCGCGATGCCTACGAGATGTTTGCGCCGTACAAGAACGAACGCAAGGTCGCCATCTTCGGCTCGGCACGCACGAATGAAGATGACCCTCTGTATGACCAAGCCCGCCGTCTAGCCGCTTCACTGGCGGATCGTGGCTGGATGACCGTCACCGGCGCCGGTCCAGGGATCATGCAGGCTGGCATGGAGGGCGCCGGCCGCGAACGCTCGATCGGTGTGTCGATCCGGCTTCCATTCGAGTCCGGAGCGAATTCGGTCATTGCGGGTGACGAGAAGCACGTCAGCATGAAGTACTTCTTTACGAGGAAGTTGATGCTGATCAAGGAATCGCAGGGCTTTGTCTGCCTGCCGGGTGGCTTTGGGACCCTCGATGAGATGTTCGAGCTACTTACACTCACCCAAACCGGAAAGGGGCTCCCAGTCCCAATCGTTCTGCTCGACGAGCCCAACGACCCTTTCTGGGAGGGTGTCGACCAGTTCGTCCGCGACCAACTCGTTGCCCGTGGTCTCGTGTCGGCGAACGACCTCGGCCTGTACACGATTACCAGTTCGTGCGAGGAGGCGGTCGAGATAATCGACCGTTTCTACTCCAATTATCACTCGATCAGATTCGTGGGCAACAAGTTGGTCATTCGTCTGCGTCAGGGGCCCAATGACGCCCAACTCGCCGCGCTGAACGAGCAGTTCGGTCACCTCCTGGCAAGCGGATCGATCGAACGTGCCAAGCCATCGAAGATCGAACGCCGTGATGACGATCTGGTCTCGCATGATCGAATCGCGTTCACGTTCTCGAATCGCGGATACAGCGAGCTGATCGCCATGATCAAAGTACTCAATACGTTCGTCGATTAGGGCAGGCTCATCCGTCGTCGAGTTGGCGGAGTATTACCGCGGCCTTCTCGATGGCCCGCCGTGCCTGCATCAGCTTCTTATCGGAGGCAGGACGAGCGACCTCACCATCTGCGACGGCCTCGCGGAGTTGATCGAATGCCATCTCATCGAGATCCGTTGCGATCGATTCGAGTCGATCCACGAGTTGGTCGTAGTCGGCCATGATCAGAGCGCGCCTTGCTTCGGGCGGAGGACGGCATCGGCCACGATGTCGACAGGATGACGAACGGTCATGCCACGGTCATCGAGAACGGCAGAGAGATGCATCGAACACCCAGGGTTCGCACTCGCTACCAATACCGCCCCTGAAACCTGCCGCGCACGATCGATCGACGCCAGCTTCCGGTCACGAATCTCACCGGCCAACTCCGGTTCCAACGCGGAGTATGCACCCCCGGCGCCACAGCACAAACCATCGTCGTCCAACTCGATGGTGTCCGCGACGTGTCCAAGCAGGACTCGAACCGAGTCGTGGGCACGTTGTACATGTCGTAGATGACACGGATCTTGGACAATCACCGTCGAGCGTGGCCTCACCGGACCCGGAAGTTCCTCAACTCTTTCAGCCAGCCATTCGTTCGCATCAACAACCCTGACGGCAAACTGCCGCGCTTCATCACTGCCGATGAGATCCCCATAGTCCTTCATCGCCGCGCCACAGCCCGCCGAGTTCACGAGAATCGGAGCGCTCCCAGGCATTGACTCCATGACTCGTTTCGCAAGCTTCTGTGCGCTGTCATGCAGCCCGGCATGGACGTGCAACGCACCACAACACGCACCACCCTGACCGGGAAGGGCGTACGTCGCGCCCACGAGGCCAACCAGTTCGGCAGTGTTCTGGTGTGTTGGCCGCTGCCAGGCGTCCATCACACAGCCGGTGAACAGCCAGACATCGGCGTCCCCTGCTGTGGCAGTCGGCTCGACCGGTGCCGGCCGCCGCAGAGGCAACCGACCAAGCCCGAACTTGAGCGGTACGAGACGCAACCGCTGTGCCAGTGCCAACACCGTCGAACCGGCAAGCAGGGTCCGGTGATGTCCAAGCACGGAGAACCCGATGCGTTGCCACCACGGCGTGATCTTTCCGTTGCTGGCGAGTGCTGTCCTCGTGCCCTCCATCAGCGAACCGAACTGCACGCCACTTGGGCACGCCGGTTCGCAACCACGACACTGCACGCACGTTTTCATGAAGTCGACAAACTGCTCATCGATCGGAAGTGCACCGCCCTCGACTGCGCGCATTGCGTCGATGCGCCCACGTGGCGAATAGGACTCCTCACCGGTTACTCGAAACGTCGGACAGTGCGGGAGGCAGAGCCCACAGCTCACACACTTGGCCAGAGCTTGCGCATCGAGATTCAGCGACGTCACAGAGACCGCCCAAATCGACGTGAAGCAATGGCGCTCATACCGCAGTCATCGTACGCACCTGAGGTACCGGACACCGACACCTCGAGAGCTTCGCCAGAAGTGTCCGGCTCATGACTTGCTCGATTATCTTGACGGAGTGCCTGAAGGACACACAATCCATCGCGCCGCCCGCGAACACGGCAAGCTGCTTGCTGGCAGCGTCATTCGAGTATCAAGTCCTCAGGGTCGATTCACCGATGCTGGTCGGGTCGATGGCTCGGTTCTAGAAAGCGTCGAGGCCTACGGCAAGCACCTCTTCTATCACTGGGCCACCGGCGATATCGGCCATGTCCATCTCGGCTTGTTCGGCAAGTTCCGAGTCACATTTGGACCTGAGCAAATAGCACCGAAGGGTGCGGTGCGAATGCGGCTCGCTGGCGAAAGCGACATCGGCATCGTGACTGTCGACCTGAGCGGACCGACGGATTGCTCGGTTGACGCTCCCCCGGTACGCGACAAGATTCTGGCTCGGCTAGGCCCCGACCCTCTACGACGCGACGCAGACCCACAGAAGATGATCGACCGGGTCCGCAGGAGCGATCGCGGGATCGGTGACCTCCTCATGGATCAATCGGTCATTGCAGGGGTCGGCAACGTCTACCGAGCAGAAGCCTTGTTCGTGCAGGGCCTCCACCCGCTGCGCCCTGGCTCACAGTGCGCACCGAGCGAACTTCAAGAACTGTGGGACACGGTTCAGAAGATGCTCCGCAAAGGTGTGAAGGACGGCCGGATCGTTACGGTCGACAGGGCCGAACTCGGAATAGCGCGAAGCAAACACATTCCGCGGGAGGACGCGACCTACGCATACAAACGAGATCAGTGCCTTCGCTGTGGTCGCGAAATAAGCCGGATCGAGATTGCCAACAGAACCTGCTACTACTGCCCCACCGATCAGCCGCGGTGACGCCTACGATTGCAACATGACTGCTGTCGACGCCATCCCGGAAATCGTTCAGAACCTGCGCGAGGGGTTCGCCGATGGGTTATTGCGTGAGAAATCGAGCCGGATTGCGCAACTCCGCCAACTTCGCCTCATGCTCGTGGAGCAAGAAGACCGCCTGGTAGACGCGCTCGTCGACGACCTTGGTAAGCCACGGATCGAGGCCTACATGACCGAGATCGCATTCACCATCAACGAAATCGACCACACAATCAAGAATCTCGATTCATGGACCAAGCCTGAGAAAGTCAAGGTTCCGATCACCTTCAAGCCGGCAACCGCAAAGATCTATCCGCAGCCGCTTGGCACCGTATGCATCATCGCTCCGTGGAATTACCCGGTCCAGCTCACCCTTGCGCCCCTTGTCGCCGCGCTCGCTGCGGGAAACACCGCCGTCCTCAAGCCCTCCGAGGTGGCTCCCGCCACCGCTGAACTCATCGCCGAACTCATCCCCGAATATCTCAGCAGCCGGGCAGTCGCCGTTGTCACAGGCGCTGTCGAGGAAACGACCGCCCTACTAGAAGTGCGATTCGATCACATCTTCTACACCGGCAACGGGACCGTCGCTCGGATCGTGATGGCCGCCGCCGCCAAACACCTCACTCCGGTCACGCTCGAACTCGGAGGCAAGAGCCCGGCGATCGTTGCAGCAGACACGAACGTCAAGGTCACCGCTCGGAGGATTGCCTGGGCCAAATTCGTCAACGCCGGTCAAACTTGCGTTGCTCCCGACTACGTGCTTGTAGAGGACGGAGTCGAGGAAGAACTACTTGCCGCCCTGCGTGATGCCATCACCGAATTCTTCGGAGACGATCCACAAGCTTCACCCGACTTCACCCGTATCGTCAACGAGCGGCACTACGACCGCCTCACGGGCCTACTCGATAGCGGCGGCTACGAAACAACGGTGGCTGGAGGAACTGGCGACAGGGCGGACCGCTACATCGCGCCGACGGTGCTTGCAGGAGTCAAGCCCGATGCCCCGGTGATGAACGAGGAGATCTTCGGCCCGATTCTGCCCGTGCTCAACGTAGGGAATATCGATGAGGCGATCGGCTTCATCAACGACCGCGAGAAGCCGCTTGCCCTCTACGCCTTCAGTACTAGCGATGACGTGCTGTCGAGAGTCGTCGACCGCACATCAGCAGGTGGCGTGACTCTCAATCACGCCCTGCTGCATCTAGCAGTGCCGGACCTGCCATTCGGTGGCGTTGGCGAGAGCGGTATGGGCACGTACCACGGCAAGGCCGGATTCGATGTTTTCTCTCACCGCAAGCCGGTGTTCAACAAGCCGTTACGGCCAGATCCGTCGATCATGTACCCGCCGTACACCAAGATGAAGCAGAAGCTGATCCGCAAGTTCATGTGACCCGGAGCGTCAGCCGCATTCATTGCGCGCGCCACTGAGGTGAGTCGTCTTCCCCACGCCAGTACTGCAGCCGCCGTTCCGCTTCTGGCATAGCGGCATCGTCGGCCATTGCGGCTTGCACGCGCATCAGCGTGGCGGCAACAAGACGTAACTCGGCGAATGCCTCAGCTACTTCATCACCGCGCAGTGACCGGCCGTACCCGCTCGCAAAACTCTCGTACTCCCCCGACGATCCGCCCCACCGTTCGGCCCAAGTCATCATCGGAGCGTGATCCCATCCCGCGGGTGCCACGCACATCAAGTCCCAATCGATCAGAACCGGCCCTTCGGAAGACATGATCACATTGCCCGGGTGAACGTCGCCGTGGCAAACAACAGCATCATCGAACTCCCACCAATCTGAGTGCCGATTGATCGCCGCGACGATCCCCACCTGAGCTTGCTCATCGAGGACCGAAGACGTCGCGGCGAGAAGCGAATCGAAATTCCACCATGGGAACGAAGCTGGCGAAGGAAGCGGGTAAGTCTCCGGCAACTCACTGGAATCGAGTTGATGGACACGGCGTACCATCGCTCCAACCTCTCGCCAGTTGACAGGTTCGCCAGTCACCTCGACACGGGACCAACACGTCGCAGACATCCCCTCTGCTGCGAAAACGTCGTCTCGAAATGGGCTGGCAACACGGAGTCCTGAATCGAGCAGTACGGAGGCGAGTTGTAGCGACGACGTTGCGTCGGCATTTGGCCTGCTGACCCGGATTGCTGCCGGGCCCGCCAAGAAGATCGCATTCATTCCGCGGCGGAACAGCACAGGTGAATCCAGACCCCACTCAGAGGCGGCAGCCGCAGCGACTCGATGGGCCGCCGACAAGTCTGAAACCGGCTGATCGACGTAAGCCCGACTAGATGACGGCATCAGGGCGCATGTAGAACTGACACGCCAGGGTTCAGCCGCCCCTGCGGATCGAATTCGTGCTTGATTCGACGATGTAGGTCCACCTTCGCAACGTCAGCCTCACCGGGTGAGGCCCGGTGCGTGTGGTGAACAGTGCCCACGCCGATCTCGGCGACGAAAGAACCTGGAGCGGCAATCCGTAGAGACTCCAGCTCAGATGGGGCCAGAGACCATCGCGCCTCGGCCGGTAGGTCGGGCGGACCATCGGTAACTGTCAAGGCATTGGACTCCGCCTGGCTGCGGATGTCCTCCGAGTGACCCTCGAGAAGAATCCAGGTGGTTGCTCCATCCCACAGCACCGAAGTCGGGCGGTACAACTCGGTCAACAATTCCCACGGATCGCGATCAGACAGGAACCATTGCTCGTGATCGCCGCGCGGACGAGTTCGAAGGATGACATCCGAGATGAATCCAAGCGTCCCACGAGACCCGACCAGCAGACGACATAGATCGAATCCACTGACGTTCTTGACCGTTTGGCCTCCCGCTTTCACGACTTCGCCGCTGGCCGATACATAGCGCACCTGCAGAAGAACGTCACGCATCGGGCCGTAGCCGAGTCGGTGAATTCCACTGTGACCAACAGAAAGCGCTCCGCCGATCGTGCCACCACCGGGCAGAGCCACACGCTGACCGTGTTGGGCGAGTGCTGCATCGACCTCCTCGACCGGGGTTCCGGCACCACATCTGATGGTCATTTCCGCCGGCTGAACCCATTCGATTCCGACAGGTGCGCGGACGGTGCGAACTTCACCCAAGGCCCCACCACGAGTTGCAAGACCTTCGATCGCTATGTCGCCCTCCGACCCAATCTCTGCTGCGAACGCCTTTCCCGCATCATCCAGATTCATCGGCTGTGACGGCATCAGACCCACGCCCCGTCGGGAATGCTGTGCACATCACCACATCTCGCAGGGCTTGGCAGCACCTTGTCGGGGTTGGCAAGCAGGGCTGGGTCGAATGCTCTTCGAAGGTCAGCCTGCGCAGCGAGATCGACCTCGGAGAACATCAGCGGCATCAGATCGCGCTTCTCAAGCCCGATCCCGTGTTCGCCGCTCAACACTCCTCCAGCTTCAACCGACACTCGCACAATCTCATCTCCCGCAGCACGAACTCGTTCGCCCACACCTGGCTCAGTCGCGTCGTAGACAAGCAGGGGGTGCAAGTTTCCGTCACCAGCGTGAAAGACGTTGAGCACGATCAGTTCATGACGATCGACGATCTCATAGATTTGTTCGAGAACATCTGGGAGGCGATGCCGCGGGACGACCGTGTCGTGCAGGTAGTAGTTCGGTTTGATACGGGCAATCGCCCCAAACGCCGACTTGCGTCCCTTCCAGAGCAAAGCTCGTT
>JADWMG010000428.1 GCA_015767405.1 Actinomycetota bacterium
TGTGGCGGCAGGGTGAGACATCTCGGAGGCCCGTGCCGCCCGCGGGAATCCGACGGAGCTGAGTCTCGTTCAATCGCGCGAACCAGCTGATCTCGGCAACTTCGAGCACGATGCCCACCCGCCCATATCGGCGCCTATGCATGTGCCGTACTACCGGATGGCGGCGATCGGAATTGGGATTGAGGTCCCGTTGTTCACCTGATAGGTTGATCGAGGAGGTTCGATGACCGAACTGATGTCGCATGAACACCAAGACGAGGCTGCGAACGCTGAGCCCCGCAACCGCCGGACCGGCAACGCGTCGCCCCATGCCACGTTCCGCTCCACGAAGGAGACCTCCCGTCGTGAGCAGAGAGAGCGACTCCGCCGGGACAGGGTGATTGGTCATGCCGTCGTCGGTGTCGCTGCGTTCGCTGTGCTTGTGGGACTCCTGCCGATCGTCGGAAGTCTCGGCACGTTCGTTGTTGCATTGGCGACGTTCTACGTAGGCCTTAGGTCCTTCACTTTCGCTGTCAGTATCGGGCTGGGCGATCCGTGGGGTTGGACTCGTGACGGGGGCTTGAGTGTGCCCCTCACATGGTCTGATCGGGTCGTGCTTGCTGGGGTGGCGTGGTTCCGTCGAAGGTCTGCAGCCTCGGTCGACACTCCACCTGTCGGTGCCGTTCGGGTACTGGTTCCGGATCCACCCGACTAACCCGACAGGGATCAGCACCCCGTCCATATCGAACACCTGTGGGTAGGGCATGCTGCTGGATGCGGGCGCGGGTGTTTGGTCTTGGTGTTGCGCTAGTGCTGAGTGTTGATGGCGCGGCTGAGGATTGCGAGGCGTTCTGGAACGGCGTGGTAGTAGACCCATCGGCCTCGTTTCTCGCTGGCGACGAGGCCTGCGTTGCGGCGGTTGGGAGACGCCGAGGGGTTCGACGAGATCGCATGCGGCGCAGGCTTCTCCCGCTGTGCCGATCAAACTGAGTAGTCGTAGCCGTGTCGGATTGGCGAGCACCGCATATCCGTCGGCGAGTCTTTCGGCTTCGGTCTCGGTGAGTGGCTCTTCGAGCACAGGGGCGCAGCACTCGGTGATTGTCTGGATTGTCTGCATGGTGGGATCATCCTCTCACAGTGGTGTGGGTTCAGAGGGCTATTTGGGCGATCCATCCCAGGACGAGTGCCCCTGTGAACAGGAGACCCACGACGAGGCCGACGACCCTGGCGCGGGCGATCACGAATAGGCCGCTGATCGCTCCGATGCTGGTTCCTGCTCCGGTAACGAGGAATGCCATGGCCGGGCCGGGGCCCATTCCTCCGTCCATGAGTGTGGAGACGAGCGGGAGTGACGCTTCGGTGTTGATGTATGCGGGGATACCAAGCACGGCTGCGAGCGGTACGGAGAGGAGCGAATCCCCTCCGAGGTAGTTCGTGAGCCAGCTGGTAGGGATGGCTTCGATAGCGAGATAGCCGACAGCGGTGAAGCCGATGAAGAAGAGAACCAGCTTGCGTCCGGTGGTCCACAGCTCGCCGACGAGCTCGTCGATCTTCCATCGCTGACGAAACGTTCGGTTCTCCGCAATGGACGCGGTTCCGGGCCCAACGCTGACCGGCACCGCTGCGGCGACCTGGCATACTCCGGTGGAGCAGTCGGACTCCTGTGGCTGCATGCGGGTTTGGTTCTTCAGCCAGCCTGCTTTGTCGAGTAGCCCTCCTGCTGCTCCAGCGGCGAGCCCGAGCACGATGGTTCCGATGAAGAAGATCATCGCGAATGGCCATCCGAAGAGGCCCGCTGAGAACACCAATTCCGATGGGCTTGTCAGGGGGGAGGCGACCATGAACGCGACGAGAGGTGCCCACGGCGTCGCGGTTGCCAGCATCCCCAACAACACAGCGGTCGTGCCACATGAACAGAACGGTGTGAGTGTGGCGAGAAGGACCGCACCGACCGTCGCTATCGCAGCGCGGCGGCTGAGTAGTTTCGAGACACGTTCGGTCCCGACGTAGACCGACACGAATACCGCGGCGAGAACGGAAATCAGCAAGAACGGCCACACACGAGCGAACGTGGCGACGACATCGGTGAACACTCGTGTCATGAGATCTATGAGGGGGTACATCAACGACTCCACATATCGACAGTGGTCTATATGCAGACATCCTGGCATACATATAGATGCTTGTCAATATGTTGATCGTGATCTGTGGATGTTCGATGTGACCACCCGCCCATATCGGCACCTATGCGCCACATCTCGCTC
>JADWMG010000162.1 GCA_015767405.1 Actinomycetota bacterium
ACGTGACGGCCCGTTGACAATTACTTGCGCCTCGCTGGCCATCACCCGGAAGCGGTGCTCAGCGACTTCCACTTGTACTCGCAGCAGGTGCCGGCGCTGCAGCCGGGGCGGCTGCCGTTGGTGACGCAGACCGCGATGCCGATCTGGTGGGTGCCGGAGTGATGACTCGGACATCGGGGCGTGCGGTGAGTTGAACCGGGGCAGATGGAGGGGCCGTCGACGGAGTTGAAGCGGCGGGCACTGACTCTGCCGGGACACTTTCGGCTGGCGCAACGGGGCCTCGATGCACAACTACGACGACCGGCGGCGGAGCAGTGGACGCTGGTACCGGAGCAGGTGCCTGCGCGGACGTTGTGTTGGCCGACGCCTCGGCGTAGCCCATCGCGGCGACCAGCCCAAACATGGTCGTCATGCCGATCCCGGCCGCCGCCACGCGAGCGCCGGCTGCCTTGTGAGGCCGTCGGCGCCCGGTGCGGGGGTGACTCTGTGGGCGTCTCGAACCTGCCGCTCGTCGAGACGGGTCAGAGGGAGCAGGCAGTGGTGTTGGTTCAGTCGTCATCGTCTGCGCCTTCGTGCTCCTCTTCCTCGTCTCGCTCATCTTCTTCGTGATCCTCGTCGTCTTCGTACTCATCGTGATCTTCGTACTCA
The DNA here is from genome assembly GCA_015767405.1 of Actinomycetota bacterium. Lineage (GTDB taxonomy): Bacteria > Actinomycetota > Acidimicrobiia > Acidimicrobiales > Ilumatobacteraceae > Sva-07. Next base: position 649 of record JADWMG010000162.1, read on the forward strand.
TCGTCGTCGTAGTCATCTTCGAAATGGCTGTCAGAGTCGTTCGTGGCAGGCGTGTTCGACGGTGCCGCCGCGGGTCCGGGCGAAGCATCTGCGGCAGGAGCGTCTCCCATGACCACGATTGGTTCAGTGACATCGGCGATGATGGACCCGTCCATCGAGAGCGATGCGGTGAAGACGAAAGTGCGTCCGACGTTCGTGAACGTGACAGTCAGCATTGTCGGATTCTCCTGCGAACTTGTCCACGTCCATCCGTTGCTCACCACCACGTCATCGATGTGGAGGCCGTTCTCAGTCGTACCCAGCGCGACCGTGCCGGCTACGTCAACCGCAAATTCCTGGCTGGGCTCGTCGGGCTCGGGCTCGGGAGCTGTGGTCACCGGCGTGGTTGTCGTCGGCTCGTCGATAACAACTTCGATGATCTGCTCAGCCGGGACTGATACCGGTGGAACAAGGTCGTCGGCCGCGGACAGTGTTCCGATCTGGCCATCGTCAGCGGCGTTGAGAATGCCGATGTTCGCAGCGATGGCGGCTGTGCCGGCAAATGCAACGCCGGCAATTGCCGCCACCGTGATCAGCGAGGTTCTACCAGCGAGCGATTTCTTCGGAGATTTCGGGTCAGATGTCGATGCCATAGCTGAAACCGTAGAGATCGGCGCGCGAGTGGACGGCCAGCTCAAGGCAAACGTTTGGTAAGCAATCATGTCTGACCGGGGCTGCCGTGCGAGTCTTGAAGGCGTGCGATTGCTCTTGGTAGAAGATGACTCCACCATCTCCGTGCCGCTTCGCGATGGGTTGACTCGCGAGGGTTTCGATGTCCAGGTAGCCGCAACGGGAGCCGAGGCGCTAGCGGCTTCATCGGTCGATCTTGTACTCCTGGATCTTGGTCTGCCAGACCTGGAAGGACGGGTCGTGTGTCAGGAACTCCGGGCGAGGAGCCCTGTTCCGATCATCGTCGTCACGGCTCGTGGTGACGAGATCGATCGCGTTGTGCTGTTGGAGATGGGCGCGGACGACTATGTAGTCAAGCCGTTCGGCTTCAGGGAACTTGTCGCGCGTATCCGCGCTGTGCTTCGGCGGACCGCACAGACTGAGGTAACGACTCACTCACCCACACTGACGGTGGGGTCGCTGGTCATCGATCCGCGGACACGCATGGTGCGGTTCAATGACGCGCCGGTTGCGCTTACGCCGAAGGAATTCGACCTCCTGACGTGCCTCGCCACGGATGCCGGGGCGGTGAAGACGCGTGAACAGCTGATGCGAGAGGTGTGGGATGAACACTGGTGGGGATCGACCAAGACTCTTGATGTGCACGTGGCATCGCTCCGTCGAAAGTTACGGTCTGACGCGATCGAAACGATTCGTTCCGTCGGCTACAGGTGTTCGTTGGCAGACGCCGAGCCAGCCGGAAGCAATGAAGATGATTCGGCATGACGAAAAGGCTGATACTCAGCTATCTCACCATCACGCTGATCGTGCTGTTGATGCTCGAGATACCTCTGGGCCTCTTCTACGGTCAACGCGAGCGAGAACGCCTCATCGCCGACGTGGAACACGACGCCAACGTGATCGCCACGCTGTACGAAGACGATGTCGAGCGGGCTCTTCCGCTTGATCCGCGGCCGGCGGCGACGTACCAGGACCGAACTGGCGCACGAGTCGTGGTGTTGGATGGGGACGGCATCTCCCTGGTCGACACTGACCAGCCCGTGAGTCGCGACTTCTCCACGAGGCCGGAGATCGTGGTAGCACTCGAGGGGACGCGAGCCTCTGGCACGCGATCTTCGGAGACACTGGGGACCGACCTACTCTACGTTGCGGTGCCCGTGGCCTCGGGAGGCACTGTTCATGGCGCGCTTCGCATCACCCTTGACACCAGCCAGGTCAACACTCGTATTCGACAATTCTGGCTTGGGTTGGTGGCGGTCGCCGCGGTGGTGCTCTTGGCGGTCGCTGCGATCGGTTGGGGTATCGCGCGGTCCGTCACACGGCCCCTGCGCCAGTTGAACGCGAGTGCGTCGCGGTTTGCTCGGGGCGACCTGGCCATCACAGCGGAACCGGTGGAGGGCGCGCCGGAGCTCCGCTCCTTGGGTGAGACCATGAACACCATGGCCATACGTCTGAGCGGTCTCTTGACTACACAGCGGGCGTTCGTGGCCGATGCGTCTCATCAGCTGCGCACGCCGCTGACTGCTCTTCGGCTCCGACTCGAGAATCTGCAGAATCAGTTGACCGTGTCAAGCACTGAGGAGTCATCCCTCGAGATCGACGCCGCCATCGAAGAAACCAATCGGCTGGCCGAGCTTGTTTCTACCTTGCTGCAGTTGGCGCGTGCCGACGAGCGACCAGAGACAGAAGTGGTCGACCTTGGTGTACTGACAGTAGATCGAATTGATACATGGACTGCAGTCGCTGAAGTGGGTGGCGTGGAGCTGCGCTGTGCGCCAGTTGCGAACTCGACAACACAGGGTCTGCTTGTGGATGCCGTTCCCGGCGCGATCGAACAAATCCTCGACAATCTGCTCGACAACGCCCTGGCAGTATCTGAGCGAGGTGCAGTCGTGAGGGCCGACGTTTCGCTAGAGGGTGACACGTGCCGGCTCACCATAAGCGACCAAGGGCCTGGTCTGTCCGACGATGAGAAACGAAATGCAACTCGCCGGTTCTGGCGCGGTGACACCACCAACCCAGGCACGGGTCTCGGACTGGCGATCGTCGATGCGCTCGCAACTGCATCGGGTGGATCATTTTCCCTGGCGGACAGCCCAAGCGGGGGTCTTTCGGCCACGGTCAGTTTGGTCCGCGTCAGCGAGCGCGCTCCCGATCGTGGTCCCGATGTGGTGGGTCAACAGAATGCATGATACCCTGGGGGGTATGTGTAGGCAAACGACTTGTAGAAAATGTGACAGGCCGAGCTGGGCCGGATGTGGGGCCCACGTGGAGCAGGTCTTGGGTCATGTACCAGAAGACGATCGGTGTCAGTGCAGCTCTGCTGCTGCCTCGACTGGCCAGAAACCACGCAGCTGGTTCCGTCGCTGACGGGTCGGCGCCCCAGGGGGTCGCCACACGCCCAGTCATTGCCATCGCAACGTCTGGCGATTCACTTGAACTCGCTGCTCATTGACCCAAGTTTGTCGAGGCGCGTGTACACGATGATTTCGTCTCCCTCTTTGAGTTCGATGTCGATCGGCATCTCACCGAAATAGATGTCTCCGCGACGTATGCCGAGCACTCTGACGCCCGGGATTGCATCATCGAGCCCTCGGAGGCTCCGATAGGTATCAGCTGGGTCTGCCGTTAGCCGCACGGACGCGACCGTGAAGTCGTCGCCCAGCGCTAGCAGCTTTTCGATGTCATCCGAGAGCACAGGAAGCAACCGCTTGTTGGCGTACCTGTGTCCGACTTTCACGAGGAAGGTCGTGGCCGGGCGATTTCCGAGCACCATTGCAATCAGGATGATCCCCGAGACGGTGACCAACGTACGTTCGACCGTCGATCCCGGGCCCGGAGCGACAAAGCCGACGAGTACGGCGACTATCAGCGTGGGTGTTCCCAGACTGCCTACGAACATCGTGGTGGAGATGATTCGGCGCCTTGTCGGGTGATTGATGACGCTCTCGGTCTCGACTGTCGTGAAGCCTGCGCCGCTGAACGCCGACCTCGACTGAAAGGCCGCGATGTCCGGGGGTACGCCAGTTGCGATCAGAGCACCGGTGGCGAGTCGGCCGAACACCATCGTGAACACAGCAACGACCAAGAAGGTTGCGATTGCATACATGGACCAATCTTCTCAGAAACGGCCGCCATCACGTTGACCATGTCGCAATGCGACCAGGGGCTGTGTCACTGTTTGCACTATGACGACCACGATGACAAGCGGCAATCCGGCCCTGAGCAGCACTGCATTTCAGGATGACATCTCGGAGAGTGCCACCGGCACCGTGACTGTCGGTGGCACGTCGCTGAAAACGTTCGTCTTGCTGGCATTCGTTGTTGCAGGCGGAGCATGGGGGTGGGCGTCGGCGACAACCACAAGTGGAGTGGACGAGGCTTCGGGATACGCCAATACCACTGTGACGATCCCAGGAGGGTTCTGGCTCGCGTCATTCGGCGCATTGTTCGTCGGGATCTGGGTAGCGATGAGTCCCCGTAAGGCAGCGATCGGAGGCATCATCTACGCGTTGCTCGAGGGCTACGTCCTCGGCGCGATTTCTGCGATGTTCGATGCTCAGACAGAGGGCATCGTCGGAGCCGCGATCGTTTCGACTGTATGTGTCTTCCTGGCTGCGCTGTTTCTGTACGCGACCAGAATCATTCGTCCGACTCGCAAGATGGCCTTTGGCGTCACCGCTGCAATCGGCGGACTCTGCCTGCTCTACTTCATGGTCTGGGTCCTCGCAATCTTCAACTGGTCTTGGCTGTACAGCGAACAGTTCCAGACGATTGGTGTGATCATCAGCGGGCTGGCGGTGATCCTGGCCGCGCTGAGCCTGACGCTCGACTTTGGTCAAATCGAACGGGCAGTCGAAGCGGGCGCGCCCAAGTATCTCGAGTGGTACTTCGGTTACGGCTTGATGGTGACGCTGATCTGGCTGTACATCACGCTGCTACGACTGCTCAGTTTTGTGGCTCGACGCAACTGACAATCGCTTGAACTGACCTGGCTACAGATCGAAGACTGCCGGTATCTGCCCGGACTTGATCGCCTGCTGGTGGAGGCTGTAGTCGTGTTCGTTGACATCCGCATACGTCTCGCTGAACGCCGCGAGGGCATGATCGAACGTGGAATCGTCACCGAGGTACCCGGATATCATCGCTGCATCTCCAGCGCGAGCATGGGCAAGCGCTAATGCGCGGCCGCAGGCTTCTGCGTAATGCCTCA
>JADWMG010000163.1 GCA_015767405.1 Actinomycetota bacterium
CGCGACGCGGCTTGGGCAGCGACCGTCACAGTTGCCAAGAGCCGAGCCCCCATAGTCTGACTCAACGCAGCTCCACACGGTTGCGCTCGCTGTGCGTCGTTCATTGCCCGAGCAACACTGCTCGGATGAACGGGGCGCGGCGGGCCGTACCTTGTCCGATCACGTCGTCTGCAATCATGAGACTCGTATGGCGCTATACGACACTGTCGAGGAATTCGCCCTCTCACTCCCTGAGGCATGGACCGACACGCCGTGGGACGACAGCCATGTGACGAAGGTGCGCAAGAAGGTGTTTGCCTTCCACGGCACACCGGACAACCCTGGGCTGAGCGTGAAGATGACCGACTCCCTCGATCATGCCCTCGCTATGCAGGGTGCGAGACCTATGGGATACGGGCTCGGGCGCCACGGATGGACCTACATTCCCTTCGCCGACCTCAGCGATGAAGACGCCGAGGTCTTGCTCGACTTCGTCGAGGAGAGCTACCGAGTGGTCGCGCCAAAGACGCTCGTCAAGCAACTCGACGTGGATCGTCATCCGCCCGACCACCGACCGGACGGGTGACGATCAGCCGTGTCGATGCGAGTGATGACCTGGAATCTGTGGTGGCGGTTCGGGCCGTTCGAGCAACGCCAGCAGGCAATCGTCGACGTCATCCGCTCGGTCGACCCTGACATATTGTGCCTCCAAGAGGTCTGGAGCGACGCGAATGACGACCAGTCCGAACAACTCGCCGAGGTACTCGGCATGCACTCCACACGGACCGATCCGGTGTTCTACGACGGGCAATCCTTCGGCAACGCAATCCTCACCCGCTGGCCTGTCGATCGCATCGCCTCGCAGGCACTTCCGAGTGCATCGGGCGAGCCAGGGCATCGTTGCATCGTCGCCGGCGTCGTCGACACACCCTCGGGCCGCTGGCCGATCGCTTCCACCCACTTCGATCACCGTTTCGATGCCTCTGCAACCCGCCAACAGCAAGCCACTCGCCTACTCGAGCTCGGTCTGGTTTGGCGCGGCGATCCCGACAACAGCCTGCCACTGATCGTCGGCGCGGACGTCAACGCCGCTGCCGACACCGACGAGATCCGAATGCTCACCGGTCGACGCGTGGGCGTTCCGGGCATCGTGTTCTCCGATGTCTGGGAACACGTCGGCGACGGCAACGGATACACCTGGCGGGCGGCCAACCCGTACAGCGCCGAGAGCACCTGGCCGAACCGCCGCCTCGACTACCTCCTCGTGTCATGGCCACGACCGAAACCGGTCGGCAATCCCATTCGGGCGTGGAACGTCGGGACTGAACCCGTCGACATCGACGGCGAGGCAATCTGGCCGAGCGATCACGCGGCGGTTGTCGCCGACTTCGTCACCCCGATCTGAGGTAAGGCTCAAGGCACCTCTGACCAAGTCCGTGCTCTGTTCGGAAATTTGTGTCAGCGAAAACGGCTACGTCACAGGTATGTGCTGACACAGATTGCCGGACGACACAGTGCTCCCGGTTTGTGTCAGCACATACTTCGGAATCAGGTATAGCTGCTGACACAAACCGGATATCGCGCGATCCTGATCAGAGCACGCTCACCGAGTCGGGTTCGAGTTCGGCGCCCGGGTCGGGCGCCCGGCTCGTCTCGGAGTCGGAACGTTCGACCTGATCGGTGCGGGCCGTGTTCGGGATCAGTATCGCAGCGACGACCACCCCGGTAGCGAGCACTGCGGCACTCAGCCAGAAGCCGGAATTCATAGCATCGATGAACGCCTCGCTCGCTCCAGTAAAGGCGGTCTGGGCAACGTCGGGAGCAAGCGTTTGGCTCTGACTGGCGAGGACACCAAGCCCCTCTTTGGCGACTTCGACGACATCATCGTCGACCTGGCCCCCCAGCACCTCATCTACGTTGCCTCGGTAGATGCCGGAGATGAAGCTGCCGAGCGCAGCGATGCCCAAAGCCGAACCAAGTTCGCGGCTGACGTCGTTGACGGCCGAACCAACGCCGGCGTCCTCCACAGGCACTGCCGCCATGATCGAATCCGTAAGTGCTGGCAAGCCAAGTCCGAACCCGAACCCGAACAGCATGATCAAGCCGATCTCGATACCGGCAGTCCAGTCTGCCTCGATACCGGTGAACAGCGCGGCGGCGATAGCCATGAGCGATACCGAAATCATGACAGTGCGCTTGGGCCCGATCTTGGCGGTCACCGGAGGAGCGAGACCCGAAGCGATCACAATTGCGCCTGCGTTGGGCAGGATCAGCAAGCCGGCCTCGAATGGTCCGCGGCCCTGTACCAGTTGGAAGAACTGTGTGAGGAAGAAGAACGTCGCCGGACCGGCGAAGAACATGATTCCGATCACCAGGACAGAGCCGGTGAAGTCACGGTTCTTGAAGAACTTGAGTGGCAACATCGGGTAGGGCGCACGACGCTCGATCGCTACGAAAGCTGTCAGGAGAACAGCGGAGGCCACAAAGCTGCCGATGATGAGAGGCGAGGTCCAACCTGCCTCGTTGCCCTGGATGATGGCGAACACCAATGCCGAAATGCCGAGGGTTGCAGTTACGGCACCCGGTATATCAAGACCGATATGCCGGGGATCACGTGATTCTTTCACCACGGACAGCCCGATCAGGGCGACCGCTATCACCGGGAGATGGATCCAGAACGCGGCTGACCAATCCCATCGGTCGATCAGGTAGCCGCCGATTGCCGGACCAAGGCCGATGCCAATGCCTCCAACGGCGGTCCAGATGGCTATGGCCTTGCCTCGCTCGTCGCGATCGAACGTATTCGTGACGATGCTCAAAGTGGCGGGAAGCACGAACGCGGCGCCGAAGCCCTGGATTGCCCTGCCTGCGATTATTGCTTCAACAGAGCCAGCCGTCGCTGCCACGACCGAGCCGAGGGCGAAGAACAACAGGCCTCCGGTCATCCAACGCTTGCGGCCGTAGCGGTCTCCGATCGACCCGGCGAGCATCAACATGCCAGCGAGCACGAGGACGTAGGAGTCGACAACCCACTGCAGATCCGACGTCGATGCACCGAGGTCGCGAGAGATCGCGGGGAGGGCCGTGTTGACGACGGTGAGGTCGAGGAACACGATGAGCGTTCCGAGCGACATGACGGCCAGAATCAGCCACCGTTTGGGATCACGCTCCGTGGGCGGCGGGGCTGCCGGAGCCACGGAAGTGCTTTCTGAACTGGACATCTAATCCTCCAAGAAATTTCTGAACCTATCGGTTCAGTAGTGAGTGGAGACACTATGGACCGATCGGTCTAGAAATGTCAAGTGATTTCTCAACCGCTCCTTCCAATATTCGAGAAATCCTGGTACGGTCGTCTTATGACCGCCGAATCGGCAGTGCGCGGACGTGGCCGTCCTCGAGAGTTCGAGGTCGACGATGTCGTCGATTCGCTGGTCGACGTATTCTGGTCACAGGGCTACGAGGCCACTTCGATGAGCGACATCGTCGAAGCCACCGGGCTCAACAAATCGTCGCTGTACAACTCGTTCGGCTCCAAAGAGCAGCTCTTCCAGGCGGCCGTCACGCGCTACGTCGAGACGCGACAGTCAATGCTGCAAGGCGTACTCCGTCATGGCGAGGGCGGTATCGACGACATCATGACGTTCCTCGAGTTCGTTGAGCAGGAGGTCGCGGGGGTGTTCGGGTCGCGGGGTTGCCTCGCCGTCAACACCACAACCGAGCTCGGCAATCGCGACGAATCGGTCGTCGCAATGTCGGCGGGATACCGCAGCGAGATCCGCACGAGCTTCCGCGCTGCGCTCGACCGCGCTGCGACCGCCGGAGAAATCAACGTCGATTCGGTCGCGCACTACGCCGAGATACTGCTCGCATTCCTCATGTCCCTCAGCGTCATGGCCCGCGGCGGTGCCTCATCTGACGAGATAAAGGGCCAACTCGCCGCGATCCGTGCGCTCATCGAAAGCTGGCGCATCGACCGCTGATCCGATCGGCCGGCCGAGGGTTCACCGCGTCCGACACGACCGTTCACGCGAGAACGTGGCGGTCGCATCGAGTTCGAACACGTCGACTTCGGGTACGTGCCGAACAGCTTGGTGCTGGGCGGCAACACCTTTGATGTAGCGCCGGGCGAGAGCATCGGTATCTGTGGACCGACCGGGCCGGCAAGAGCACGCTGATCAACATCCTCACGCGCTACTACGACATCGATGCCGGGAGAATCCTGATCGACGGACAGGACCTGTCGACACTGACTCAAGAGAGCCTTCGCAAGTAGATCGGCGCCGTGTTCCAAGAGGCGTTCCTGTTCACCGACACCGTCATGAACAACCTGCGCTATGCGAGGAAAGACGCGACGGAAGAGGACGCAACAGAGGCCGCCACACAGTCCAATGCCCGCGATTTAATCATGGCTCTCTCCGAGGGATACGACACGATGCTCACCGAACGTGGCGCCAACTTCAGCCAGGGCCAGCGGCAGATGATCACGATCGCCCGAGCCATGGTCGCCGACCCGAAGATGACGATCCGCGACTCAAACCGGATCATGATGCTAAACGGCGGCGAAGTCGAGGAGACGGCCTCGCACGACGAACTGATGGCTGCAAAGGGCTTTTACTACGCCCTCTACATGAGTCAGTTCAAAGGCAACGGTCCGGGATGGCTCGTGCTCCAGTTCAGCCATTGCTGGCAACAGCCGTGAGTTGCCCGACGAGCACGAACCCGAGGCTCACCGCCAGCGCCTTCGATGCCGTACGGCTCCAGTTGCAGCGGTACAGAGGTAGTCGGAACTGGTCGAATGACTCGATGCAGAAGGCCGCAACGACAGCCCCGCCGAGTCCCTGCCCGCGACGGTCGGGGTGGGTCAATACGCCAATGTCATCGAAAGCCGGATCGTTCTCCCAGATTCTGCCGGACGCCATCGCGATCATCGCGCCCGCCTTGTCGACCAGACCAACAATGTGAGGGTCCAAGTCGTCCATTGCAAACTCGGCCTCGTTGACGTCGTCAGGATCGCTTTCATCGAGCAGGCCCGCAATCAGAGCGCGGTCGTCGAGGCTCTCGCGGCCAAGACCGACAAGACGAACGCCCGACGGAAGCGACGGAACTCGAAGCTTGTCCCTGCTGATGACGTGCCAATCAGCTCCGTCAACGAACTCCCAGCCAACGTCGGTTGCCCAGCGTCGGAACTCCCCAGGAGCGATCGCGCGGGTCGGATCTGCCAATTCTCTCAACGCGTCAAGTAACGACGGATCGCCCCGAATCAGCGTCGGTGCGCCGACGTGATATGCAACAGCCATGTCGGACCCAGCCCGAGGCGCTTCCGGTATCACGATCGTCTCGACTCGACCCATGGCTTCGATGGGCACGTCGGCTGACGCCGCGATAAAAGCCTGAAAACGATCCTCGATCTCAGTGAACGCGGTCCCTTTCACACGCTGAATCTATTACGACCAGGCCTGGCAGTCGGTAAGTACTCCCACGTTCTCGTGAACTATTGCCGACGACACGTCGGCAATAGTTCACGAGAACAGATTTGA
>JADWMG010000164.1 GCA_015767405.1 Actinomycetota bacterium
CGAGATGCTGACGAAGGCAGTGATCGGAACTGCGACCACGCCATCCAACGAGCTTCCGTACAGCGACAGACCAAGGCTCACAACCGCGAATGCGAGCGCCGCCGGGAGCAGAATCCCGATGGGCGCGATTACGGGAAACGAGAACCGCGGTGTGTCCGGATCTTGGGCTCGGCCAACGGCGTAGGTGGCCGCGCTGACGAGCAGCCCACCGAGAGCGCCAGCGAGGAATACGAGAAGGCCGATTAGTGATCCGGTGGCGGTCAGTTCGGGCAGGGGCTGGCCCGTAGCGGCATCGCCGAGGGACACCGTGGTGATGGTTGTCGCTCCAACGATGACGGTGAACAGTGCCATGGCGACGCAAACACCGGCAACGGAGCCGACGAGGTATGGAGCGGCGGGATTGCGAGTCGTCACGGCGGCGATACTAGTGGCCTGACTTCCAGCGTTCAGGATGTTTCGCGGTGCGAGACGTCAAACGTGAAGCTGTACTTATCCGTTCTGTCGCGAAGCGAGCGCACGCCCACCGTGTTTCTGTCCTGTGCGCTCGTTCGGCTTCACTACTAGACGTCGGGCCTAGCTCCGGCCGCAGATATCCGGCGCGTAGATTCCGACGACGAGCGAGTCTGGATCAGTCCCGCGTACCGGGCCCCACAAGAGGAGCGTGCCAGTGTCCGAGCCCCGAAGTTCGAAGATGTCGCCGAGTGCCGAGTCCGTTGAGAACTGGATATCCTCAGATGCGTAGATCTGCTCGAGGCGCTCGACGGTATCGCCTGCCTTCAGGCCGCTGAGTGTCGTGAGCTGGGTGGCATCCGAGTCGAGGTCACCGAAGCTCAGGTCCTGCCGATAGCCGTTGAAGACCTCGGACGTCCCGTCGGTGGTGACGATCGCCGCGAATGGACCGAACCGGACTATCCGTTCGAGATCACCGGTGCAGACGCCCCATTGGCCGGTCGACACCTGCCACTCGGTGTCTTGGTCTGGTTCGCCGAAGCTCGATGTCAGGCGACCGATCGAGATGTCGGCAGGGTCGCCGAACTTCAGGTCGGGAACGTCGTTGATCTGGATGCCGATGCGATCGCTCTTCAGCTTCATCTTGTCAACTTCGATCGCGGTACCGACCGGCGGATACGGTTCCGAGGGAGGTGTTGTTGTCCCGATGGTGGTCGACGTGGTCGAGTCTTCGCCCGGGACCGTCGTCTCAGACCCTTCGCCACCGGTTGTCGTGGTCGTCTCCGCGGTCGCGGTCGTGTCGTCGTTCTTGAGGAGTTGGAACACCGCGACTGAGAGGGCAACAAGGAGGAGGCCGACGACGAGTCCGGTCAGCAGCGGCGAACCTGGTGGAGTTGCCGGCGGGATGTTCGGATCTTCGAGGGGCGGGATAGGGTCGTTCCCGGAGATATCCGTCAGATCGGCGTACGGGTCGGTCCATCCCGGCGGATTGCCGTAGGGGTCTTTCGGGTCACTCACGTCGGTTCGATCCTCCAAGCGATTGCAGCCCATTCTATGGCAGCTGGTGCGAACGGATGGGTCAAGCGGCGATCAGGCGGTCCGGACGCTACACGAGTACCGGCACGCTGTCGGAGATCACGGCAGGAAGGCGGACCTCGAAGATGGTTCGCTCGTTGTGTCTGAGATACCCAATCGTTCCTCCGAAAGACTCAGCGTATGCGGCCGCAACCGCCGTGCCGAGCCCCACACTGCCACCTAGGAGGGCGCGACCGTCACCGTGGAGGTAGCGTTTGAAGAGATAGGGCTCGATGTCCGCAGGTACACCCGAACCATTGTCGATCACCCGCATCGACACGAAACCCTCACGCATGACCGCTTCCACCGAGATCTCGTCGCCACCGTGCCGGGCTGCGTTGGAGACGAGGTTGAGAACAAGTTGACGGAGCCCCATGCGGTCGGCTCGGACGATCACATCTGGCACTCGCACCATCACCGGTGTGCCGCGCATCGCAAACACCGCGGCGACTTCGGCTACAACCGGTTCGAGATGGAGATCCTCGGTTGACATCGCCAATGTGCCGGCGGCAATCCGACCGGTTGTGATGAGGTCATCAACCATCCGGTTCAATTCGGCTGCCTCGCTGATGATGTGCTTCGCATACTCGCGGTCGTCGTCACTTAGGTTTGAACTGTCTCCGAGCGCGAGCGCAAACCCGTAAATGCCGGTGAGCGGCGTGCGAAGCTCGTGAGACAGATCGGCGATGAAGTCATCTCGCGATTGGGTGAGGGCTCGTTCGCTGGCAAGGGCTTCCTCGAGGTGGCGCGCATCGTCACGACGGCGGGTTCCCCGTCGATACACGATTATCAACATCAGCGGAACGAGGAAGAAGACCATGAACCTGACCGCGTCGGCAACCCGCCCGAGACCTTGCCCAGCGAGGAGGACCGATTGAACATGGGTGTCGCGCACCTCGACGAGCTCAGCGACGAGTTCGTCGTAGGCAGCGGTGCTATCCGAGAACGCAGCTGTTGCTGCGTCGATGTTGCCGTTGAGGGACGTCGCAACGAATACCTGAGTTTCTGCATCGAACCTGGCGAGTGCTTCTGTGGCCGCTGCCTGTTCCGAGGGAGTGAGTTCGCTCGCGAGGATGTCGAATCGGCGAGTCAACTCGTCAGAGGTTCGGGCGAGCGCGGCGACCGCAGCCGCGACGATGTCCTCGTCGGCCTGGGCATCGGACGAGGCCAGCGTGACTGCGAGAAGGGTCTGGCTGGATGCATTCTCCACCGACGCCGCAGCGCTGAGCGTTCCCTCTGCGAGTATTGCGATGCGGGCATCGTCGGCGGCTCGCGAGGCGTCTTCACGGTTCACGAGAAGAACTGCGAGCGTGATGAGGACAACAACGAGCGCAGCCGATACCACGAACGTCGCGGCGTCGGCAGCCGATCGTGGGATCCGCCTCTTCGTGGACTGAGTGCCAGAAGCCTGCTGCACCGTTGTTCCTTCGGCATTCGGGGGTCCGATCTTGACCGACGGTGATGGCGAACCCAGAACCCTGAGTCCCCGGGCTGATCAAAATTTGAGTGCTGGATGTCGACATAGACCTCATGCGCAAATGGTGGGCCGTACTCATTGCTGTCGTGGTTGTTGCAACAGCCATCGCCGGGTCTGGCGTGGCCGAGGCCGCGAAACCTGGAGGCGACCGACCCCCCGACGGCTCGAGCAGCTCATACGGTGACGCCGAGACGCTGCAGGCAATCGACAACATCCTCTCGGGAGCCCAGGCGGACATGGCCAACATCGCGAGCGGGTTCGTCGCCACTGCTTCCTCAGCCCAGTCGCAGGCCGAATTCGACGCCATGCAGTCGATGGCCCTCAACGAGATCGAGGCGGTCAAGAAGACCGCGGAAGTCATGTTGAGGGACATTCGGGAAAACGGCATCGTCACCGATAGCTTCCAGAGCCTGATAAACACCGGCATCCGTATCAGTCCGTTTATAGAAAACTATACCGGTATCAGTAACACAATGCTGTCCGGCGCCCCTACCAGTGACGAGGTATTTCCAGATCTATTCCGTTTCATTGACAACTCAGTGCTGATCGCACACAACGCCAGTTTCGACAGAAAATTTCTCGATGCGGAGTTTTCACGTGTCGGCTATCACCGAGCCCAACCCTTCCTGTGTTCAATGCGTGTCGCCCGTCGCCTCTACCCAAAAGCACCGGACCACAAACTGGGCACCCTGGTGAAATACGCAAAAGTTCCGGTCACCGGCGATTTTCACCGGGCATTGGCTGACGCTGAAATGACAGCCCTGCTTTGGCTGGGAATGATGCGCATACTTCGACAAACCTATGGCGTTACCCCCATTGAGCTGGAACTGCTGCAAAAACTCGAGAAAATGACGATCGCACGAACAAGTGACTGGCTAAACGACCTCGACTAGCCAGCACTCTGTACCGCAGGGCTGCGTATTTGCCCGTTTTCTACTTGATATACAGCATCTCCTGATACTTCGGAAGCGGCCACAGATCATCTGCCACTTCCACCTCCAGGGTGTCTGCATGGCTGCGAATTTCACCCATCAGGCCGAGAATATCATTGGCACAGAACTGCATATGTTGTTCAGTGGAGTCAAAATCCTTTTGCTCTAGCGCTGCACCCAGTGTGCCAACCAGCGCCATCATTGCATCGGCGTGTGTAGCCACTGTCCTGGCCACTGAGTTATCCAGTTCAATGCCAATAGCGGACATGCCAGCACCGGTACTTGCTAATCTGGACAGGTAGTTAATGGCGGCGGGATATATCAGGGTTTTGGCCATATCCATGACCAACCTGGCCTCTACCTGGATGGCAAGCAGGTATTGCTCGGCATAGACTTCAAAACGACTTTCGAGCTCCACCGGGCTGAATACGCCTGTTCGTTCGAAAAGCGCCATTACCGACGCCTCCCGCAGAGCAGGTAGTGCATCCGCCGTAGTCGGAATATTTTTCAGGCCGCGTTCTTCAACCGCTTTCTTGTGCCACTCAGGTGAGTAGCCGTCACCACCGAAGATTACGTTGCCGTGTTCATTCATCAATTCTTGCAGAACGCTGGCTACGGCATCCGCCTGGCTGGCGCCATTACCAAACTCCCCCTCGAGCTTTCCGGCAATCCAGATGAGAGAGTCTGCGAGCATTGTGTTCATGGCAACCAGCGGGCCAGATACAGACTGGGATGAACCCACAGCGCGAAACTCGAAGCGGTTGCCCGTGAATGCAAAAGGTGACGTGCGGTTGCGATCACCGGGATCGCGGTCGAAATTAAGGATTTGCGAAAGCCCCAGATCCATCTCCCCGCCATGTTCGGATGTATGCAGCTTGCCCTCCTGAATAGCTTTGAAAACATTCTCCAGCTGATCGCCCAAATACACTGACAAGATGGCCGGGGGAGCCTCGTTGGCCCCCAGGCGGTGGTCGTTGGCAGCAGAGGCTATCACTGCCCTGAGCAAGGGGCCATGTAAGTGAACGCCGCGAATCACCGCGCCACAAAACAGCAGGAACAACAAATTGTCGTGTGGAGTGCTACCGGGATCAAGCAGGTTACCCTGCGTCGAATTACCCACCGACCAGTTGACATGCTTGCCCGAGCCATTGATGCCGGCGAAGGGTTTCTCGTGCAGTAAGCACATAAATCCATGCTTCTTGGCCGTGCTCTTCATCAGCGTCATCATCAACTGCTGGTGATCTGCCGCGATGTTGGCAGCCTCGAAATAGGGGGCGATTTCAAACTGCCCCGGGGCGACCTCATTGTGATGGGTTTTGGCGGGGATCCCCAGCTTGTATAGCTGGTCTTCAAAATCCTGCATGAAAACCTGGACGCGCGCGGGTATGGCGCCAAAGTAATGGTCATCAAACTCCTGGCCTTTGGCTGGCGGCGCACCGAACAACGTGCGCCCTGCCAATAGCAAGTCAGGGCGACTATTGGCAAAGTTGCTATCTACCAGGAAATATTCCTGCTCGGCACCACAACTGGAATTGAGTCGGGCAATGTCTGTCTCCCCCATCAGCGCAAGCACTTTC
>JADWMG010000036.1 GCA_015767405.1 Actinomycetota bacterium
CCAGTGCTTGAGCGCTGGAACCGAGTAGGTGGTACGGCACCGTCAACACGTAGAACAGCGCCGGGCCTGGGTGTCTCCACCCGAAGCGCGAATACGCCCCCAACCCAGGCGGGCGCCAAGAGACAACCCGGCGAGTCTCGATCTCGATCAGGGCGAGATCCCCGAGCGTCCTGTCTTCAACCGTCCATATTCTCACAAGCACAACAAGGACGATCCCAAATACCGCAGCCAACGCTACGAACAGGGTGATGGCCTCAGTTGACGGACGACGTGATCGAAGCCACCGCGATCTAGCCGACACGATGCCTGTTCTCCGGAAACGCAGTCATTGAATTGGGCGTTCAGCGAAGAACCGTCCGAGAAGTACCACTATCTGCGAGGAGACATTCCCCTTCGACCTTGGCATCGATAATTCCCACCCCTCGCGTGCGGCCAGCACCAAGCACAGAAGTGTAGATCAGGTATGAAGGACCGCCCGCAATCGCGCCGCCTTTGACCGCCTATCCGGTCGCGACCCGCGGTGCCGAGCCGTTTCGCAATCACATCGGAGTGAGCACGAATGCTCGCACTATCGACATCTGACAAGTAGTAGCTCCGGGCAACCCGGGACGCCATCGGCTTCCCGCCTATTTGGAGCGTCAGCCATTGAGTGACTGCCCTTTCATCGTTGCTCACCTCGTCCGATGAACGTGGACTGTCGGTACGGAACGGTTCCCCTCATGGCTGATGTCGTCGACCACCCCTTCAGCGACCAGGAACTCTGCCAGCTTCGACATGCTCCAAGTCGAGAGCGCCAAGCCTTGAACAGAGCGACAACAACAAACGCGACTCCTCCAAAGGCCGCAGTTCATTGGCCTCGCCAGTCACCGTGAGCGGTGGGAACAGCCCGGTGACTGCATTCTTGCTGCACCTCCAGGCTGAGTGAATCGAACCCTCCCAGCGGAATCCGTTCGCGCTATGAGCGATCAAAGCACTCCGCGCCGACATCGCTCAGGTCGAGCGACGAGCGGACAGGAGCGGTGAGCAATCGGCGCGCCTTGCGCGAACATCGCACACAGGGCCCATCCAACGGGGCCCTGTGATCCATCGAGGTGAGGTCAGACTGGGCGTCGGCTCACTCTGATCAGGCCGAGCCCACCAAGTGCAGAGGCCAAACCGACGAAGAAGAGCGTCCAAGAGGAACTGCCCGTCGCCGGTAGCTGAGTAGCAAGGGTCGCCAGCGTTGTGGGCGGTGCTGTAGTTGGTCCGCCGGCGGCCACGGCCGTCGACGCCGTCTGCGAGGCAATCGTGGTCGTCGCCTCGTCGGTCGTGGTCGTCGCCTCGTCGGTCGTGGTCGTCGCCTCGTCGGTCGTCGTTGTCGCCTTCTCCGTCGTGGTCGTCGCCTTCTCCGTCGTCGTTGTCGCCTTCTCCGTCGTCGTGGTCGTCGTCGTGGTAATGCCGCTGCAGGTGTGCGAGAGAACGACCTTGTCGGTGCCGGTTATCTCGAACAGGCCGGCCGTCAGATCCTCAATCGCGTCACCATCGCGCACCTCGACATAAGCATGCTGTCCTGACGGGTATGACAGGAATCCGGGGTCCGTGTAGGTGCTACCACCAACGGTCAGGGAGATGATGTTCAGAATCGTGCCGCTCGGGGCGACGAAGTGCCAGGCGGAGCCTTCGAGACCAGGAACCTCTGAACAAGTCTGTTCGTCTGCCGTGTTGTTGTGAAGACCGACGATCGTTCCGCTCGGCGCATCGTCCGCACTCACCGAACCTGACCCGGCTGCCAGCATGGAGATACTGCCACCTCCGACGAGGGCAACGGCTAGCAAACGACGGGTCCAGGAATTTCGCATGAGGCCACGCTACGTGAAAAACGCCTCCCGAAGGTCTCAAGATATTGACTCCATCGCCACTCTCCGTGGTTCTAGCCTCACAGCAGACGATTGAGAACCAGGTCCATCAGAGATCGTAGAACGGACCGGCGTACATGAACTCGCCCGCCATCGATGGTAGCCAACTGCGCAGGACGCGAGCCTGGAAACCCGGCTCCCAAGCTGGATCAGTTGGTGTGATGCCAACATCGGCCGCCGGCACGAAGCCGAACCGCGGGTAGTACTCGCGGTGGCCGAGCAGTACGACGACCGGATACTCCAGTGCGTCTGCGGCCGCGATAACTGCGTGCATCAGGGCGCTTCCCACAGCAGCACCTTGGTACTCGGGAAGAACCCCGAGCGGCCCCAATCCAAGTGCCGCCACATCGCCGATCGACCCAAGGGTGCACACAACATGGCCGACAATCTCTGGTCTGTCCGGGTCACCTCCAGGTCGTTCGGCAACGAGTGACAAGGCTTCTATCCAGCCCGGATCCGATCGCAGCGCGCGCACCAGGTCGCCCTCCACCGGGTCCACCGCTGGCGTAAGGGCGCCGAATGCCGCGACGTGAACAGCATCGATTGCAGCGAGATCCGAGTCCGTTTCTTGGCGAATCAGCATCAGGCCGAGGCGCGTGCGAGCAGCCCAGAAGCCTCGACGCACTGTTGTTCGAGCACCACGACGGCGGCTTCGAACGCTCGTACTGGCGAACCTGTCGGGTCATGGATCTCGTCGATGTCATCGCGTAAGTAATGTCCGGCGGTCCTCTGGGACGTCAGCCCAGACAGCCACCCGGGAATGTCGTCGGCACCGCCAAACGGGTCTGCAACCGCGAGCTGAAGGAACTCGGGCAATGTCATCGTGACCCGAAACGTCGCCGGCGAAAGCGCCGCAACTTTCACAACATGATCTCGCTCAGCAGTGAGCACCACGTCGACGTCGGCGAGGAGGTCGGCTGTTACCTGCTGGCTCCGATGGGCCGAAACATCAAGATGCCTGCGACTCATCGCATCAACGGCGTCCTCGATCGCCGGAATACCGGCAGGACCGAAGCCCGCCGAGGTCACCACAACGCCGTCGGCGCCGAGACGTTCACCAAGCATCGACTCGAGCATCGCGGCCATCATCACCGACCGAGTGCGGTTGTGAGTGCAGACAGTCAAGATCCGTAGAGGTATGTCCGCAGGGCCGCGCGCGTAAGACTCGCCAGCCCCCGATATCAACGCAGATCCAGACCAAACACGTCGTGAAAGCGGTCGTAGTACGCGGCATCTTCCTCTATGGCACCGAGCGCAATCCAGTCGGCGTCGTCAATCCGGTCGTGTAGTTCGGCCATCTCGGCTCCTCCCCAACTCACTGGGTAACGAAGCCGATGTTCGTCGGTGGTGATCGCGTCGAAGATGACTTTGGCGACCTCGAATGGATCGGTCGCGCTGGCCATGCCAGTCGTATAGAACTGGAACATCCTCCGGTAGTGCGCCTCATAGACCCCACTCGAGTTCGGTGCGTCAACGTTCTTTGCAAATATGGCTGACTTCGTCACGCCGGGCTCGATGATCGCAACCCGTATTCCGAACGGCGCCAACTCCTGCGCGAGTCCCTCGCTGAATCCTTCGAAGGCCCACTTCGAAGCCACATATGGCGACTGCGCGAGCGCCGCGATTCGGCCCGCGACCGACGACAAGTTGACAATTGTCCCGCTGCCACGTTCACGCATCTGCGGAAGGACAGCCTGTACGCAGCGCACCGCACCACAGAGGTTCACGTTCATCACCGACAAGTACAGCTCCGGCGGGCACTCCTCCGCCACAGCATTGCCGCCCACACCGGCATTGTTCACGAGGTGATCGACGCGACCCGTCGCATCCAGAATCCTCGCGAACCCATCGCGCACAGAATCATCGTCGGCCACGTCGAGCTCGAACAGCTCGATGCTCACCCCAGCCTCCTCCGACATCGCTCGTAGCTTGTCAGCCTTTGACGCAGCGCGAACCGTTCCGATCACGCGGTGACCTTGAAGCGCGAGGTAGATCGCCGCGGCCCGCCCGATCCCGGAGTTTGCTCCGGTCACTACCGATACGGGTACAGCATCTTCGATCGAGGACACAGCGTTGGACATTCCGTCGAGCGTAGACGTCGCGCCGATCTGCACGAACCCGCCGACACCTGCTCAAGAACTAATCGTGCGCCTGATCGAGTCAACCCAATCGTCGGCCTCGCGCCATCGAGCATCTGCATGCTCACGCGTCGACTCAGCCTGCACTCCGGCGGCAGGGTATGAACCGAGGAACTTCACATGCCCCTGCTTGGCGTGTAATGCCCGCATTGTGTCGGCCAACAATTCGTCCCCAATGTGTGCCTCGGCGTAGACGATGAAGCAATAGTCGCCAAGACCCCCAGCCTTCGTTGGGCGGCTCGTGAGATTCGACAGATTGATCCGGCGGGCGGTGAACTCCTGCAGGATCGAAATCAGGCTTCCGGGCTCATCGGCTCTCTGATAGATGACCAGCGCGGTTCGATCATGGCCGGTCGGAGCCGGAACACCCTCGCGGGCGACCAACACAAACCGCGTCTGATTGTCTTTGTGGTCGGCGATGTCGGCGGCGATCACGGACAGACCGTAGACATCGGCGGCAAGACGCGGGGAGAGCGCCACAATGTCATCGGCGTCGCTTTCACTGACGACGCGAGCCGCATCGACGGTGCTGTTGGCCGGTCTGATCTCGGCATCGGGAAGCCGCTCGCGGAGATAACGATGACACTGCGCCGTGGCCACAGGGATGGAGTAGACAGCCGTCACCTGATCGAGTTCCACACCTGGGCGACCGAGCAAGCAGTGTTCGATGTCGATCACGACCTCTCGGATGATGATCAATTCGTGATCGAAGGCCAGAGCATCTTGCGTGAAGTTGACCATGCCCTCGATCGAGTTCTCGATGGGCACTAGGCCCATCTCGATCTCGCCCCGGTCGATGGCGTCCAGTACATCGGGGGCCGTCCGGTATGCGACATGCTCGGCGTCGGCGAGATCGTTCAGGGACATGAGCGCCTGGTGGGTGAATGTCCCGAAGGGGCCAAAGAACCCGACACGTCTCGCCATTCCGGTCAGGGTAGTGCTGCGTCACCGACAACCCGCCGAACGATTGCAGACGTGGCAGTTGAGGCCGCCGCGACGAAATCGGCCCATCCATGCCACGATGAGCGGGTGGATGAATCGACGCTGCGGTCACTGATGGACGACGTGCGCACAGGCACCACGTCACCCGACGACGCGATCAAACAACTCCGCCGCCTGCCCTTCGCCGATATCGAAGGTGCGTCAATCGATCATCACCGTCATCTCCGTCAAGGGATGCCGGAAGCCGTTTACGGCCCGGGTAAACAGCCTGAGCAGTGCATCGCAATCGTCGGCGAGTTGTTGACCAACGGCACCGGACCAGTTTTGCTGACACGTGCCGACGAACAACAACGTGTCGCCTGTACGAAGGCTCACGGTGGGTCCATCCATGAAGGCCGCGCCCTGCTCTGGAGGGCACCAACGGCAAGCAGCGCCGCGAACGTGGTGATCGTCACCGCCGGAACGAGTGACCTTCCTGTGGCCAACGAAGCCGCTCTCACCCTTCGCGCCTATGGCCTCGCGTCATCGGTCGTCGCTGACGTCGGAGTTGCCGGGTTACATCGACTCCTGGCGCGACTCGACGAGATCACATCAGCCGACGCTGTCATAGTGATCGCCGGAATGGAAGGAGCGCTCGCGAGCGTCGTCGGCGGCCTCACAGGAGCGCCCGTTGTCGCAGTCCCGACGAGTGTCGGATATGGCGCGGCGTTAGACGGCGTCACGGCACTGTTGGCGATGCATGCCTCGTGCGCCAGCGGCGTCACAGTGGTGGGCATCGACAACGGCTTCGGCGCGGCATGCGCCATCGCTCGGATCATGCCATGACACCTTCGGCGCCCGACGGGCAGACACGTCTCGCGTGGTTCAACTGCCAGGCCGGAGTTGCCGGTGATATGACCATGGCAGCTTTGGTAGATGCCGGTGCCGATCCCCACACCGTCGGCCACACAATCGCGGGTCTCGGTATTGACGGCTACGCGCTCACATTTGAGCGAGTTCAACGCTGCGGAGTGGGCGCGACCTGGGCAAACGTCCTCGTCCATCAGCACGACGAAAACCAAGACCACGCGCATCGACCGGTGAGTGAGATCTATGAACTCCTAGATCGCGCGGATCTCCCCCAGCGCGTACGTGTGCGGGCAACCTCCGTCTTCCGTCAGCTGGCAGACGTGGAAGGAGCCATCCACGGCGTCGCTCCAAACGATGTCGAGCTCCACGAAGTCGGCGCGCTCGACGCCATCGTCGACGTCGTCGGAGTGTGTGCCGCGCTCGAGTCATTGGCCATCGACGAGATTCGCTGTAGTCCCGTAGCGCTCGGCACCGGAACCATCACTAGCGCACATGGAATGATCCCCAATCCGGCACCGGCAACGGCGGCGCTTCTCGCCGCTGCCGCTGCACCCGTTGTCGGCCTGGACACCACCCTCGAGGTCACAACACCGACGGGTGCCGCTCTGATGACAGCATTGTCGGCCGGCTTCGGCGCGGCTCCGACAATGACACCATCCACCGTTGGCTACGGCGCCGGTACTGCAGACGTAGCGGAACGCGCCAACGTCGTTCAGGTACTGATCGGCGAACGGGCAGCTGATGTGTCCGAGCAATCCTCCGAGGGTTCCGACGTGGTGCTTCTGGAGGCCAACGTCGACGATGTCACCGGCGAAGTGTTGGCGCATACCGTAAGTGTCCTTCTGGCGATGGGTGCCCACGACGCGTGGACAACCCCGATCGTGATGAAGAAGGGTCGGCCGGCGCACACCGTGAGCGCCCTCTGTGACCCCTCGTCGATCGACGCGATCAGACATGCCATCGTGATCGAAACCGGAACGCTCGGAATCCGCGCATCAACACTCAAACGCTGGCCGCAGCGCAGATCGATGACGTCGGTCGACGTCGAAGGCCATCAAATCGGCGTCAAGATCTCCGACCATCGCATCAAAGTCGAGTTCGACGATGCGGCCCGGGCGGCTCAATCTCTAGGGCTGCCGGTCAGAATCGTGCTCGACAGAGCATCGGCCGCCGCGGCGAACTCGATTTCACGTTTGTAGAAATCAGCACCGGTCCGTCGGGCCAGACTTCGTAGGCTCTCTCACCCGTGGGGGCAATCACCGTAAGCCATCTCGCTTGGCGCCTGCCGGGCGGCGACGAACTCTTCCAGGACGTCGGATTCCGAGTCGGTAACGGCGAACGCACTGCCATCATCGGGGCAAATGGCGTCGGCAAGACAACGTTGCTGAAACTGATCACCGGAGACACTCGTCCAAGCACCGGCACGATCACTATCGACGGGCAAATCGGCGTGATGCACCAGCTCGTCGGAACCGCTAGCCACCCCGCACGCACAGTCAGCGAGCTCCTCGTGTCACTCGCGCCCAGCCGTCTTCAGGATGCCGCGGTCCGACTGCGATTGACCGAATCGCACCTCGCTGACGACCCAATGGCATACGCCGACGCCCTTGCCGCGTGGGGCGACGCCGGGGGATACGACCTTGAAGTCGCCTGGAGCGAATATGTCACACGAGCGCTCGGTGAGGACTTCAACGAGGTGCGGGCTCGCCAGCTGCGGACGTTCAGTGGCGGGGAGCAGAAACGACTCGCACTCGAAGCGCTGTTGCGGAGCGAGTTCGACATCCTCATCCTCGACGAACCAGACAACTTCCTCGACGTGCCTGGCAAACGTTGGCTCGAACGCGAGCTGAACGACACCCGCAAAACGGTTCTGTTCATCAGCCATGACCGGGAGCTTCTGGCAGCTACCGCAACCAAGATTGTCACCATCGAGGCATGGGGGGCGTGGACACACGGTGGATCCTTTGCCACATACGCCGAAGCCAAGATGCGGCAGACCGACAAACGTGAACACGACAGGTCGGTCTACGACGATGAGCAACGCAAGCTGGAGGAACTCGTCGCCGAAATGCGTCGGCGAGCGAAGATCAGCGAAGTATTCGCGCCGAAGCTGAAGGCCGCTGAGACGCGCCTGCGCCATTTCGTCGAGAAGAACGAGCGGCCACCCGATGTGCGCGAGCAGGTAATCGACGTTCGCCTGCGAGGAGCACGGACCGGCAAGCGTGCCGTCATCTGTGAACAAGTCGAGCTCGACGGTCTCACCGATCCGTTCGATCTCGAACTCTGGTACGGCGAACGTGTTGCAGTGCTGGGTGGAAACGGCGTCGGGAAGAGCCACTTTCTGCGCCTCCTCGACACCACCGGACGCAGCAATCGAACCCCGCCATCACACTCGGGTGTCTGTCGCCTCGGTGCCGGCGTTGTTGCCGGGCTGTTCCACCAGACTCACGAGCACCCGGAATGGTTCGGTCGTCCACTGGCCGACATCTTGCACGATCATGACGTGGTTCTCGGCCCCGCAATGGGCATGTTGCGCCGCTACGAGCTTCAGAATTGTGCTCAGCAGCCCTTCGACACTCTGTCCGGTGGTCAACAAGCACGATTCCAGATCCTGCTCCTCGAACTTTCGGGCGCAACACTGTTACTACTCGACGAGCCCACTGACAATCTCGACCTCGTGTCAGCCGAAGCTCTGGAGGCAGGCCTCGCCCAGTTTGACGGCACTGTCGTTGCTGTCACCCACGACCGCTGGTTCCTGCGAGGCTTCGATCGCTACGTCATCTTTGGTGACGACTGCGCCGTCACCGACCGCACAACCCTCCCGCCGACCTGGCTCTAACGCCGTTTGTAGGTAAATTCTTGGGCGCTATACGCCGAACAATTACCTACAAACGTGAATTGCACCGGATTTAGCCGAGGGTTTCGGTGAGCCAGACGGAAATGTCTGAGGCCGCGCGGCTGCCCGAGACGCGGCTGAGCACGTTGCCGTCGGCGTCGAGGAGCACGGTGTAGGGGAAGCCGGAGCCACCATCACTGAGGAAGGCGGTCGAGTCGGCATCGTCGGCCATGATGGGCCATGGCCAACCCGTCTCTGCGATCCATTCCGATGGCGGGTAATTGGCCTGGTCGGGCTGCACACCAGTGCTGATACCGATCACGTCGACTCCATCGGGAATCGCCCCGGCACTATCGAGCTCGATCAGCTCGGGGATCTCGGCATTGCAGTGCGGACACCAGTGAGCGAGGAAGACCAGCATCGTCGGTCGTCCCGTGGCGCCACCGATCGTGACCGGGCTTCCGTCGAAACTCTGACCGGAGATGACCGGGGCGGCGGTTCCGATTGCCGTGTCGGCAACTGCCTGGTCATAGGGGGGCAGCGGATCACCCGTCACTTCGACCGGACGGGTGTCTTCGATATCAGCCGCCGCGACCGGTTCGCCATCAGCATCGGTGCTGACCGGAGCCGGAACCGAAGATTCGTTGGAATCATCACCACCGCTCAACAGGACCGCTATTCCGGCTAGGCCGAGAATGAGCACGATCGCCGCGATGACAATGATCAGAGTTCGATTCTTCGAGTTCACGAGACATCCTTCACTGACGGCGAGTTGAGGGAATCGGTGTCGCCGTCTGTTGTTTCCATTGTGGCCGGAAATCGCACGAACAACAGCGCGAGGATGGCGAGAAATCCGACAAGCGACATCAGCGCCAAGCTGACGAACCCAAACTCCCGGAACCACGTGGCCGTGCACGACGGCCCCGAGAGCTGGCAGGTTCCCGTGTCGAGTTCCGGACGCCACTCGATCAGTGTGTGATATCCAGCGATGATCGCTCCGATAACTGCCAGTGGACCCGCGTACCAACGCACGGCTTCGTCACGGCG
Source organism: Actinomycetota bacterium (assembly GCA_015767405.1). Taxonomy (GTDB): domain Bacteria; phylum Actinomycetota; class Acidimicrobiia; order Acidimicrobiales; family Ilumatobacteraceae; genus Sva-07. Next base: position 9,708 of record JADWMG010000036.1, read on the forward strand.
AATAGCGCCGACGAGCAGCACTACCGAGAGCGGATACATGGCGATGCGTTGGAACCAGCAGAGTCGGCACGGGATGAACTCGGCGACCTCGGAGAAGTAGAGGCTTCCGAGCGTCGCCGTCGCGGCAACGATGAATGCAAGCGAGACCCCGGCGTCGCTGATGGCGGAGCCAATCCGTGCGGCACCATCACTTCCGGCGGCTGTGGCTATCCGCAATATCACGATTCCGATCGTCCCTCCTGCTGCAACGAATGTCAGAAGGGTGAAAAACAGCTGTGCGGTCTCGGTGTTCACACGTCAAGTATGCAGCGCGGAGCGGTACGTTCTCTGGCGATGTCGTCCGATGCTCGAATAACACTGCGTGAACTGCGCCAGACGCGCAAGCAACGCCGGCTCGGGGACACTGAGTGGTATGACGTTGCCTACCGCGTTTACTTGTTCGGCCTGCTCGGGCTGACGGCGGTTGTCGTTGCGTCAGATGCGATAACCGGCGTGGTAGGCGACGGGGTCGATACCGATGACCTACTCACTCGTGGCCCATCCATCATGGGGATACTCGTGATGCTCGCGTTCGCAATGGGCTTGCGTAGCGGTGCGGATGGCGGCCCCGTGTCGATCGAGGTCGCCGATATCCGCCACGTACTGCTCGCACCTGTTTCGCGCGAGATGGTGATGCTCCGCCCGATTTCACAGCGGCTGCGATCCATCGTGTTCGGACTCGCACTAACAGGCGCCGTGCTCGGCCAACTCGTTGCGACCGAGCTGGAAGGTTCGCGCGCCGCCTGGGCGGCAAGCGTAGGAATTTTCGGAGCCATCGTCGGCGCTGTTTTCGTGTCTACCGCGGTCATCAGCCATGCGTTGCGACTCCCACGCTGGGCAGCAACCCTGATCGGCGGTATCGCACTCACATGGCAGGTCCTCGTCGCGTGGGGCATCTGGACCGGAGAGGCGACCGGAATCCAGCGAGTGGCCCCCGGAAACCCCGCCGGGCGGATTGCGTTCTGGGGAATCAGCCAACGCCCGATCGACATCATCGCAATTATTGTCACACTGGTGATGGTGGCGGCCGCCTTAGCGCTCGGTGGCCGGTTGCGACTCGAGCCGCTCGCGCGTCGAGGCGAACTCGTGTCCCAACTCCGGTTCGCGGCAACGGTGCAAGATCTCCGGACGGTTGTACTGCTACGCCGACAGCTTCGAGCCGAAGCCCTTCGCGATCAACCGTGGGGCTTACGACGACGTCAACTTCGCGGCGACAGCCGTAGGTTGACAATGCATCGATTCGCACAACTATCGGTTGCCAACGATCGGAAGCCAAGTCCGACGATCGTCTGGCGACGCGGAATTCGGTCGCTACGCCGTCTTCCAATCTCGCGAATTATTCGGATGGTGTCGTTGGCAATCGTCGGTGGCGCTGCGGCCTCACTCACCGTTTCATCTTCACCGCTTTTTGCGCTCCTACTGCTGGTCGCCCTCTTTCTCGTCGGCCTGGAGTCAGTTGAACCTCTGTCCCAGGAAGTCGATCGGCCCGACCTCACCGACATGATCCCAATCGAACGCGGCTGGATCTTCGTCAACCACCTCTTCGCCCCATCGCTCCTGCTGGCGGTTATGGCAGTCGCCGGCGCAACCACCGCGGCACTCATCGACCCAGACCAGGCGGCCGCTGCATTTGCGTTGGCGATTCCGGTTACCTGGGCCGGCGCCATGGGGCCCGTCGTTGCCACCGTCCTCGATGCTCCAGCGCCTCTCGCAGCGGAAAGCACGACACTGATGGGAGCCCCCCGCAACTCTGAGACCAGCCTTGTCCCGCCGGAGTTCGCCGGCTTCAGCACCGCGTTCAGTTCGTTCCTTCCGATCGCCATCAGCGCAATTGGAACCGCACCGGTTCTTGTAATGCGGTTCAGCCCTGATGCCGCAACCATCGGCAGAAGCATCGTGGGCGTGGCACTGTTCATTGCGCTCGTAGCGTGGTGGATCCGTCGCCACGACAGTTGGAGTGTGAAGATCCGAGCCTTCACCGCCGAGGGAAGAGCAGCAGCAACATGACCCGACCCAAGAGCAGTTCCGGATCCTCGCGGCCCAACCGTCCGAGCGGCGGTCGGCAACAACCAAGGCCCACCTCGGCCAATACTCCTCAGCACTCCAAAAAGGAGGAGACCGAGGACACCGAAGAACCCGAAGAAGTTGCCGAGATCGCTGCGTACTCGGGGCCCCCACTCGCAATCCACACGATCGGGCTCGGTAAGAGCTACGGAGACGCCCCAGCGCTGGTCCCACTCGACCTTCAGGTCGCCGAAGGTGAGCGTGTCTCGTTGATCGGGCACAACGGAAGTGGGAAAACCACTCTCATTCGAATGCTTACGGGAATGCTCGAACCCTCGGATGGGACAGCCACCGTCGTCGGCCATCCCATCGCGTCGCTCGAGGCCCGGGCAGCCGTTTCGTACTTGTCCGACCAACCCGTGTTCTACGACGACTTGACGGTCTGGGAGCACCTCGAATACATCGCGAGGCTGCACGGAACCGAAGACTGGGAGCAACAGGCCGTCGACCTGATCGAAATGGTCGGTCTCACCCAGCGCGCCGATGACCTCCCGATGACTTTTAGTCGTGGCCTCAAGCAAAAGGCCGCGATCACGATGGCCTTCGTGCGTCCCTTCGAGTTGATGCTCATCGACGAACCATTCGTCGGCCTGGATCGAACCGGGCGAGAAGCTCTCCTCGAACTCCTATCGCTGGCACATGACGACGGTGCGACGCTAGTCATCGCTACCCATGAACTGTCCAGTGTTCGTGAAGGGCAACGGCTGATCGCCCTGAGCGGCGGCGAGGTGACCTATGACGGCTCACCGGACGAGGCTGACGTGAATGCTCTGACCGAAGGAATCCGACTCGACGAACTTTGATCGACGCCGCTGTGATCGAAAGCCGCGCGCACCGCCGCCGTCGTCTAACCTTGCAGGATGGAATTCTCCGCGGTCACCGCCTCTTCGTACGACGCCGACGCACTGGTACCCCTTCTCAATGAGAAGGCTGCTGAGGGTTGGGACGTGGTCTCGATCATCAGCGCCGGCACCAATGTGGTTGCCTACCTTCAACGTGCAACACCCGGTGATGCGGTTGTCGACGACGTGGCGGCCGAGCAGGCAATCGCCGAAGCGATGGTCGTCGAAGCAGTAGCCGAACAGGCAATCGCTGACGCCATGGTTCAAGAAGCGGCCGCCGAAGAAGTGATCGCCGAGGCAATGGTCGTCGAAGCAGTAGCCGAAGGTGCCATTGCCGACGCCAAGCTCGGTGAGGCAGTTGCAGAAGACGCCATTGCAGACGCAAAGATCGACGAAGCCATCGCCGAAGAAGTGATCGCTGATGCCAAGCTCGACGAAGCGGTTGCCGAAGAGGCAGTCGCCGACGCCATGGTTGTCGAGGCCGAAACCGTCGCCGCAGTCGATGAGCCAGCCGGTTGGGCAACCGCTCCCGAAGGCGAACAAGGCGCTGACACTTCCGCCGATGATGCTGCCCCCGCCGCCGCAGAACCGGAAGCGACAGCGCCAGCCGAGGCAGCCCCCGCTGCTGCAGAACCGGTAGCCGCCGAGGCAGCGCCTGCTGCCGATGCCGCAGTTCCCGCCGGTTGGTATGCCGATCCTTCCGGTCGCTTCGAGCTCCGGTACTGGGACGGTGCGGGCTGGACCGAGCACGTGTCGCGGGCCGGGCAGCAGTTCACCGACCCACCCGTCGCCTGATCAAATGACACGATTGGGGTCTGACCCCATTCGTGTCATTTGAGTCGTTCGTCACACGGCTATGACGCGCTTAGACGGGGCTCGTACTCTGAGGTCATGCGCGCAACATCAATCGGCCATGCCGGGATTCTCATCGAAACCGATGCTGGTTCGATCGTTTGCGACCCGTGGTTCATCCCGGCCTTTTTCGGGTCCTGGTTCGTCTTTCCGCGCAACGACCAGCTGAGTGACGACTTACTCGAACGCATCGAAACAGCCGACTTCCTGTACATCTCCCACCTTCACGGTGATCACCATGATGAACCCTGGCTGCGCGAGCACCTGCGACGCGATATCCCAATCTTGCTACCCGGGTTCCCGACCCGTGAACAGCAGCGAACGCTGGCTGCTCTCGGATTCACCAACTTCATACGGACGACCGACAAAGAAGAGCTCGAGATCGCACCTGGGCTCACGATTGCCATTCATGTCGAGACATCCATCACAGACGGACCGGGTGGAGACTCGACGCTCGTCGTTTCGGATGGTGAGTCGATCCTCGTCAATCAGAACGACTGCCGCACCACCGACCTCGACCAACTGAACACGCACGGGCCCATCGACCTGCACTGGCTCCAGTTCTCGGGAGCAATCTGGTACCCGATGGTCTACGACATCCCCGACGACGAGAAACGTGTGCTCTGCGAAGCCAAGGTCAATGCCCAGTTCGCCAGGGCCCAGCGGTACGTCGAAATGATCGATGCCCGCGCCGTGGTCCCGAGCGCCGGACCCCCGTGTTTCCTCGATGAGGACCTGTTTGCGCTCAACGTGATCGACGGCAATGAACTCAGCATCTTTCCTGACCAGACCGAATTCATCTCGCGCCTGAGCGCTGCTGGCCGACGGGGCCTTATGAACATTCCCGGCACAACCATCGAGGTTCATCCCGGATCGATCGACGTGACCCACCCCATCCCGATCGAGGACGTGGAATCAATCTTCACCGACAAACGGACTTACCTCCGCAACTATCAGGCCGATTGGGCCGACTGGCTGAGCGACCTGAAAGCCGGCTGGAATCCACCGACCACTGATCTTCTTTCGACACTGAAGGAGTGGTGGGAACCGTTACTCGAGATGGCTCCGACGTTGCGCGCCCAAGTGGGGGCGAACGTACTGATCAGGACCGGGGAACTCGAGGTTTTGATCGATTTCCCGAACGGCGAGGTACGGGCGTACAACGACGAGCCATACTCCTTCAGCTTCGACATTCCACGCGAACTCGTCGAGACCGTCGCGGCGCAGCGCGCCGTCGACTGGAGCAATTCGCTGCTGTTGTCTTGTCGCTTCACGGCATGGCGCGATGGTGAGTTCAACGAATACGTCTACAACTTCTTCAAGTCACTCTCACGTGAACGGATGCGCCGCGCCGAGGCTGAGGTCGTTCGCAAGCTCAACCCCATCGACGAGCTCGAAGGTGTCGACGAGCCAGACATCCAGATCGGCGACTACGTGGTACAGCGACGGTGCCCCCACCGCAAAGCCGACCTCGAGGCGTTCGGCGAGATCGATGGCTGCGAGTT
>JADWMG010000037.1 GCA_015767405.1 Actinomycetota bacterium
CGCGACCAGCCTTTGGTGGCGACGACGGTGAGCGTTCGCAGAAGGTGTACACAGCTGTGCGGCGGTTGGGCGTCGGGGACGCGGCCACGTGGCGTGGACGGGTTGGTGAGGCGATGATCGATCAGCTCGATGTCGCCCAGACACTGGCCCCGATAGTGCCGCCGAGCGGCGACCTGCCGAATGAGGAGCTTTCCGCAGGCATGGAGGTGATGGCTCGACTCATAAACGCCAACCTCGGATTCCGAGTGCTGAGCACCGGCCTGGGCCATTTCGACACACATGCCGGTCAGCCGAACGAGCACCCGGTGTTGATGCAGGAACTGAACAGTGCAGTCAAGCGCTTCTACCAAGTCCTGTCGCCCGACTGGGCGTCGCGGGTGACGATCATGACATTCTCCGAGTTCGGTCGCACGAGTTGGGCCAACGACGGAGCGGGAACCGATCATGGCACCTCTGCGCCACATTTCGTGTTCGGCACCAACGTGCGGGGAGGCCTGTACGGCCAGCGTCCATCCCTCGCAGGTCTCAGACGATGGGACCGGATGCCATTTCACGTGGACTTTCGCGACTACTACGGCAGCGTCATCGACGGATGGCTCGGAGGTGGTGCAGCCGATCTGTTTGGTGGCCGAAATATTGAGAACCTCGGTCTCTTTGCCGCACTGCCGGGCAGCGGCGGCAGCGGAGGTAGCGGGGGAAGTGGCGGCGGTGGCGGTGGAGCACCGGGTGCCGCTCTTGGGCAATTCGTCTCGATGTCGCCAGCACGGATCTTCGACACCCGCGACGGAACGGGCGGTCGCCGTCGAGGGATTGGCGGCGAGGAGACCGTCGACATTCAGGTGACGGGGCGCGTCGGATTGCCGACAACTGGAGTGCGTGCGGTTGCGCTGAACGTGACATCGGTGAACACCACTCACGCAACGAACTTCCGAGTCTTTCCCGCCGGGATTGCTCTCCCCACCGCATCAAGCCTCAACCCGCGGCCGGGGCGAGCAGTGCCAAACATGGTGATCGTCGGTGTCGGAGAAGGCGGCAAGATCAGTGTGTTCAACTATCGTGGCACCGCTGACTGTGTGGTTGACATCATGGGCTACTACACGGGTGAGACGGCTTCGCGTTTGGCCCCGCTCGTGCCGGCCCGGCTTCTCGACACCCGGAAGGGCGTTGGTGCCAAGCGTGCCCGGATCAGGGGTGGTACAACGATCGATCTTCAGGTGTCCGGCCGTGGAGGTGTGCCATCCTCTGGCGTCGATGCGGTGGTGCTGAACGTTGGTTCGGTGCAGCCCACATCTCGCGGTTACGTCGCTGTGTGGCCCAAGGGTGAGAGACGGCCCAACATCTCGAACCTCAACTATTCCCAGGGGATGAACATCCCCAATCTCGTGATGTGCAAGCTCAGCAAGAGTGGACAGGTGAGCTTGTACGCGAACGCCGGGGAACTGGACCTGATCGCCGATGTGGTGGGGTGTTTCAAGACCGACGGAGCACGCCACGTGTCAGTGCCACCATCTCGCCTGCTCGACACTCGCGAAGCCATTGGTGCGAGCAAGACTCGCGTACACGGTGGATCTGAGATCGAACTCACCGCTACCGGCAGGGGAGGCGTTGCCGACGGAGCCTCGGCGGTGATTCTCAATGTGACGGCCGCGAACGCGACATCCGCCACTTATGTGACGGTGTACCCGAACGGCGTCAAGCGGCCCGAAGCGTCCAGCCTGAACATCGCTGCCGGGGGTACCGCGGCCAATCTGGTTGTTGCCAAAGTCGGTTCCAATGGGAAGGTACGTCTCTACAACCATGCCGGCGCCGTAGATCTCATAGCGGACGTAACCGGCTACTTCATTTGAGCCTCGAGAGCCAAGTCGCGAGAACCGCCACCCGCCAGCACAAATCACCACACCCACCAGAAATCTTGCGGAATTCGGACGCATAGCGTTCGACCCACGCAAGATTTTGGGTATTTGGGGTGGGTTCGGGGGATGGTGAAGGTTCGGTAGCGTCGGGGGTGATGACGAATCTGCCCGACGAAACCCAGGGGTCCGAAACCGCCGAACGCAGAAGCCGGCTGCTCGGCATCAAGCTGAAGGCGCTGATTTCGGGTCACCTAGGTCGTGAAGTCGTCGACGAAACGAGTGGGTTCCCCAATGGGGCGGCCGTCCTTGTCGGCGATGCGGCCTGGGTGCTCGTCGATGGAGACGCCTCACGCTCGTTGGGAGGTGCCCTCAGCTGGGCTATTCGGCAACCAGCGACGTCGCTCAATCTGATCGCTACTTCTGATACCGGCCTGCTGGCACGTCGCGCCGACAGGTTCAGGTTCCCAGTCTCAGTGTGGTTCCCCGAGGATCGCGAGCTGCTGCCCGCGATAGCGGCACCCCTCCCCGACGTGCCATCGCCGCCGCCCAACCATCTCGACGTACGCGCGATGATCGAGCAAGCCGGTGCGACGGTGAACGTAGAACACGGAGTCGTGTTCGGAGAGGTGCGCGGACTCGAGGTGTGTCGCGTCGTCGACCAGCCAACCGTCGGATTGTTCGCCGAACTCGGCGACATCTCCTCAGACCCCTCAGCACCGTTGCTCGACGCTGTTGATGCCACCGCTGCGCTCGAACGTCGAGAGCACGAGGGAGTGCGGCTCGAGGTCGGGGTGGGGGCCAATGACCGTGAGGCGTTCCAGTTGCTACACGGTGATATCCCGACTATCGAAGCCTTGAGCGGTGTGGTCGAAGCGGTTGAGACGCATAGGTCGGTCGTTGCCCGTCAGCACCCACTCAATCGACTTGGCCAGGAACGGTTCCTTCGCTGGCGCCTGGAGCAGGAGCCCGGGTTGATCGGCATGTCCGAATTGGCACCGGCGGAGTCGCCAGTCCCTCGGCCGAACTTGAAAGACCCTGTGCCATGCGTTGCCAGAGCACAAAATGATGAAGCAGTAGCGATGGTTGTCTGTTCAACGGGAATCGATCTCGACCTGATCCCGTTCGCCGCCGACGTGCAAGAGATGTACGGCGACCCGGTGTTCGTGGTGACGCCAGAACGCGATCTGGTGTCGATCACCCGAGATATGGCCGGATTGCTCGAAGCGCCGGTTGAACTTCGATCGATCAGTTGAGCAACGGGCTTGGCTCGACAGCCACTAGCCTCGAATCGCCATGTTGGAGCGTCTGCGCCTAGTAAACGACGAATTCGAGATACTCGAGCGACAGCTCTCGGATCCTGAAGTGCTCGCTGATCCAAGCCAGCTGCGCACTCTCTCCAAGCGCTATGCCGAACTTGGACCCGTCATCGAGTCGTACCGCCGTCACCAGAATCGACAAGGTGATGCCGACGCCGCCCGCGAAATGCTCGACGGCGCGAGCGGCGACGAACGTGAGCTTTTGGTAGCGGAGATCGAAGAGGCGACCGCGGAGATTGCAGACCTGGAGAACGAACTCCGCGAGCTGATGTTGCCGAGCGACCCGCATGATGGCAAGAACGTGATTGTCGAGATCCGAGGGGCTGAGGGCGGCGAAGAGGCCAACCTCTTTGCGAGAGACCTCTATGAGATGTATTCGGCCTACGCCAGCGGGTGTCGTTGGAAGGTCACTTTGCTCTCCACATCACTCAGCGACATGGGTGGTTTCAACGATGTGACGTTCGAGGTTCGAGGCGACACCGCTTGGCGGAACCTCAAGTTCGAGGGTGGTCCGCATCGGGTGCAGCGGGTTCCGGTGACGGAGAGTCAGGGCCGGATACATACATCGTCGGCAACGGTCACGGTGATGCCTGAAGCCGATGAAATCGATGTCCAGATCGACGATCGAGATCTCGAGATCGACGTATTTCGGGCGAGCGGGCCGGGTGGTCAGAGTGTCAATACCACTGATTCTGCCGTGCGAATCACTCACCGCCCGACCGGTGTTGTCGTGTCTATGCAGGACGAACGTTCCCAACTCCAGAACAAAGCTCGCGCCATGCTCGTACTTCGCGCCCGTCTATTCGAGCTTGCGGAGCGTGAGCGTAATGAGGAGCTGTCAGCCGAGCGTCGTTCCCAGGTTGGCGGTGGCGGTCGTAGCGAGAAGATCCGCACGTACAACTACAAAGAGAATCGCGTCACCGACCACCGCATCGGTTTCACGGTGTATCGCCTCGCTGCCGTGCTTGCTGGTGATCTTCAAGTTGTCATCGATGCGCTTGCCGCCGACCAACGCGCTCGTCAGCTTGCCGAGGGCGGCGCGGAAACGAGCTGACTCGTGGCTGATGAATTGCACAATCAGACGGTCACCTGGCGCGAGTTGTGGAACGAAACGGCAGATCTGATTGGTGATCGCGCGCATGCGCGGTGGCTTTGTGAGGTCGCCTCGTCTTCGGCGAGGCCCGACGAATTCCTTGCTGAGCTGGATCAGGCAGCGACCGTGAGGATGGTTTCTCACCTCGACGCAATGCTTGCCCGCTACCGCGCCGGCGAGCCGGTGCAATACGTGCTCGGGCAGTGGAGTTTCCGTCACATCGAGCTGGCCATCGATCGCCGTGTACTGATCCCGCGGCCCGAAACAGAGCTTGTGGCGGAGGTCGCGATCGAAAAGGCCGCAGCGATCGGGCCGACACGCCTCATTGCGGATCTCGGCACGGGATCGGGGGCGATCGGGCTGGCGATGGCCTACGAACTCCCTCGTGAAGGAACGACGGTCTGGATCACCGATGTGAGTGCCGATGCCCTCGATGTAGCGCGGTCGAATATCGCCGGTCTCGGCCCGGCCGGGCGAAACGTTCGTGCTGCGCTCGGGTCGTGGCTGGATGCGCTCCCCGCCGACGAGCTCTTCGACGTGATTGTCGCCAATCCTCCGTATGTCGCCGTCGATTCACCCGATCTCGAGAAGGCTGTTGGCGATTGGGAGCCCGCTGGCGCCCTGTTTGCCGGGCCCGATGGCCTTGACGACATCCGCACGATCGTTGGAGAGTCGACCAGTCGTCTCCGCAAGGGTGGTTGGCTGATTCTCGAAATCGGAGCCGATCAGAGCGAACCAGTGCGGGAGCTGATGGCCGCCGCTGGATACGTCGACATCGAGGTGCGTCCAGATCTCGCGGGGTTAGATCGGATTGCGATCGGTCGCGCACCGAGTTCGACAACTTGACCCGACCAAACTGAGACGCATCTCAGTGATCGAGCAACCCGAGCCTTTCGGCCGTAGCGAACTCTTCTCTGAGTTCGACGAAATCCGCCACCAGAAACGCCCGGAATGACGAGTCGCCGCGCTCTCGCCAATAGAGCGGGTCCTGAATTTTGTGTGCGTTGAAATTGGTCGATTTCAGGCTTCGCACGAGGATCTTCTGTGTTCCCGTGAATTCGAAACTGTCCACCACTCTCACGAAGTCTGGGAACCACTTTGGATCCATCCCGCCGCTGGTGACCTGCTGATCGCAGAACTTGAAGAACGCATTGGCATCGAACGTTGAATCGTCTTGCATGCTGAGTGCAACCATGACGAGTTCGTCGGAAACTGCACACGGCACTCCATACGCCGCGGCAAGTGCCACACCGGGGAACTCGGCGGCAAACCGTGCGACTTGCAGCGCGGAGAAGTTCTCCCCGTCCTTACGAATCCAGTCGTCGGTCCGACCATCGAAGAACAAGAAACGTTGGCTCTCGCGTTCGACGATGTGGCCCAGATCACCCGAGTGATACACGTGGTCGTGATACTTGTCGTCGCTTGCCTCGTCATTGTCGTAGTACCCCTGGAAAAGGCCGGCGTCGGTACCAACACGGCAGATTTCTCCGACCGATTCTTCGTAGTTCGTGATCCTGCCGCTTTCGTCAAGGAGGGCTGGAGGCATCTGGTCGCCAGAGGCATCGAGGATCTGCACTGCGGGATCGACGACCTCACCCACGCTTCCTCGAGGATCTCCCGACTTCCGGAAGGTGCTGATGGCGGCCTCGGTTGAGCCATACAACTCATGTACATCGACCAAGCCGAACCAGTCGATGAGCCGATCGATATCGGGTGCCGACGCTCCGTTTCCGATCGCCAGCCGGAGATGGTTGTCGGGATTGTTTGTCACCTCTGCCCGTAGCCCTTCGATGTCGTCGCCGTAGGTCTCCTGCAGGTGTGCCAAGACGTAGTGCACCGGCTCGCCAACGTAGTTCCAGTAGGTAGCGCCGTACTCCAGGATGTCGGCGACGAAACCGCTGGCGCTGAACCGAGCATGCATACCCACCTGGCCGCCGGACCAGAACGCCGGCATCACGCCGATGAACATGGAGTTGGAGTGGAACATGGGCATTGATACGTAAGCAACGTCATCAGGCCCCAGTCCAGCCTGCATGGAGACGCCAAGGCCCGTCGCACACATTTTGAACTGGTTGTTGTTGATGCCTTTCGGTAGGCCTGTTGTTCCCGACGTGTAGATGACCATCAGGTTGGTTTCTGGGGTGACCTCGACGTCTGGCAACTCCAGGGCGGGGCCGCTCGTGCCCACCTCTTGGTCGAGGGCCCGACTGAGGCTCGCTGAGCCGCTCGTTTCGGCCTCGCTGGGCACAACGAGGAGATTCTCTTCGGAGATCCAGTCCAGCTGGCGACGGATCAGGTAAAGAGCGGGAAGCATCGACTCCTCGACTACGAGGACACGGGCCTGCGATTGGTTGAGTACTCCGCTCAGGGTCTCGCCCCGAAGACCCGTGTTGATCCCGAACAAGGTCAGCCCCGAGACGGCGCAGCCGCCGAACAGGGCCATTAACTCCAGGCGGTTCTCGAGCATCATCGCCACGTGGCCGGGTCGCCGGTCGTCGATCTCTTCGAGGCGCCCGAGCAGGAAATGGCCCATTCGGACCGACTCATCGCGGAACTGCCGGTAGGTCCAGCGACGGTCGTGTTCCATCAAGAAGATCTTGTCGGCTGTGGCGGCGTGCTCTGCCCTGGCCTGCATTTGGTCGCGCACGCTGAGGTCACCCTCGAAATGCAGTTGTTCACCTGCCATGCGGGTGCTCAGGAACGCTCAGACTGGCGACGGTGGATGTGCCTCGTCACCGGCGTGAGGGAACATGATCTGTGCGGCCAACACCCTCGACAGATCGGTGAGTTCGCTCGACATGGACACGAGAAGGTCATCGATGGAGATTACGCCAACCACACGATCGTGAGCCACGATCGGGATGCGACGAACTGCATGGTGACTGAACACGTGGAGGATGTCGTCGAGATCGTCGTCAGCATCGAGAGCGACTAGGCCCATGCTCATGAGACCATCGATCCTTCCGTCAGTCGGGTATTGATGAGCGACGCCCCGCGTGACGATGTCGCGGTCGGTCACGATGCCGACAGGAGTTTCTCCATCGACCACGATCACCGCTCCGACGCCTGAGGCCGCCATCAACTCGGCAGTTGCGGAAACCGTGGCATCGCACGCGATTACCACCGGCTTTCGAAGGGCAAGATCCGTAACTTTCATGACGCCTCCTCGTTGTTGGTCTCGCCAAGGTGCTTGATGAGACAATCTGACCCAGGGAACATCAGCGTGGACCGGCCGGTGTCATCCCAGAGCACCCGGTAAGGGGGTCCTCCGTTGTTCCCGCGTACCTCTTGCACCTTTCCGGTACGGCGAGGCTCTCCAACCCGGTGGCCCTCGATGATCAGCTCGTCTCCTACTTCGGCATGCATTTCAAATGCTCCTTTCAGGTGACTGTGGCGTCGATATCCAGTATCCGCGATGTCTCGTTGGGGCACAAGGGGACAAGGTCCCGTGAGATGACGACTATTCAGCTGCATTCACGAATTCAGCATCGGGACTCTTGGCCCTTGTCGAGCCCTGACCGGTGGTGCCAGAGTTAGGTTGAGAAGCCGAGAATAGAGAGGAGAGCAACATGGCACCGGAGCAAGAAGAGTCGGTGGAGCGTGTAGAAAGCCGCCGCGAGGAGATGCACGACATGATGGTTCGGCTCGAGCATGCGCTTGCCGCGCCTTCAGGAAGTGACCGTGCGGGATGGCGGGCAGAAATGCTCGTGAAGTGCGATGAATTCGGTTTGGTGCTCGATAATCACATCATTGGCACCGAGGGTCAGGACGGGCTGTTCAGCGAGATTTCCAGCCGATCACCGCGGCTCATCTCGCGTGTCGACCGACTCCGCGCGGAGCACGTGCATCTGCATGAAGCGGCCGCAGGGCTACGAGCTGCGTTGGCATCTGATCCACTAACTGATGAGGCAATTGCGACCGCGCGGGATCTGGGCCTGATTCTCCTGACCGAATTGTCCCGGCATCGACAACACGGCGCCGATTTGGTCTACGAGGCGTACTGGGTCGATGTGGGTGGGCAAGGCGACTAGCGTCTCGCGTCACCCGAGCGGTCACACTGAATGTTGGTGCGGCGGAGATCTCAGCCGAAGCGGACAGCGACAAACGCGAGAATGGAGCCTTCCTCAGGAGTGAGGTCGTGGTCGACTCCGGCGACATCGCGGGCTGCCGAGAACAACGCTGAGCGCAAGATTCGACTGCTGATTCGCGCATCGACGTGATCGAGGAATTCATTTACGGTGTCTTGCTCGATTGCGGCCCTGGCTTCTTCGATGGCGGGGCGGAGATACTCCTCGAAGGCGCCGTCGTCTGACCGCCATTCGGTACTTATTTCGCGAACGACCTCGACTTCGTCGTCGGAGATGTTCGAATCGGCGAGCATGACCAGCGCCAGCAGTTCGAGCGCGGCCTGATGCTCTAGATCCGCGGTCGCATGCACTGCGACTCCTCGGTAGAGCTCAGCGAGTTTTTGGTCCATCGGGCATCCTTCCAGGCGGGCACGTTAGATCAGTTGACAACGGCTGTCGCATCGCTGGGGAGTGATCGTTGCAGAAACTCGAGCTGATGGAGCAGCAAATTCTCCGCAATGATCTCCTGTGGGGTCATGTGAGTGACGCCGACGAGTGGAAGCACTTCATGCGCTTGACCAGCAGTGAGCAGGGCCGATGAGAGTTGAAGGGTGTGCGCCGCCACAACATTGTCGTCGGCGAGGCCGTGAATCAGGAGCAAGGGCCGAGTCAGGTCCGCGGCCATCGGGAGTAGTGAGCTTGCCTCATACGCGTCAGATTGATCGCTGGGGTCGCCAAGATATCGCTCGGTGTAGTGCGTGTCGTAGAGGCGCCACTCGGTGACGGGTGCACCGGCGATCGCGGCATGAAACACATCTGGGCGCCTGAGCACGGCGAGGGCCGCGAGGTAACCGCCGAAGCTCCATCCGCGGATTGCAACACGATCGAGGTCGATCTCCGCATGACGTTCGGCCGCCGCGTGCAGCGCATCGATCTGGTCATCGAGCGGTGTGGTCGCGAGGTCACCATGAACGGCGCGCTCCCAAGTCGTACCTCGTCCTGGGGTTCCGCGACCGTCGGCGACGACGACTGCGAACCCCTGGTCGGCGAACCACTGTGAGGTCAGATATGCATTGTGCGATCTGGTCGCTCGGAGCGCGTGCGGGCCTCCGTATGGATCGAGAAGAACCGGGAGTTTGGAGCCATCGTGGGTCGTCGGGAGCAAGACTGCGGTTGCAAGGCGGCGGTGCCCAGCAGTAAAGAGGTCGACTTCCGGTGTGACCAGTGGAGTCTCCGCATGCGACGTGATCGTGTGGCCTGTCGAAGTCGTTGTACGCGTGCCGGGCTCTTCCAGCGTCGTTGATCGCGTGACGATGGTCGAGCCACCAACGGCTGCCGTGTGGACGCCCGGGCCGTCGGCAAGGGCTGTCACCTGACCCTCGATCGAGGTGTCGGAATTGCTGTACCACTGCAAGACATGGAGTTGCGTTGCGTCGTCGATCGGATTGGCTTGAAATGTGACGGTTGCGTCACCCGTTGAAAGCACGGAGCGGACCTGAAGATCGGTCGAGGTGACCGGTTCATCGTCGATCATCAGGCGTCGAGCGCCATCACGGTCCGCGCAGCTGACGACGCGGCCGTCGGTCAGCAGGCGCGGCGTGCCGGGAACGAGCTCGACCCATGCATCGTCGTAGTCGTGAGAGGCCACCGTTGTTTCGCCGGTGTCGGTGTCGACGCGCAAGATCATCGAGCCCTGTTGGTCGCGAGCCTGAACCAGCATGATCAGCCCGGCTGCTGTCCACTGGACGGCCGCGAGATAGGGGAAGAAGTCGTGGTCCCAGACGACTTCCACTCTCGATCCGTCGAGGTGGAGTAGGTGCAGAGTGACTTCGGCGTTTGGTGTGCCCGCCGCCGGGTATCGGATCGTTCTCGCTGCCTGATCAGGATGAGCAGGGTCGGCAATGACCCACTCGTCGACCGCCTCCACATCGACTCGGCAGGCAGCAATCGTGGTGCCGTCGGGGCTCCACCAGTAGCCACGGAACCGGTGCATCTCCTCAGCTGCGATGAAGTCAGCGCTGCCCCACGAGATGGTTCTGCTGTCCGGTTGGGAATCAGATTGGTTGTCCGGGGCTGAAGAGGCGTCAGCGTGTTGACCGGCGAGCACGCGCGATGCGCCATCCAGTTCGCCGATGCACAAACTGTTACCGCTGACATAGGCAACTCGCTGGGCGAGCGGGTCGGGGCGAGGGTCGAACACCGGGCCGTCTACATCAAGGGCCCGGGCCTGTCCCGAGATCACCCCCGCGGCGAACAGTTGGCCCGCGAGAGCGAAGGCGACGACGGTTCCCTTCGCGTCAGTCGCATACGAGGTGATGCCGCCCGCACCCTCGCGTGTGCGTTCGCGCCGGGCTCGCTCCGCTGGTGGCAGTTGATCGTCGTCGGCCGAGCTCAGCAGTTCGCGCGGGTCGGCGATCAGCCGTTCTTCGCCCGTCTGGGTATCAAGCACCCACAGAGAGTTGACGGGATCGCTGCCACTCTCGCTACGAAGAAACAGCACACGCAGGCCGTCGGCGGACACGGTGATGTTTCGTGGCTCGCCGAGCGTGAATCGCTGCGTGCGGGCGTGTTGTCGAGGGAACGTGTCGGTCACGCGGTCAGTCGGTTTCTATGGCTCGACGAGAATCTTGGCGTGCGCGTCGGGGTTCCCGAGGTCGGTGAAGGCCTGTGGCACTCCATCGATGTTGACGGTCCCGGTGAGCAGCGGTGCGAGGTCGACCTTCTCTGTTGCTATGGCGTCGAGCGCTGAGCCGAACTCGAGCGGGTCGTACCCGAGAACGAACTGCAGAGACAGTTCTTTGCCGATGCCGAGCATCGGGTGAAACTGATCTTGCTGCATGCACACCCCGACGATCAGCACTCGAGCGTCTTTCGGAGCGAGGCGCATTGCATGCTCGATCATTCCTGGGACTCCGACGGCTTCGAAGATGACGAGTGGCTTGGAGCCGTCGACGCGTCGCCATGCCTCGATTGGAGACTCGACCGCCGGATCGACTACTTCATCACACCCGAGGTGCTCGGCGAGGGCCCGTCTGGCAGGTGAGAAGTCGGCCCCCACGATGGGTCCTATTCCCTGCATCTTCAGCGAGGCGATACAGGCCAGGCCGACTGGGCCGAGGCCGATGATGAGGGCCGCGTCGCCCGGCGCAATCCGTGACTTGGCGACGGCATGGATGCCGACAGCCAATGGCTCGGTGAGTGCTGCCATCTGGTGGGGGAGACCGTCGGGAACCTTCATCGCCAGCATTTCGTTGACGACCATGTATTCGCTGTAGCCGCCGGGGTAGTTGTTCGAGTACCCCAGGGGGTGGACGCCCCCGGCATCAAATGCGACCGGCATCGACACCACGACGTCACCCACCACGAGGTTCGCCACATCCGGGCCGAGTTCGACCACCTCGCAACAAAACTCGTGGCCCATGACCATGTCACCGGAAGGGTCGAACATGATCGGACGGGTGGGATCCGGCGGGAGGCCGTCGTCGAGCTCGTCTGACAGTTGGCGAGCCTCCTCGCCGTGCTTCAACATGTGAAGGTCGCTGCCGCAGATCCCGCACGAGAGCACCTTCGTGAGGACCTGTCCTGGGCCGGCCGTGGGGGTATCGATGTCGTCGACCCGTAATTCCCAGTTTCTCATCACCGTTGCGCGCATCCCCCGACAGTACGCGAATCTCAGTTCTCCTCACCCACCGGCCCAGAAGGCAAGAGATCAAATGGCACGAATGGGGTCAGACCCCATTCGTGTTATTTGGCGAAGTGGGCTATTGCTTCGACGATGGCGTCGAACGCGGTGTCGGCGTCGACTTTGGTGAGCACGTCGCAATTCGATTCGCGGCGCTCGACCAGATGGCGTTGGTCGATCACGGTCATGCCGCGGGTCAGCGTCCCCATTGTCTCGATCGCGACGTGATGCGCTTCACGATCGAGAAGTTCAGGGTGAGTGAGAGCCAGAACGGCGAGGGGGTCATGAACCGCAGGGCCCTGGATCGAGCCTGGGTCGTGACGTGAGAGGTAGGTGCTTGCAAAGAAGTTGAACAGGTCGGTCAGAACTCTCGCTAGCTGGCCGGGGAGCGCAGCAACCTGAGCGATACGCGTCGGTGTCGCCTGGAACTGATGGGTCACATCGAGGCCCGCCATGACGAGTGGGCCTCCATATCCGAAGACGATCGAAGCGGCCTCTGGGTCAGCCCAGATGTTGAACTCAGCTGTCACTGTGCGATTACCGAATGTGCCACCGCCCATCAGCGAAATCCCGGCTATGCGATCGGCGATATCCGGAGCGAACCGTAGGGCGATGGCGATATTGGTCAGCGGGCCCGTGGGCACTAACCAGATCCCTTCGGAGTTGCGACAAGTATCGATGATGAACTCGACTCCGTCTGTCCCGTCCAACGGTGTTGTGGGCGCGGGCAGATCGGCACCGTCGAGACCGCTCTCGCCGTGAATGAAGGGAGCGGCCCGTGGCTCTGCCACAAGTGGCCGTGCGCTACCGGAGTGCACGGGAACATCGATCGCCAGCAGGTCGCGCATGACGAGCGCGTTGTAGGTGGTGCGCTCGAGTGGGGCATTGCCGGCGACAGTTGTGATGCCTACGAGGTCGGCGTGTCGGGCGGCTGTCACGATCGCAATTGCGTCGTCGTGGCCCGGGTCACAATCCAGCAAGATCGCCGGTCGGCCGGTCGTTGCTGAAGCGTTCGTCGTGTCTCGGGTATCGGCCATGACGCCGAGCTTGGCATTTGAGAGTGCACACTGTCGCTATGCGACGACTACACGGCACGCTGCCAACCGCGTTGGCCCTTGTGTTCGTGGCTGCCGCCTGTAGCGGGTCGGGCGATGGGGATGGCACCTCTGGGTCGGCATCGACCGGTCCGTCCGCGTCGCAAGATGCGGCGAACAGCGGGCCCGGACTGGTGGATAAACCCGAGCAGACCGATCGAGCCGCCGGTACCGCGCCAGAGGAGTCAACCGGTGCTGGAGATTCAGCGGACCAAGATGCTCCTACGGCACTACCGGTTGTGACGACCGTTCTCCCGACGGTGCCAGAAGTCGGTGTTCCCGGAATCGACAGCGTCGATCTGTTCTGTCGGTCCTGGAGCGAGTTTGCCGGTTCGTTCCAGGCGCTCGCGCTCGCGTCGACATTGGCGACGGGGGATTTGGCGGCCCAGCGATCAGAGGTCGTTGCATCTGGAGCAATCGTCGCTGCTGTTGACGGCCTCGACGAGCACCTTCCACCTGAGCTCGAAGACGAACGTGAGGTGCTCATCATCGAATTTGCCGGCCCGATGGAACGCCGCGCCGTACGCGCCAGCGCTGACCTTGCGGTCGCCGGGCTGACCACTGAACAGAGTGACCAGCTGTCCGAGGTGTGGCTGACCGCACTCGTTATCGCCGGGGTCGATGAGCCTGATATCGAACTGGATATCCCCGCCGACCTAGCGCCTGCAGTTGAGGAAGCGGTTGCTTCATTCAGTAGGTCTGTTCCCCTGATTCATGAGGATCCGAGCCTCATCACCGACGCTTCCGTCCCGCTTACCGAGGCCTACATCGTCGAGAACTGCCCCGATCAAGGAACGCTCGGCGGAAACGACGTCATCGAGCAACCCTGACGGTCAGGCCACTCGTAGAGTTCCGTCGTCGTCGAGCGACGCGTCGATCCCCACCCATTCCCCGGCACACATCGAGTCGACCAGGTCCGGATCTGACGACATGCCCCACGCGCGGCGACCATCGGGCATAAGACATGAAGCGATTGCCTGTTCCGGCTCACCATCGCGCGAGAACATCACTGTGTATGCCTCGATCGTCGCTGATCCCGCTGCGTCGAGTGGTGTTGCCAACTCGCGACGCGGAAGCGCGTCGATCTTTTCTTGCGGTTCGGTATGTCGGAATGCCTTCGGTGGGGTGGTCGAGTACACGCCGAACGCGTGCTTGGTCGCGTACCCCCCGTTGGCCCATACCAAACCGAATTCACCGGGCCGCTCGCGAAGATCGTTGACCACAGTGGCAATGGCATGCATGACGTAGTTGTTCCACGGACCGCCGGCGAACGATAGGCCGCCGGTTCTCGACCACTGTCGGTCCAGGCTGATTCCCAGTGACTGCGCCCCGAGCTGAACCGCTGAGGGGAAACATGAGTAGAGGTCGATCACTGAAACGTCGTCGATGTCGACACCAGCGAGTTCGAGAGCACAACGTCCGCCGATTTCGATTGCCGGCGTCCGTGCGAACGTGTCGCGGTTGGAAACGAACGGGTGCTCGTGGCAGTCGGCACCGCTGTGCGGGAACACCCACTTCTCCTTCGGAACTCCGAGTCGGCGAGCCGCTTCGACCGAGCACATGATGACGGCTGCCGCCATGTCGACGTCGTTGTTCGAGTTCATCAGCTTCGGGTATGGCAACCCGATCATGCGGTTGCTCGAGGTCACCGCTGTGATCTCGTCTGCCGTCTTGGGCTCCCGTATCCAGGCATATGGGTTTCCGGCCGCAACGTCGCTCAGCCCCGACCAGAGTCTCCCGAGGTGACGGACGTGCTCCTCGGGGGTGCGCCCGGAAGCGGCCCTCAGTGCGGTTTCGAACATGGGATAGATCTGGACCGGCAGGTTGATACCACGCAATGTCTCAGCGTCCAGATTCATCTCCAGTTCTTTGCCGATGATGGTTGGGCGGTCGTC
>JADWMG010000429.1 GCA_015767405.1 Actinomycetota bacterium
AGTCAAAGTAGACAATTGCAAAGAAGCCGGGGATAACCTGCTACGGCCTCAAAAGTGAGGCGGGACTGTAGTCGGTCCGGGACTCTATGACCTTCGCAACGAAGGGTGAGCTCATGGCGCGGACCAACGCGCTGTAATTGAGCTGGAACATGATCTCGGCGCCGACGGACGGGGAGTGGCGGCCGGAGTCCACGATGAGGTGGTCGCTGCTCGCCCCGAGAATCTCGATCCCGGGGGGCGGGATGAGCCCATCCGGATCGGTGTCCTGGCGCCCGATGGCAAGGATCGTTTGCGAGATATCGCCCCGGTCTGTGGGTGACGGTTTCTCCCCAAATGCGGTTTGTGCGATCTCACCCCATGGCTGCGATGGCTTGATCTTGGACTCGATCACTTCCGCGATGAGCGTGATGGCGTCGGTGTGCAGCCCGTCGATTGGTTGGCGATGGAGCGTTTCTCGACCGAGTAGAATCGATTCACCCAAACGGAGATCGTTGATTCGCCCCGTGTCTGCTCCGCTGAGCGCCCACTGGAGATTGCCGGAGTTACCCCCGGAGACGACCTTTAGCACGGGGCCGAAAGTCGCGTCGATTGAATCGGCCAGCGCGGACAACTCGGCCATGTTCTTGGCGTCGGGTGACACCCCGTTTTGGCACGCCAGGTTGGTGCCGATGCCTGTGAGCGCGATGTTCGGGAAGCGAAGCGTCTCGCGCACGGTGTTCTCGAGGTCGCCGGGCATGATGCCCTCGCGGAGGTCGCCAAGCTCGACCATGAGCACGATTCCGTGTGTCCGTTTCGCTTCCTTGGCGGCGGACGAGAGTTTGCTGATGACGTCCAGCTCGGTGTTGAAGCTCACGTCGGCGTGCGTGACGACCCGTTTTGTCTGGCTGAGCATTGGCGAGCGGATGAGGGTCATCGGTGCTCGTACGCGCGCACGATGCATCGCTTCGATGTTTTCAATACGGGAGTCGCCGAGCGTGGTCACGCCGGCCCGGAGCAACGCTCCGGCGATCTCGGGTGAGCCGAGGGTCGCCTTCGTAACGCCCGTTACCGAGATGCCGCGATTGGCCAGCAATCCGACCAGTGTGCGGGCGTTGTGGTGGATCTTGTCGAGGTCGATCTCAAGTCGTGGGGCGGTCATGATACAACAGCGGTCAGCTCTTCCTCGAGCTCCGGGAACGCCGCGAGAACCATTTCCACCAGGCGCTCGCATGGCCGGGTCAGCGCATCGGTGACGGGGATGCCGAGTTCGCTCTCATACAGTGTGATGGCCGAGCTGACCTCGACGTCGGTCATGTTCTCGTGGTTGATGGTCAGGCCGATGACCTTCGTATCGGAGAAGGTCTCGATGAGGTTGATCTCAGTGGAGGGCGTCGGCATTGTCATCTGTTCGAAGTCGCAACGATGTGGCCTTCTTGGTGCGTGTTGGAGCACGACGCCGTCGGGGCAGCTGCCTCGAAGGATGAAGGACGAGGTCGAGTATGCGGGATGACTCAGCGCGCCTTGCCCCTCGATGATGATCACGTCGGAACTGAGACGGCACCGCATCGAGCGCTACGCCGTATCGGGCTCCCTGGATCAAGCCGGTCTGGCCGGTGCTGACCATTACTGCGTTCAGGCCGCGGGCGTTGAGGGCACGCGTGAGGATGGTGGCGGTGGTGCGTTTGCCAATGGCGCAGTCCGTGCCGAGTACAGAGATACGCGGGCAGGTGACATCGGCGATACGACCGCTGAACAACCGTAGATCCTTCTTGGCTCTGGGTTTTCGGATGTCGATGATCTCCACGTTCTTCGCTGTGCTGGCCGATGCGAACACCGGGTCGTCGTTCAAGAACTCATGGAGACCGTTCACGATGTTCATCCCGAGATCCATGGCCTCTAGCACGAGTCCGCGCTCGTGTGACGACAACATGCCACTCGCCGGTGCCATCCCGAAGATGAAGTAGTCGGGTATGCTTCCGGCGTGCGCCAGGGCGTGGGCGAGGCTACGGCAGATGGGGATGGCGTTCGGTTCATCGCCGAGTACCACGCCGGAATCGAGACCCGCCT
>JADWMG010000430.1 GCA_015767405.1 Actinomycetota bacterium
GCGTTCGATAACGCCTCGAGGGCCGCGAAGTAGACAGTCGTTTCAACTTCACGGCTGAATCGCCCCACCTCACCCGCGCTGACCTCAACGGGGTTCGACGATCGCCCAGCCGCCTCATCGAGCGCCTCAGCCAGACCGTGCTCGCCGAGGACGGGTGGATAGACCCCATGACCGAACTCGCGCAACTCCTCGACAGCTTCGTCGAGTTCGTCGATCAGTTCGCTCATCGTTTCCTGAACTGGCGCGGCGTTCGAAGCCGCAGCCTTCATCAGCCGCAACCGCGTCCCCAGAGCAACGAGTCGCTGCTCTGCTCCATCATGAAGGTCCCGCTCGAACTCAATTCGCACCGAATCCCCAGTATTCACCACCCTCCGACGCGAGTCGATCAGCTGTTGCGCTGTGTCGCTGAGCTCTCGGTTGAGGCGCCTCGAACGCGCAAGAGCGCTCTTCAGGAGCCGATTCGCCTGCCACCCGACCACGATGATCGGAACCGTGAGCGCTGCCAACAACGCCACAACGAGGACAGTCTCGAGAACGTCGTCGGTATCAATGGCGGCACCGCGGTCATCGCCGGTCAGTCCGATCAATGCAACGGCGACCACGGAGAGGGACGCTCCAACCGTCATCACCAGCAATGGACGATTCGCGAGATGCGGCGCGGCCAAAACCACCAGTTTCCGGCGGTGATGAGGCCGAGCGCCATCGTGAGTCGATCAGAACGTCTTTCAGACTCTGCAAGCGCGAGGCCGGCAATCAGTACGACCAGGCTGACTGGCAAGGACCACAGCCACGCACTCTGAACGAAGAAGAGATTCACGACAACGACGACCAGCATGCTGACCGTGGCAACGATCCCGTCGAGCCGGATGAAGGTCGCCACCATGGCATCATCGCCACCAGACTTGATGCCCCATCCGAAATTTGCCATCGCCGAACTGTAGGTCATCGGCGATTGATCGGCTTCCTCTCGTTTGTAGGTAATTTTCTGCCGCTCCGAGCACCGAAAATTGCCTACAAACGTGAATTCGTCCACCTCGCGGGCGTCTCAGGGGTGGTCTTGGCAGCTGATCCGAAACGAGTCGTCCAGATCGAGCGGCAAAATCAAAGTCGTCAGACCCGCCTCACGGGCGACAGCGCATATCGCCCCGGGGTCTTCGACGGCTACTTCTGAGTACTCCGCGCTGAATACCGGCTTGCCCGCATCGACGAACGGCGCGTAGGCCTCACACTCGTCATACTCCAGGCACTCCTCATTGACGGCGAAGTCGAACTGACTCACAAGATCGGGGATCTGATCGAGGTCGTTCTTCAGACCGACGAGCAGGCCACGCTCATGAGAACTGTCGGCGAGAAAAGTATTGAAGGAGAGTTGATCAGCAGCAGTGATTTCGAATCCGGTCTCGTTGTTGTATGCGGTGACATTGTCAGGTTCGACGCCATCGCACCCACGCTCCACTGCCAGGTCGAGTCGGCGTTCCATCAACGAACGAAGCGACCCACTGCGTACATCGACCCAGCGTTCGCCCTCCCATCCGTCGAGTGGTTCACCGAGGTCGGCCTCCGAAAACTCTGAGGCATCGTCACGCCACTCCTCGTACGAACCGGCCGAGAAGTAGCAGATTACGATCCGGTTACCAGCATGAAGCTCATCGACGACCGACGACGGAGCGTCGAACAGATCGATGTCGTACACGTCCGCTTGGTAAGACGTGTTGATCTCACCCTGCAGCTGCCATTGCCAGGTCATGCCGTCTGACAGACCGGGCCCCCGCTGATCATCAGCCGACGCGGCAACAGTCAACTCGACGGGCTCTGATTCACTCGCCTGGCCATCATCGTCCGACCCTCCAGCGCAAGCGCCCAGCGCCAGCGCGGCTGCGGCAACGAGATAGCGCCAAGAAGAGGTCCCGTCACGTTTGTGTGCAATTTTCTGGCACATA
>JADWMG010000038.1 GCA_015767405.1 Actinomycetota bacterium
GCGACAACTCTGCGATCACTTCGGCGGGCGCCTGTACGAGCTCGATCAACACACCTTCACCACTCTTGGGCGTGTCGTCGTTGCCCTTCGGGTGAATGAAGCACACATCGTGGCCTCCAGCACCCTTGCGGATTCCACCAGGGGTGAAGCGCATGCCTTTCCCAGTCAGCCACTCGACACACGCCGGCAGGTCGTCGATCCAGAGACCCACGTGATTCAAGGTCGGAACGTGGACCTTCGGCGATCGCTCCGGATCCATTGGTTGCATCAGGTCAATCTCAACCGCATGCACACCCGAGCCCAATTTCAAGATGTCTTCATCGACATTCTCGGACTCACTCACGTAGTCACCGACCTTGTCGACGCCCAGCAGGCCGGTCCAGAGCCCTGTCAGCGCTCCCTTGTCGAGCCCGCCAATTGCGATCTGCTGGAGTCCGAGTACTCGAAATGGTCGTTCGCTCATGTGGTTGATGTTGGCACGGCAACCGCTCTGCTGCACAGGCGGCGACCGCCGCACGCGCTCCACTTCGCGATCAACCTCTAGGTCGCGGCCACGAATCCCGCAGAACCCGGCATCATGGAGCGATGGCATCTGCCTCCGCCGAACAAAGCCGACCTTCAGACCTCGCGTGGGGCTCATTCACCGACGAGGCGCCATGGGTCGTGCATCGAGAAGATGCCCGCTGGCTCAATCTCGCCGAAACGCTGCGCGCTCGCGCCCAAGCCGAGGTTCCTGCTCTGACCGCGCCTTCGCTACTGCCGCCCGGCGTTCGGGTGCTCACAGTTGTCAGGCATATCGGAACAGCAATCGTCCCTTGGATGGTGAAGAAGCGCAGAGGGCAGTTTGCCGATACCTCGGAGAGCCGTTCCGATATTTCGAGGCGTCTGCGGATCGCCGCCGAGGCGCTCGGACCGACCTACATCAAGCTCGGCCAGATCATTTCCTCCGGGGAGGGCCTGTTCCCTCCCGAGTTGGTCGCCGAGTTCAAGAAGTGTCGCGACCAGGTTCCCGCCGAACCGTTCAGCGAAGTTCGCTTGACGATCGAGCAGGATCTCGGCGCGCGCCTGGAGGATGTCTTCGAGCACTTCGAGGAAACACCGATTGCAGCCGCGTCGATCGCGCAGGTGCACGCTGCC
This sequence comes from Actinomycetota bacterium, assembly GCA_015767405.1. GTDB lineage: Bacteria > Actinomycetota > Acidimicrobiia > Acidimicrobiales > Ilumatobacteraceae > Sva-07. The sequence continues at coordinate 1,138 of JADWMG010000038.1, forward strand.
ACGCTGAAGACCGGTGAACAAGTGGTCGTCAAAGTGCAGCGGATCTCCGTCTCTCGATTGGTGCACAAGGACTTGCGGGTGATGGCGTGGCTTGCCCCCTACCTCGTCGGGCGAATCCCGGTGGCCGCGTTGGCGAACCCGCCTGCATTGGTCGAGCTGTTCGCCGAGACAATCGTCGAAGAGCTCGACTTCCGGATGGAAGCGGCCAACATGCTCGACGTCGCCGCGATGTTGCACAATCTCGGCCAGGACCAGTACATCGTGCCCCGGCCACATCCCCGATTGGTCACTAAGCGGGTGCTCGTGATGGAGCGTGTGTTCGGCTTCAACTTCGACGATGTCGGAGGCATGCAGGATGCCGGAATCGACACCGAGCAGGTAATCCGTACCGCGATGATCGCGTTCATGGAAGGTGCGATCGTCGAGGGAATCTTCCACGGCGATCTACACGGCGGAAACTTGTTCGTCATGGAAGACGGACGAACCGCCTTGCTCGACTACGGCATTGTGGGCCGGCTCAGCGGTCCCAGGCGTAACGCGTTCCTCAGGCTGATGATGGGAGCGACAACCAACGACATCAGAGCTCAGATGGCCGCCCTTCGCGACCTCGGCGCCCTCCCGATGGACACCGACATCGAAGCCGTGATTCGCGACCTGCGGCTCGAAGAGGAAGTGGTCGACCCGACAACGTTGAGCGGTGAGGAGATGGTCAAGGAGGTCCAGCGGATCATCAAAGCACTGCTCGGTTACGGCGCCAAGCTCCCGAAGGAACTCATGCTCTATGTCAAGAACATGGTGTTTCTCGATGGTGCGATCGCCAGGTTGGCGCCTGATCTCGACATCCTTGCCGAGGTCGCCAACATTTCGATGATCTTCGCTCAGAAGCACGGTGCCCTGATCGGCCGTGAGCTCGGGCTCGCCCCGGAGGCGATCGAGATCGACATGGATGGGGTCAAATCCAGCATGGGTCTCGACCCCAGCGTCAAGCAGCTGACCTACCGCCAACTACAACAACGCCGCGAACTCATCCAGAAGCGGATGCGTGATCACGTCGAATCTGACCGCTCCGGGTCGAAGAAGTAAAGTCGCCAACCGTGCGTTTGGTGATCGCCCGCTGCTCAGTCGACTACTCGGGTCGGCTCGATGCCCACCTCCCCGAGGCCAACCGGCTGATCATGGTCAAAGCCGATGGGTGCGTTGCGATTCACGCCGACGGTGGCGCATACAAGCCGCTGAACTGGATGAATGCGCCGAACACGTTGGTCGACAACGGTGACCACTGGGTCGTCACAAATCCTAAGAAGGAGACGCTGACGATCACGCTGCACGAAGTGATGAGCGACGTCGAGCAAGAACTGGGTGACGATCCTGGCCTACAGAAAGACGGCGTCGAGGCTCACTTGCAGGAACTATTGGCCGCGAGCCCACACGCAATCGAGGAGGGTTTGCGACTCGTCCGCCGGGAGTATCCGACCGCGATCGGGCCCATCGACCTGGTGTGCCGAGACGACGCCGATGTCGTAGTCGCGATCGAGGTCAAGCGACGAGGCGAAATCGACGGCGTCGAGCAGCTCACGCGCTACATAGAACGCCTCGAGCTCGACTCGTCACTCGGAACGATCCGTGGAGTGTTCGTCGCCCAAGTCGTGAAACCGCAAGCCAAAGTGCTCGCCGAATCACGAGGCTTCAGCTGGGTCGAGGTCAACTACGACGAACTCCGCGGCATGAAGCCCGACGACCTCCGCCTCTTCTAACCATCTTGCGGTTAGCTTCACCGCGCACAGGTCGCGCCCAAGCTCACCGGAGGAACCAGACCCAACCCTGCGGTGAGCTTCACCGCGCACAGGTCGCGCCCAAGCTCACCGGAAACGCCAGACCCGATCCTGCGGTTAGCTTCACCGCGCACAGGTCGCGCCCAAGCTCACCGGAAGGTGATGGTCAGCAGGTGGGGCCGGGGAGCTTCTGCTTGGCGAGGACTTGGTAGATGATTCCGGCGTCGCTGAACAGGGTGAGTTGGTTGGCCGATTCGAGGAGTCCGCCGATTTCACGCGCCGGGACCACGGTGCACGATGCGGCATCGGCCAGGGGGACGGTCGCTCCGGCAGGCCAGGCAACGATCGTCGGCTCGATTCCGTCGTTTGCGTAGGCAAGCGGGTCTTCTACGACCAGCGCTTCAATCAGATACTCATCGGGCTCGTAGATCTCAGTCGGACCAAGTTCGTCGGGCCCGACGAGAGTGGCGAGATCGCCCACTTGAGCAAGGAAGTCGTTGAGGGCCGCGCGCTCGGCCGCAACATCAGCTTCGTCGTCCTGGCCAGGCACGGCACCGATGCCGAGGGCGTACGCCTCGTGGACCCATGTTTCTCCATCGACATTGATCGTCACCATCGCGGTCGATGCGTCCGCGACGTTGAGGTCGGCGGAATAGTCGATGTCGGCGTATAGACCCGCTTCGTCGGCCGCCGCGAGCAACCGTTGAATCCCGAGCTCAGAGATCGTCTGTACCTGAATGGCCGGGAGTAGCGGCCCAGGGTAGATGGCGATCTGGGCGCCCGGCGTGAACACGCGCCCGTCACCGGAGATGAGGATGACGGGTGGACTCTGGAATGCGACTGAACGCGGAACGAAACCACCGACCTCGGAGTATTCGAAGACAACGTCGTCTGCCCCGCTCGGGTGGGTGTACTCGGGCACATCATCGTCCTGCCCGCCCCCGGAGCCATCGGTCGGCGTTGGAAGCGTTTCCGTCGGCGACGAACCCTCGTCAACCGTGTCATCACCGCACGAGACCATGACCAGCGCCATCAGCGCGGTAGCAAGAACGGCCGGGACATATCTGCGCTGCATGGGTATTGGACGCTCCATCGTGTCGGATGGTTCCCGCGGGTCAGCGAATCGTCCAGGGAACCAGAACTCTTTCAGTATGGCGGGTTCGTTACCCAGATGGCGTCGCGCTACCGTCACAGCCATGAGCCAGGAAGTACGCGGAATCATTGCCAAATCCAAGGGCGAGCCGGTCTCGATGGAGACCATCGTCATCCCTGACCCGGGCCCGGGTGAAGTTGTGGTTGCCATCCAGGCGTGCGGCGTGTGCCACACGGACCTTCACTATCGCGAGGGCGGGATCAACGACGATTTTCCATTCCTGCTCGGCCACGAGGCTGCCGGACTTGTCGAGTCGGTCGGCGACGGGGTGACCGAGGTGGCCCCCGGCGACTACGTGATCCTGAACTGGCGTGCCGTGTGCGGCGACTGCCGTGCCTGCCGTCGCGGTGAGCCGCAGTATTGCTTCGACACCCACAACGCGACTCAGAAGATGACGCTGACGGACGGTACTGAGCTGTCTCCGGCACTTGGTATCGGAGCATTCTGCGACAAGACACTCGTCGCCGCCGGACAGTGCACGAAGGTCGATTCCGCCGCACCGGCAACTGCGGCCGGGCTGCTCGGATGCGGCGTCATGGCGGGTCTCGGCGCGGTCATCAACACTGCCGAGGTAACCCGCGGCCAATCGGTCGCCGTGTTCGGCTGTGGAGGCGTCGGAAACGCAGCGATCGCAGGGGCGAGCTTGGCCGGAGCCTCGACCATCATCGGGATCGACATCGACGATCGCAAACTCGAGTGGGCGAAGGGCTTCGGCGCCACGCATGTCTGTAACTCCAAAGAGACCGACCCCGTGGAGTTCGTCAAGTCGGTGACCAACGGATTTGGGGCCGACGTCTGTATCGAGGCGATCGGAAATCCCGCCGTCTACAAGCAAGCGTTCGAGGCCCGCGATCTCGCCGGCACTGTTGTACTGGTCGGCGTGCCGAGGCCCGAAGACATGATCGAGCTGCCCTTCATCGAACTGTTCGGGCGCGGCGGATCTCTCAAGTCATCGTGGTACGGCGATTGCCTTCCGTCTCGTGACTTCCCGATGCTCATCGATCTGTACTTGCAAGGGCGCCTCGACCTCGACGGGTTCGTCTCCGAAACGATCGGGCTCGGTGACGTAGAGGAGGCGTTCCACAAGATGGAGCGCGGCGAAGTCCTCCGTAGCGTCGTCGTTCTCTGAACGGAGCAGGATCTCTATGAGTATCGAACTGATCACAACCGACGGGATATTCGCCCTCGATGGCGGCGAATGGGAAGTTACCAACAACATTTGGCTGGTCGGTGACGACCGAGAGGTCGTGGTGTTCGATGCCGCCCACAATCACGAACGGATCGTGCAGGCGATCAACGGACGCAAGGTGGCGGCCATCGTGCTCACGCATGGCCACAACGACCACATCAACGCCGCTGTGCCGCTACGTGATGCCGTGGATGCCCCAATCTTGCTGCACGCTGACGACCAGATGCTCTGGGATGTGGTGTGGCCCGGTGATCAGCCCGACCGCCAGCTCGAACCGGGAGCCGTGATCAAGGCCGGCGGCCATCAGCTCACGGTGCTTCATACTCCGGGCCACTCCCCCGGGTGTTGCAGCTTTCATGATGCCGATGCCGACGCCGTCTTCAGCGGCGACACTCTGTTCTGCGGTGGCCCGGGCGCAACCGGGCGGAGCTTCAGTGACGAGCCAACGATCTTGCGTTCGATTCGAGACGTGCTTCTCCGACTCCCCGACCAGACCGTCGTCCACACCGGCCACGGTGACTCGACGACAATCGGTGCGGAGCGCGATGGTGTTCTCGAGCGCGCCGCCGAGCTGAAACTCTGAAGAGAACGTATGGCGATCAAGAGCCCAACGCCGGTCATCGGCAAGATCCAGCACTACGCCTGGGGTGACGCGCAATTCATTCCGGATCTTCTGGGTCAGCCTGCCGATGGTCGCCCCTGGGCGGAATTGTGGCTTGGCACCCATCCGAGTGGACCTTCAAGGCTCGCTGATCGGACTGACCTTCGAGATCTGACCGGCGAGCTGCCATACCTTCTCAAGGTCCTTGCGGCCGATCAACCGCTGTCGCTCCAGGTACATCCCACGATGGAGCAGGCCGTCGACGGGTACGCCCGCGGCGTTTATCCCGACGATCGCGCCAAGCCCGAGTTGCTATGTGCATTAACCCCATTCGAGGCGTTCTGCGGCATCCGGCCTACCGATGCCACGCTGGAGCTGCTCGACGAAATCGGAGCGGTTGACCTGGCACGGTCCATTCGGGAGCTGGGGGTTCCTGCCGTGATCACTGGGCTCTACCGGGGCAGCATCGACCCTCGACCGGCGATCAACGCGTGCCGGTCGAGCTCACGTCCTGAAGCGACTTGGGTGCGGGCACTCGATGAGCGTTATCCCGGCGAACTGAGCGTCGCAGTCACCTTGCTCCTGAACTACGTCAAGCTTGCGCCGGGTGAAGCGATCCACCTCACCGCGGGGAATCTGCATGCTTATCTTCGCGGTGCCGGCATCGAGTTGATGGGCGCCAGCGACAACGTCGTTCGTGGAGGGCTCACCGTCAAACATGTCGATGTCGACGAACTTTTGCGAATTGTCGACACGACCCCATTGGACGAGCCGATCATGACCGATGCTGCGCTCGCTGGCCGGTATCCACTCCCCGAAGCCCACTGCGAACTTGTCCGCGTGGAGGCTGGAACCCAGCGCACCTCCACCGGCCAGGAACTCGCGATCTCTCTCGACGGTGCCACGATGTACCTCCCACCCAGCTCTCGATACACGCCGAAAGCGACGGCCTTCGTAGTCGTCAATGCGCCGCCCGCGCCCTGAGAAAGTAGAAGTCGTACCAGTTCTATGCGGGGAACAACCGCGTTTAGACGTTAGTCGGGTCGACCATTGGCAGGGCGGGGTTTGCAGACCATTCCATGAGGCTGCCGTCGTAGACCGCGACATCATCGTGCCCGAAAAGGGCCATCGCGAAAGCATCGACAGTGGCGGCAATCGCTCCACCGCAGTAGGTGATGATGCGCTGCTCGTCGAGCAGGTGCGCCGAATCGAGGACAGCCTTCATCTCGACAGCGGGTAGAAATCCGGCCGTCTCGCTCTCGATGAGGTCGCTATAGGACACGTTGACGGCACCGGTGATGTGGCCACGGCGCGGGCCGTAACCAGGATCGGTGCCGTCGAAGCTCGAAGCCGGAAGGGAATCGACGACACACGTCGACGGGTCGTCGAGTGCGGCCAGTACGGCGAGCTGGTCGGCTCGTGCTCGTTCCCATCCGGTGCGCACCGTGAACGTGGCCGGCTCGGCCGCAACTTCGTCTGCCGTCATCGGACGGTCCTCGGCGATCCACTTCTCGATTCCGCCGCGCAGGATGGCCACGTCGACGCCCATGTGATGCATCGTCCACCACGCGCGGGTGCACCACATCGTGCCCGAGTCGATGCCGGCTCTCGGAGTTCGCGCCACGAGCACCACGCGAGTGTCGTTGTCGATTCCATAATGAGCCATGGTCTCGCCGAACTGATCCGCTGACGGCCACATCCACGGCAGCGCGGCGTGCCTGTCGGACAACTCTCCGTCGGCGCTGGCGACGTCGAAGAACAGAGACCCGGGGATGTGTCCCGGGTTGTAGAGATCCGCCCGCGCATTGTTGCGCAGCTCGGCCGTCAACTTCGCGGTCACGTCCAGAACCGTGATGCCAGAATCGTCCAGATGCTCCTCGAGCCAATCGGTATCGACGATGTACTGCGGATTTCGGAACGACACCGCGCCGTTGTCTGCATCAGTTGTCATGAGCCAGAACGTACCGTGCTGCGGCCCTCGAGGATCTCACCCACGGCCCGGGACGCCGCAGCCAGAGCACCCTCTGTGTGACCTGGGGCCACCACAGACGTCTCGGTCGATGCCCAGTGGAGGCGGCCGTCGAGTGCCGGTTGTTGGTACAGCCGGTGACCATACGTCTGGTATTCGCCGAGCCGTTCGACCCCCGGTGGTGATGTGAACTGCTCGGTACGCCAGTCGGCTACGAGGAGCTCGATCGGCCGGGCAGCATAGGGCCCAAAGATTTCCTCGAGCTGTTCGAGCACGTCGCGCTCGGTGACCGGCTGGGCGCCCGCGGAAGGCTGCGCGAACCCGAAGATCGCGGCGGGGTCACCTCCGGGACCACTCATGTCGTGGATCTCGCGCAGTGGCCCGAGGTGGCTGAATGCGGCGCCAGCAAGACCGCTGTCTCGCCAGAACGGACGCTGGTAGTGAGCGACGATCTTGGTCGCCGCTCCCATCCAGACCGGAGTCTCCGCGGCAAGGTTTCGTAACTGCTCGGGCAGCGATCGACCCAGCTCGATCGTGTTCAGCGCGGTGGCCGGGGGCACAGCGAGGACGACATGTTCGGTGCTCCACGAGGACCCTTTCGCCTCAACTGCCAGGGATTGCTCGTGAGGACTGATCGAGAGAACGGGATCGTTCAGCCGGACCGCCTCCGCGGGAATTTCCTCTAGCAGCGACTCAGCGATCGACTGCATTCCATCGACGAGTCGGCTGGCTGGGGCATCGAGCTGGTTGCCGCGGATCCGCTCCACTCCCGCGCCCGTCTGAAACAGCATGTCACCATCGAGATGTTGGGCGAATGTCGTCAGCGAACGATCAGATACAAGCTGGTTAACGAGCGGTTCGTTGTCCCAGAACCAGGTCGCGCCGAGATCGAATCTCGCCGACCCGATGACCGGCGAGTGCAGTCGCCCCCCGACGCGATCACGCGCCTCGAGTACAACGATGTCGAGACCGGCCACGACAAGTTGGCTTGCCGTGTAGAGGCCAGCAGGCCCCGCACCGATAACGACGACATCGACCGAATCTGTCACGCGGCCTTGTGTATCACTTGGTGGCGTCCGCCTGGTCACGCTGCTTCGGAACGCTGCGTTGCGCAGACCGCTTTGCCCGGAGTCATCTCCTCGGTGAGCATCTGCCTAGGATCTACTGATGACGTTGGGACTGCTGCTCACGTCAGTCCTGCTCGGGATGCGCCACGGGATCGATTGGGATCACATCGCCGCTATTTCTGATCTGACCAGCAACTCCAGTTCGCGGCGTCGAGGCATTGCGCTCTCGGGTTTGTATGCCGGTGGGCACGCATTGGTGGTCTTCTTGCTCGGCGCAAATGACCAGCCCCTGGTTCATGCCGCCCGCGCGACAAATAGAACCTCTCCGTCACGCCTTCGATGTCTTTGAACTAGTCGTTGACCTAGACACCTCATGACCATCAGCACGTTCCGAGTCGCCGCGATGGATTGCCCGTCGGAGGAGCAACTCATCAAGATGAAGCTGGCAGACCTAGACGGAGTCGACCGAGTGGCCGTCGACCTCGACACTCGTCAGGTCACCGTCGAGCACGACCTCGATCCGTCCCTGGTGACCGCTGCGCTTCAGACACTCGAGCTGGGAACTACCCACCTCGACGATCTCGGTGAGATAACCGGCGTCGGAGATCCCAGGCGTGAGCGTCACGCATTGTGGATCGCGCTGGCGATAAATTCCGGCTTCTTCATCGGTGAGATGGCGGCGGGCATCATCAGCGGTTCGATGGGTCTGGTTGCTGATGCGCTCGACATGGGTGCCGACGCCAGTGTCTATGCACTGAGTCTTGTGGCCGTCGCTGCAACAGCAGCGCGCAAGCGGCAACTTGCCCGGTTCAGTGCATACATGCAGTTCGGGCTCGCCGCAGCCGGACTGCTGGAGGTGACCCGGAGAGCGGTCGCGGCGACGGGGCTTCCCGAGACCCGCTCGATGATCGTGATGTCGTTGCTCGCACTGGGCGGCAACTTCGTCACACTCCTCGTTCTCCGAGGCGTACTTTCGGGAGAACCCCATATCCAGGCGAGCTGGATCTTCACCTCCAACGACATCAAGGTCAACCTGCTGGTCATTGCCGCGGCGATCGGGGTGCTCATCACCGACTCCGCTGCGCCCGACTTGATCGTGGGTGGTCTGATCTTCCTGGTGGTCGCCAATGGAGCCCGGCGAATCCTGAAGATCAGCCGTTAGTCGGTGACGGGGCTCCAGACCTCGACCGCATTCGGGCCCAACTGGTCACCCGGGCCTCGAACCACTCCGAAACATGTCGTAATTCGAACGCATAGCGCGCGATACCAGACATATTTCGGATTTTGGAAGCGCTGGTGACTTAGCCGGTTGTGGTCTTGCGGATTTCTACGATCTTTTCTGAGGTGTGATTGGCGTCGGCGCCTTGCTCGTCGAGCAGCCGGGCACGGTCTTTCTCCGCCTCACGGGCGGCTTTAACGAGATCGACTCGGTCGAGCGCCGCATCAACGCCATGTTCGTTGATGAACTCGGCCCACTCCACGAGCTGATCGACCATCTCGTTCTCGGGCACGACAGCGACGTTCTGGCCCTTGACGAACAGGTGGCCACGCTTGTTGCCGGCAGCGATGCCCAGGTCGGCGTCGCGCGCCTCGCCCGGACCATTGACGACGCATCCCATGACCGCAATTTGCAGCGGCAGTTTGCGGTCGCTGAACGCCTCCATTGCCCGATTGGCAACGTCAATCACGTCGACCTCGGCGCGGCCACAGGAGGGGCACGCGATCAGGTCGACGTTCTTGCGCTCACGCAGCCCGAGCGCTTCGAGAAGTTGGCGACCAGCGCGAGCCTCCTCCACGGGGTCGGCTGTAAGCGAATAGCGGATCGTGTCGCCGATGCCCTCGAGCAGGAGCGTAGCGATCCCCGCCGTGGCCTTGATCAGGCCAGCGGGAGGCGGGCCGGCCTCGGTGACACCCAGATGAAGCGGGTACTCGGTCACTTCCGACAGTTGCCGATACGCCTCGACCATGAGTGGCACGCTCGACGCCTTCACGGAAATCTTGATCAGGTCGAAACCGACATCTTCGAAGTACGCGATCTCCTGCTTGGCCGACTCGACCATCGCCTCGGGCGTAGCACCGCCGTACTTCTCGTAGAGCGCCGGGTCGAGGGAACCCGCATTGACTCCGATGCGGATCGGAAGGTTGCGATCGCGCGCCTCCGAAGCCACAATCTTGATGTGCTCGGGGCGACGAATATTCCCTGGATTGAGGCGTAGTCCCTGCACACCTGCCTCCATCGCGGCCATCGCCATCTTGTACTGATGGTGGATGTCGGCGATGATCGGAACGGGCGACCTCGGCACGATCTGCGCCAGCCCCTCGGCGGCTTCGGTCTCGTTACACGTACATCGCACGATGTCGGCGCCAGCAGCAGCGAGAGCGTAGATCTGCTGGAGAGTTCCTTCGACGTCGGCAGTCTTCGTGATGGTCATCGACTGCACGGTGATCGGCGAATCGCCACCAACTTCGACGTTCCCGACGGAGATCTTGCGGGTCGACTTGCGCTCGACCTGCAGGCTGGAGACTTCCACGGCTGCTTGCCTCAGCCGATCGGCTGGGTGATGTCGAGGTAGAGGCCCGCGAACATCAACATCGTCAACACCATGATTACGCCCATCGCCAAGGGCATCAGCCGCTCGACGTCGGCGAAGTACCTCTGTTTGCTATTGCTGCGCCACTCTCGGAATCGCTCGTACGTAGCAATCGCCGCGTGTCCGCCGTCGAGAGGTAGCAGGGGCAGCATGTTGAACAGTCCGACGAAGATGTTGAGAATCGCCAGCAAGTAGATCACCCCGGCCAGACCGGAGGCATCGCCGACGTCATCAGAGACGGTCGCGACTCCGTAAAGGGTTGTAGGCCGGCTCGACAGGTCGTCATTCGTGCCGCTCACGTGCCCGACGATGTTGACCGGATTCAACACCTTCACGATGCCCTGCGTGGACTCCCATGCAACGGGGAAAATATCGGTCACCGAATTCACGGCTGCAGACGAGATGCCGTGCTGCTCATACAGCGGCGGACTATAGGTACGGACGCCGAGCAGCGCTGTTCCGAACAACTCGTCGGATTCGAGAACGGTCGTATTGGCGCCCAACCCGACAGGGATTACAACTGTTTCCTCTCCGCGAAGCACTACCACTTCGACAACTTCGCTCGGACCGAAGCTACGAACAGCCTCACCGAGCTCGGTAGGAGAAGTCACAGTGATGTCACCAACGGACACGATCTCGTCGTCGGCGAGAATTCCAGCTTGGGCGGCAGGAAGTTCGGCACCAGCGGCACCCACTATCACCCGTGGTTCGTCCTGAGCTGTGATCTCGCCTTGGGTCGAGTAGACCGCAAACAACAACACGATCGCGATCAGGATGTGCATGATCGACCCAGCCGAAATCACGAGCATTCGCTTGGGGTAACTCTGCTGACGGTAGGTCCGACCCTCGTCTTCGAGCGGCACCTCGTCCATGCGGTTCATGCCCACGATGCGAACGAACGCCCCGAGCGGGATCGCCCGCACGCCGTATTCGGTTTCGCCGCGTCGGAAGCTCCAGAGCCGGGGGCCGAAGAACAAGAAGAACTGTGTGACCTTCATGCCGGTCCACCGAGCGGTCATGTAGTGGCCAAGCTCGTGAAGGAAGATCGAGAGCACTACGCCAAAAACGAAGATGAAGATCCAGATGTTGACGTACGCCAACCAGACGAATAGCCCTGCGATTACAGCCATCGCCAGCGATCCACGCCAACCGCCAGCAAGTTCATCGTCGCTGTTCTCGCTGACAGCGCCGCCGGCCACGATCTCACTCTTCATTCGGTCAACACGGCTCGGAGGAGCAAACCCGACCTCAGCCGCGACAGAGTCGTCGACGATTCCGGCGTCCTGATCGTTTGGGGTGAGTTGGTCAGTCATTTTTGTTGTTCCGTCGCTTACTCAAGAGCCGAGATGCAGTCCGCCGAGCCTCCGCATCCGCCTCGACAACATCGTCAACAGTATTGGGCGTTGCACCATCATGCACCGCCATCACATCAACACATACGTCAGGGATCTCATTCCATGCCAAATTTCCTGTCAAGAAAGCGTCAACCGCAACCTCGTTGGCGGCGCTCAGCCACGCGGGGCCAGTACCGCCCACGCGGCCGGCCTCGTAGGCAAGATCCAGACAACGGAACGTCGCTCGATCGGGGGGCTCGAAATCGAGGCGTTCGAGTGATGACCAATCGATTCGCCCGAACGGGCTGGCAATCCGGTCCGGAAAACCGAGTGCGTATCCGATTGGAAGCCGCATATCAGGCAGGCTGAGCTGCGCGATCGTCGAGCCGTCGGTGAACTCGACCATCGAATGGATGATCGACTGAGGATGCACAACGACGTCGATCTGGTCGTACGGAGTTCCGTACAGCTCGTGGGCCTCGATGACCTCGAGGCCCTTGTTCATCAGCGTGCTCGAATCAACGGTGATCTTCGGCCCCATGCTCCAGGTCGGATGCGCCAGCGCCGCTTCCACAGTGATCTCGGATAGTTCAGCGGCAGTTCGACCCCGAAAGGGTCCCCCGCTGGCCGTCAGCAGCAACTGGGCGACTTCACGCTCGGGGTTGACCGATGATCGCAGGCACTGGTGGAGCGCGCAGTGTTCGCTATCGACCGGGACCAACTCGGCGCCCGGTATTGAGCGCAACGGCTGCACGACGGGACCAGCTGCGATCAGGCTCTCTTTGTTTGCCAGGGCAAGGCGTTTGCCAGCCTTCAGAGTGTCGATCGTGACCGTCAGCCCGGCGAAACCGACCACTCCGTTGACCACGACGTCGGCCGGACCGACCAAGTCTGGGAGGTCGCCGCTGACCGCGGTCGAGGACAGCGATGAAACAACGACACCCCGAGCATCACCGTCGGTGACGACAACTACGGACGGGGCAAACTCCCGAGCCTGCTCGATCAGAAGATCAGTTGACCTTCCAGCGCCCAGCGCAACGACCTCGTACGAACCTGGATTCCGTAGATTCTCCGCTCGTATGACGTCGAGCGTTTGCGTACCGATCGAGCCGGTCGAGCCTGCAATGGCAACCAGCGTGGGCTCCATATCCGGCTCAGCCGCCGATGAATCGGCAATAGCTGATCGTCAGAGTGCGGTCCACGGCTCGACCACGAGCATCAAGTAGTAGACGGCCGGAAGCGTGAACAGGAACCCGTCGAAACGATCGAGCACTCCACCGTGACCCTTGATGATCGTGCCGAAGTCCTTCACATCGAGATTGCGCTTGAACATGCTCTCCGTCAGGTCTCCGAGAGGCGCCATGGCCGAGATCACTATGCCGAGCATGAGCAGGTGACTCGTGCTCGACCAGGTGTCGCTCCAATTCTGCATCCCGATGATCAACATCACCAACAGAGTCAGGACCGTTCCGCCGAGCAGGCCCTCGACCGACTTGTTCGGGCTGATCCACTTCCGTATCGGGGTACGACCAAACGCCGTGCCCACGAAGTACGCACCGACGTCGTTGGCGACCACACCGATCGCGATGAGCACGAGCGTGTCAGTTCCCCACGGCGTGCCAGTTCCGAAGGTCGACCAGCGAATAATGAGTGTGGCGAATGCACCCAGCACGCCGATCCACACGACACCGAGCATTGTGATCGCCATGTTGGGCATCGGGCCGGACTCGATTGAGTCGGCACCTATGAACCCGAGCGCACCTGCGATGAAGGCGAACGAGATGAGCAGAGGCAGTGCTGTTTCACCGACCCAGTAGGTCGACAATGGAGCTGCGACACACGCCGCAACTCCGACCGCTACCGCGGGGCGATAGCCCTTCTCCGTGACCTTGGAGAAGTATTCCACTGCCGCCATCCCGAGGGCCACCGTCACGAACGCGACCGCACCTGCGGGGCGCCACATCGTCAGCGCAAGGAACACCGCGGCGAGGATCAACCCGCTCGCAACTGCGATTGGAAGGTTCCGGCCATCAGCGGCAGGAGCCTTGCCACCCGCACTCGGCGGGCGCTGCGGTGATCCGCCTCGACGCGTCGGCTCGGGACGTCGTGCCCGCCCGTTGGATCTTTCGGCGCCTCATCGGAGGGCGCGTCGTCATCTTGCTTCCACGCGGAAGAATCGGAACTGAAGGTAGACCAGACATCGAGGTCGTCGGTTGGATCGGCAGTAGTTTCCGAAGCCGGGATTGCGGGGATATCGCCCGTTGGTGGCTCGGTCCAGTGCGGGAGCGACCCAGTGTCGTCTTTACCGAAACTCAACTCACTGCCTCCGTCGGTTTTGTCATCCCGCCCGGTTACCGGTTGTTCCGCGGTGGCCCCGAACAGTGGCCCACCGAACTCTTTGTCATCGAAAGAGTCCATCTCGCTCTCCGAGGGTCCCGGGGGTCGCCGGGCCCCATCGTCACTGCTGTCATCTGGGCGACGAGTGTCATCACTCATTGTTGTCCCTTTCCCCGGCGTTCGTGGATCGAACGGTTTGTGCTCCGCTCATACTTCGAGCAGCTCCTGCTCTTTGCGACCCAGCGCAGCGTCGATGTGTTCGACGTGTTCGTGGGTCACCTTTTCCATTTCCTTCTCGGCTCGGTCGAGCTCGTCAGCGGAGATCTCGCCATCTTTCTCGGCTATCTCCATGGTCTTACGAGCGTCACGCCTCGAGCTACGGAGGGCAATGCGCCCTTCTTCGGCCATGTGTTTGACGACCTTCACGTACTCCCGACGACGTTCCTCGGTGAGCTGGGGCAACGACAAGCGGATCACGATGCCGTCGCTGTTCGGCGCAACACCGAGATCACTGTCGCGGATGGCCCTTTCGACTGCCTCGATGGTGCCGCGGTCGTGCGGTTTGATCAGCAGTTGACGCGCCTCTGGAACCGAAATCGACGCGATCTGCTGTATCGGAACTTGGGTGCCGTAGTACTCAACTGTGATGCGTTCAACGAGTGACGGCGTAGCACGACCGGTTCTGACCGTCGCAAACTGCGACTGCGTGTGCTCGACGGCCTTGTCCATCTTCTCCATGGCCTCGAGGAGCGTTTCATCGATCACAGCGCCAGCGTACCCAAACCGGCCCTGACCAGGGAACAATTGATCGTCGTTGGCCTCGTGGCCTGCGTTCTCATATCAGTCACAACTCGTGGATCAGCGTGCCCTCGTTGCCGCCCTGCACAATGCTGCGGAGCGAACCGGACTTCGACATGTCGAACACCACAATCGGTATGCCGTTGTCACGGCAGAACGCAATCGCCGTCGAATCCATCACTTTGAGGTTCTTTGTCATCACTTCGAGGTAGCCGACCTCGTCGTACTTCTTGGCTGATGGGTCGGACCGGGGGTCTGCGGAATACACGCCATCGACGCCGGAATGGGTGCCCTTGATCAAGACTTCGGCATCGATCTCGGCAGCCCTTAGCGCTGCCGCTGTATCGGTTGTGAAGAATGGGTTGCCGGTTCCGGCAGCAAAGATCACAACCCGTCCCTTCTCGAGGTGGCGCACAGCGCGGCGCCGGATGTAGGCCTCTGCAATTCGCGGCATCTCGATAGCTGACTGAACCCGAGTGTCTTGGCCGAGCCGCTCCAGCGCATCTTGCAGAGCGAGCGCGTTCATCACCGTGCCGAGCATTCCGATGTGGTCAGACTGCGTCGCGTCCATCCCGCTCAGCGCCCCCGTGCGCCCACGCCAGAAATTGCCGCCACCTACGACGACCGCCACATCGACGCCGAGGTCCTGACGAAGATCCATGATCTCCTGGGCTGTCGCGTCGAGCGTGGCCCCGTCGAGGCCCATTCCTGAGTCGCCGGCAAGTGCTTCGCCCGACGGCTTGAAGACGATCCGCTTCCAGGCAGGACGTTGCGGCCGCTTGGATTCAAGATTCTCTTCGCTCATGCTGTCTCCGAAGTGGGGTCGATTTGCCACATCTCATCAACTCAGGCCGAGACACGGCGCCGCCGACCGTACTGCACAGCCGCTAAATGGCACGAATGGGGTCTGACCCCAAACGTGCCATTTGGCGGGTGTTAGCCGATTTCGGCTTGGGCGAAGCTCACGATTGATGCTCCACCGATGAACTGCGAGACCGACTGCTTGTCGTCTTTCGCGTAGGGCTGGTCGAGCAGCGCCACGTTCTTGTAGAACCCGTTGAGACGGCCATCGACGATCTTGTCCAATGCTGCTTCCGGCTTGCCCTCGTTGCGCGTGATGGTCTCGAGCGTTTCACGCTCGGCAGCGACCACATCGGCTGGCACATCGTCACGGCTGAGGTACTCAGGACGGGCGAAGGCGATGTGCACGGCCACGTCGTGGCCAAGCTCAGGCGAGCCGTCGGCGATCTCCACGAGCACGCCGTTGACACCGCGGCCACCCTGCGAGTGCTGGTAGCTGCCGAGAACGTTGCCATCGGCCGCTTCGATGCGCTCGACGGTTCCGAGCCCGATCTTCTCTTTGAGGTCGACCTTCAACTCCTCGATCTCAGCTGTCCGCTCGGCCACAGCATCGACGCCCTTCTCGGCGACGAGTTGGGCGAGGGCATCAGCCTCAGCTTTGAACCGGTCGGATCCAGCGACGAAGTCGGTCTCACTCTTGAGTTCGACAAGTGCGCCGGAGTTGCCGACGATCGCCAGCGCGACTACACCCTGAGTCGCATCACGGTCATCGCGATTGGCGCTGGCGGCCAGACCCTTTTCACGGAGCCAGACCTTGGCCTGTTCGATGTCGCCATCGTTCTCCTGTAGCGCCTTCTTGCAGTCCATCATTCCGGCGCCCGACGAGTCGCGCAAGGCCTTCACATCTTGGGCGGTGATTGCCATCGCTCAGGCCTCGGAGCTCTCATCGATGACTGTGTCGGTGGCTGTGGGATCGCTCTCATCGGTGGAATCGATTCCGGTCTCCAGCTTTGCTTGCTCGGCTACATCGGCAGCAGTCTCCTTGGCGACCTCCGCGATGACTTCGGCCGGAGCGCCGGTGTCGGCGGCGAGACGGGCAGCATCGGCAGCGGCCCCTTCGGTCACCGATGTGACGACAACAGGTGGCTCACCGTCAGCGGCTTCAGCTGCAGGAGCTTCAGCCGGAGCGGATGCCTCGACTGGCGCCGCGGCTGCGGCATCGGTTGCGACGGGCTCGCTGACTGCTTCGGCAACGCCTGCCTCGCTGATTACTTCGGCGGCGACAGCTGACTGATCCTTGGCGGCGGCCAAGCGGACATCACGGTCAGCCTGAGCCTGTGCTGCGGCATCGCGCGCTGCAGCCTGGGCCGCGGAAAACTCAGCTTCTTGCTCAGGAGTCCGCTCAACTGGAGGTTCTGGGGCGGGGTTGCGCTTGTTGGCAATGAAACGACCCTCTTCGACGGCGTCAGCGATCACGCGTGCGAACAGGCTGTTCGAGCGGATCGCGTCGTCGTTGCCGGGGATCGGGTACTGGATGACTTCTGGGTTGACGTTGGTATCGACAACGGCCACCACGGGGATACCGAGCTTGTTGGCTTCGGTGACGGCGATGTGCTCTTTGTTGGTGTCGAGCACGAAGATCGCGTCGGGAGTCTTCTTCATGCTGCGCATTCCGCCGAGGTTGCGCTGCAGCTTCGTGAGCTCACGATCGAGGAGCAGAGCTTCCTTCTTGATCATCGCATCGAACTCGCCCGAGGCCTGCATGCGCTCGTACTCGAGCATCTTGCTGACCCGCTTGGAGATGGTTTCAAAGTTGGTGAGCATGCCACCGAGCCAACGCTCGTTCACGTACGGCATACCGCACTTGTCGGCGTAGCTCTGGACCGGATCTTGCGCCTGCTTCTTGGTGCCGACGAACAAGATGACGCCGCCGCCGGCGACGAGGTCACGGACATATCCATATGCAGATTCCACTCGACCGAGCGTCTGCTCGAGGTCGATGATGTAGATACCGTTGCGCTCTCCGAAGATGAATCGCTTCATTTTCGGGTTCCAACGCCTGGTCTGGTGACCAAAGTGTGCGCCGGCTTCGATCATTTGACGCATGGTTATGACGGCCATGATGTTCTCCTTGAGCGGTTACTCCCACCGATCGGCGCCGTAGCGACCGCGTTTTGACCGGTGGAATCATGAGATTTCGCTGCGAACAGCGGACGATCCAGGTGAATCGACCCCTGCGATGCTATCGGGGGCCCGAGCGCACCTGACATCGAAGCCGTGTAGCAGTTGAGGGACGCGGCGGGGATCCGTCAGACGGAATCAGCCGCGGTCTACCGACGAGGCGCCCAAGAAAGGGGCCCGGATCGACATAGGTGGCACCATTGCGAACTCCGAAGAAGAACGCGTCGGAAGCGGTCCCAATTACTGCACCAGCCACGACCACGTCTCCTTGCTCGAGATGTGTGACGTCCAGCTTGCCGTGGGTTAATCGCCACCCATTTGCAGCCTCGATCACAACGTAGATCGTGCCCACCACCGTGCCGCTGAACGTCACGCGCCCCGTCGCCGGAGCCCTTACGACGGTTGATCTTGCGACGCGGTAGTCGATCCCCCGGTTGCCCGCGCACCAAATGCACGGCGGTTCGCGGAATGGGTCGGTGACGACTCCGTCGACCGGCGGCATCCAGCACGGCCCGGCCTCAACTGGTTGGCTCCACCAGAGCACAGCAACAACGAACACCACTACAAACAGGGTGAGCGCTCGAAACCGTGCATTTCGAATCAACCACGGAATTCCTGACGCACGCTGCGCATCGTCTGCGCCAACAAGTGACTTGACCTGCATCTGCATCCTCCAGTTCTTCGGACCAATCGTCGACACCTGCCGCGCGTCCTCCCCCAAAACGTTCTCGTGATCTTTTGCCGACGTGTCGTCGGCCAAAGTTCACGAGATCGGCGGGTGGGCGAGCAATGAAGTGGTTGCCGACTCGAATTGGGCGCGAGGGCGCCAAGTGGCCTACAAGGCAAAGAATGCTGGGGGCTTCTGCAACCCCGTTGTGGGCGCCTGAGCGCCGAAGTGTTGTTGAGTCAGCCGACTCCGGCAGCGGTCAATCGTGACCGCAAGTGGAGCACTGACTTGGTGTGGATTTGTGAGACGCGGCTCTCGGTGACACCAAGCACTCCGCCGATCTCGGCGAGCGTCAGACCCTCGTCGTAGTACAGCGAGAGAACGAGTTTTTCGCGATCTGGCAGCTTCTTGATTTCATCGCGCATGATCGCGCTCAATTCTCGATCTTCAACGATGGACTGTGGTGACCCCGACCCGGGGCCATCGAGCTGTGCGGGCTCGGCACCTGCGGCGATGGCTCGATCGAGCGGGCCAACGGTCGTACTGGCAATCGCCGACAACCATCGGGTCAACTCGGCACCGGAGATGACCAGGTGGGCAGCCAACTCTTCGTCTGTCGGGCCTCGCCCGAGCTTGTGCTCCAGCTCGGAGAACGCCTTCTCGACATTGCGGGCACGGCTTCGTATGGATCGCGGAACCCAGTCGAGCTTTCGCAGGCCGTCGTACACCGCACCGCGGATACGGGGCACCGCAAAGGTCTCGAATTTGACTCCGCGCTCAGGGTCAAAACGCTCGATCGCGTCGATCAATCCGAAGACACCAGAGCTGACGAGGTCACCTGGGTCGACACTCGACGGCAAACCTGCGCCGACACGACCGGCGACGAACTTCACCACCGGCGAGTAGTGCACGATGAGGTGATCGCGGGCAGCCATGTTTCGGCGGTTCAACCACCGGGTCCACTGCATCTTTAGGTCGGCGTCTTCGGGAACGATGCTCATGCTCTTGGGTGGGCCTCGCGGTAGGCAGCCGACAAACGTTCGCGGCTGACGTGGGTATAGCGCTGGGTGGTGGCCACATCGCTGTGGCCGAGAAGATCTTGCACGGCGCGTAGATCGGCGCCGCCATCGAGTAGATGTGTAGCGAAAGTATGGCGCAGCGCGTGCGGATGGGTGGGTGTTGGAGAGCGCCGATCGACAATCCGGCGCACATCGCGGGGAGTGAGTTGCTTGCCACGTTCGTTGCCAAACAGGACGTCGCCACGCTCGGGAGGGAGTACGTCGGAGCGAATCTCCAGCCACCGCCGAACGGCGACAATCGCCGGTTCGCTCAGGGGAACCCGACGTTCTTTGGCGCCCTTGCCCCACACATTGGCAGCACCGAGCGACAGCATCAACGACGAAACCTGCAAGCCACACAGCTCGCCGACCCGCAGACCCGAACCGTAGAGAAGCTCGAGCACTGCGTCGTCGCGTAGCCGGCGCCACTCGGGCTCTTCCTCGGGCGGCGCGGCGTCGAGCATTCCGGACAGCTCGCGCTGATCGAGCACCCGCGGGAGCCGACCGTTGCCTGCTGGTACGGACACTCCACTTGTTGGATCGAACTCCGCGCCGCCGCTCGCGATGAGCCAGCGGTAGTACCTCCGGATCGAGGCGGTCTTGCGCGCCATCGTTCGTCGTGCGAACTCTCTGGTCGTCAAGTGGGCGAGATATCGACGGACCGTTGCTCGCTTGACTTGAGCCGGATCGGTGAGTTCGCTGCGCGCGCACCATTCGGAAAATGAGCGCAAATCTGAGACGTACGCGGCGACCGTGTTGTCGGACAACGACGTGAGCGCGTCGGCAAAGTCGTCGATGCGCCAGGAGTCCACAACCGCGATCGTATTGCCCTGAGCACTGTGCAGCCGCGGATAGCCGACAGTGCCATCCGTCGCACCACCCGAAATCTTGCGGAAATCGAACGCTCAGCGTTCGCTGCACGACAGATTTCAGATCGCGCAATGGTCCATGAACCGTGTTCACGCCAGATCCGCCCACTCGTCGACCGCTTCGAACCAACCACCTGTCTCGCGGAGCCATCCACTGCGCTCGAGGCGAGCAACCGACATCGCAACATCGCCCAAAGTCATGTCGTGCAGCAACACCAAAGCCTCAATAGTTCTCGGCTCGGCTCGACAGGTTTCGAGAAGACCAACCTCATCGCCTCGCGGACGCGGGCGCGAATCGAACCGCGAGCGGCCAGCGCGTCGTTGGTCGAGCCCTAGGGCGACCAGCACGTCGGTCACATCTGTTGCCGGAGCCGCGCCGTCGCGGAGCAACTGATTTGCACCCGCCGACGCCCGACTCTGAAGCGAACCTGGCACAGCGAAGAGGTCAACTCCGCGCTCGGCGGCTTCACGTGCCGTGATCAGGCTGCCGCCCCGCTCACGGCTCTCCACCACCACCAGCACCTCGACAAGCGCCGCGAGAATACGGTTTCGGAGTGGGAACCTGAACGCATCGGGCTGGGTGCCAGGCGGCCACTCGGAGATCAGCGCACCACGCTCGGCCACCTCGTTCCATAGCTCAGCGTTCTGCTTCGGGTAAGGGCGATCAGGCCCGTTGCCAACGATTGCCACTGGGCGAGAGCCGTCGACCGCGAGCGCTCCACGATGTGCGGAACCGTCAATACCTCGGGCCAGACCCGATACGACCACGACTTCCTGCGAAGCCAACTCGTAGCCGAACTTGGCCGCCGTCTCCCTACCGCGTTGTGTGGCGTTGCGGGTTCCGACAATTCCGACGCGGCGCGCATCGAGCACACTGAGATCACCGCGCACAAACAGCACCGCCGGACACCTCGGATCGTCGAGCAACTGTGCCGGAAAGTCAGGGTCGCCCGGCAGCACAACCGACACGTCGGCGTCGAGACACTCCTGCCAACTTCGTTCGGCCGTTCTCCGAACGCCATCGGCACGCCACCTCTCAGCTAGTTCTGGATCACGACGGAACAGCGACGCCACTGGCCCAGCGGCTCGAGCTTCGCCAGTGGCGATCGCATAACCCTCCTCCGGAGTTCGCCCCGCCAGCAGAGACGTAAGCCGAGCGGTGGTCATCCGATCGAAGCCGGCGAGGGCGGCGACATATCCGGCTGCAGGAATCACGCCGCCCGCCCAATCTGCAACGCCCTGCCGATACTGGTGCGAAGGTGTATCGCGAGCGCCACGTCTTGCTCGCTGACCTTCTCGGAGGGAACGGGCCGTAGGTCGGCAATGGTTCGCGCCACTCGCCGAATCCGGTGATAGCCGCGTCCGCTGAGGCGGTCGTGCTCCATCTCGTGGCGAAGCAACAGGCGAGCCGAGGGTTCGAGCGGGGCGAACTGATCGAGCACATTTGGCGCCAACGCGCTGTTGACACCGCCCTGGCGTACCCAGGCAAGCTCGCGCGCTGCCACCACTCGCTCCTTGACTGCGGCAGTGGATTCGCCCGGTGAGTTGTCGAGAAACTCATCGACGTCGGGCCGGTGCACATTGACGCGCAGGTCAAACCGATCGATCAGTGGACCCGAGAGTCGTTGCAGATATCGGTTCAGTGCCGCGTCACCGCAGCGGCACGCACCGGGCGCGCCACCACCGCACGGGCAGGGATTCATCGCCGCAATGAGCAAGAAGTCGGCCGGAAGCACGGCATGGATTCCCGACCGGCTGATTCGGATAACCCCTTCCTCGAGCGGCTCACGAAGACCGTTCAATACCTTCGGGCCGAATTCGGCGACCTCGTCCAGAAATAGCACTCCACAATGCGAAAGCGAGACCTCGCCCGGCCGAAGAGTGTTCGAACCCCCTCCAACGAGCGCAGCAGACGAGCTCGTGTGATGAGGCGCCCTGAAAGGAGGCTGTCGCAACAACCCAGTTGGAGGCAACGCTGCGCCCGCGGCCGAATGCACCATGGTCACTTCCAGAGCTCGGTCACGGTCGAGCGCCGGAAGCAAACCATGGAGCCTCGAGGCGAGCATCGTCTTGCCAGATCCGGGTGGCCCGACCAGCAACGTGTGATGAGCACCAGCCGCAGCAACCTCGAGCGCACCGCGGGCCAGTGGCTGGCCGCGCACATCTGCCAGATCGGGAACCGGTTCTGGGTCGGATAGCACGGGATCGGGCTCATGATCAGGCCATGGCGCTTCGCCTACCAGTACGCCGATGAGCTCGCTGAGATGTGCCACCAGCCGCGTCTGGCCCAGAGCAACAAGACGCGCTTCCGCGGCGCAGCCAACGGGCACGACCAGATCCAACTCACCTATCGCTCCGGCCATCGGAGCCACTCCGCGAACGGGTCGCAAAGAGCCATCGAGGCCCAGTTCACCTATGAAAGCCAGGTTCCTGACGGACTCAGCCGGTATCTCCCCGCTTGCGATGAGAACGCCGATCGCGATGGCCAGGTCGAGGCCCGACCCTGTCTTGCGACCGTGCGATGGGGCGAGGCTGACCGTAATCCGGTGGCTCGTCCACGTCGCGCCACTGCTCATCACCGCCGCTCGAGCGCGGTCACGCGACTCGCGAACGGACTCATCGGGCAGGCCGACAACGGTGAATGCGGGCAGGCCTTTGTCGACGTGGACTTCGACTGAGACGGGATGGCCTTCGGCCCCGAACAAGACTGCTGATGAGATCGATGCGAACATCGGCTCCTCCTGGATGGCGCGGCGAACCGCGGCGTACATCGAGGAGGGGTGAAACGGACCCCACAACCTCCGCCGGCATGACCCGCCAACGGACAAGAGCCACCCTACCGAGGGGGTGTATCACTAACCACGCCGCCGATTCCGCTTACCACCGTGCGACAATACGAACGATGTCCTTCGCCCGAAGTTCCCGCCCGTCGGCGGCCGCATCCAGGGCAACCCTTTCGACTGCAATCGCCGCCGTTCTGATCGCCGCGTGCAGTACGGGAGACAGCGGGGGAAGTGCGGAACGTTTCTGTGGCGAGGTCGAAGCCAACAAAGACGCACTGACGAACCCGACGCTCGAGTTCAGCGACGACATCGGTCCGCTCCTCGAGCTGTACTCCGATGTCGGCGAGGTGGCACCGTTGGCGATTGAGCAGGAATGGAACCAGCTCGTCATGGCATACGAGACAGCGAGCACCATCGTCCCCGGCGACGAGGAATCCGAGCAGATCGCGCTGGCGGCGATCTACTCCTCCGAAGCAGCGGCTGCGGCCGTCGATCAATGGCTTCGCGACAACTGTGCCGTCG
>JADWMG010000165.1 GCA_015767405.1 Actinomycetota bacterium
GTCGAGATGTGGAACGCCCCGCACTGCAGAGCGATCAGGCCCTCACGAACAAGTTCGTCGCGGCAGTCGACGATCCGCGCGAACTCGGCGCCGTACTGCTTCGCTCGGACGGGCACGGTGTCGAGGTCGGGCTCGTCGTATTGGCCCAAGTCGGCGGTGTAGGCATACGGGATCGCGCCGCGCTCGCGCATCCAAGCAACAGCGGCCGATGTGTCGAGTCCGCCCGAGAACGCAATCCCAACCCGCTCACCGATGGGGAGCGACATCAGGACTTTCGAGTTCGATGCGGCAGTTGACGCACTGTCTGAACCGGGGCTCGAAGCGTTTGTGGGTTCGTTGTTCGGGGTATCCGGCATAGCCGACGACGCTACCGCCCAGGTTCGGCTGCTGTCCCGGGTGGTCGGCGGTATACCCCAGTCAACGAGGTCAGAGAAACGATCATCGCGGCCCCCGCGATTGCGAACTCGACGACCGCCAAGCCAACTGACCTCGACAAATCGGGGATCGCAATGAGCGTCAGTGCGAGTGATCCGGCAATGCCGATCCACGGGAGATATCGAATATTGAAGCTGGCCGCGCCTCCGACGAGCACGATGATCACGAATGGGATGAGGCTCACAACTGTCGGCTGTGGGTTCGAGCGGGGTCCGAGCCACCACGTGCCTATGCCGAGTTCCTCGCTCGCCTTCCACATTGCCATGTACGACAGGAAGACCATCGCCCAAGTCACGACCATGACGAGGCGCCACTGGGGCGTCAGTTCGCCGACGCGCGCGTCGCGGTACGGGGTCGTCGGCGGGGGTGGATTCGGCGGGGGAGGAGGGAGTGGCTGCGCGTCCGTCACGGCGTTGCACTGTATTCGTCAGGAAACCTTCTGTAACGCCGGGTCCGCGCAGCGAAGTCGCCAGCTACCCTTCCGCGGCAATGTCAGATCTCGACACCTCGACCGGTGCACCCTTTGAGAAGCTTTCGATCTTCTACCCGATGTGGAACGAGGAGGAGTATGTCGAGCGGGCGCTCTCGGCTGGGCGTCGGGCATGCGAAAGGCTGATCGCTTCGGGTGATATCGGCGACTACGAACTGATTGTCGTTGACGATGCCTCGACCGACCAGACCGGACCGATCGCCGACCAGATGGCCGCCGCCGACCCACGGGTTCGGGTCGTGCATCATCCGCGCAACCGCAAACTCGGTGGGGCGATGAAAACCGGATTCGCCACGGCGACTGGCGACCTCATCTTGTATACCGACGCGGACCTGCCATTTGACATGGCTGAGCTGCCCCGGGCGGTACGGCTCATGCGCGACTACGACGCCGACATCATCAGCGCCTACCGCTTCGATCGAACCGGGGAGGGTTATCTCCGATCGGTCTACACCTTCGTCTACAACCTGCTCATTCGAACGCTGTTCGACGTCAAGGCGAGAGATATCAACTTCGCCTTCAAGCTCTGCCGTGCAAGGGTTTTCGATCACGTCGAGCTGCACAGCGAGGGGTCGTTCATCGATGCCGAACTGGTGATCCGGTCAACTCGTCTGGGCTATGAGATGCTCCAATTCGGTGTTGACTACTTCCCACGAACCAGGGGTGAGTCGACACTGAGTACACCCGGTGTGATCGTCACGATCATCAAGGAGATGTGGGGTCTACGAAGCGACCTCGAGGGCATCGAACCGATCGTCAGAACGGAGTAGGCGATCAGCTCACCGGCTGTGACCAAAACTACGTCTAAACACCGCTGGCCCGCGCCACGTAGCACTTGCGTCGTTGGTATCGTGATGCCACATGCCGCCGCCGACCCGCGTTTGGCCGTGAACCTCGACATTTTCCGTGAACGACCGTCCCTCTCTTTCGCCTGAAGCCCGTAAGTGGCTGCCTGCCGCTGCCGCGGCCGGCCTGCTCGCCGTTGTCGTGATTGCTGGCGTGGCGCTGGGTGGCGGGGATGACGGCAATTCCACTCCGAGCCCCGCCGACAATGCCGCACTCACCGACTCAATACCTCTGATCCCTGACTCCATTCCGGTAATCGAGACCGTTCAGACATCTACGCCCATCGTCAAAACGCAGATCACGCGGACGCTCACCAAGGGCATGGCCGGCGACGACGTGGCGGATCTTCAGGATCGGCTGGCCGAACTCGGATTCTGGCCGGGGCCGGTCGACGGGTACTACGGTGACGAGACCCGCAAGTCCGTTTGGGCCTACGAGAAGCTGGTGCTGGAGGTCGAGAGCAACGCACCGTCCGGTCAAGTGACCCCGGGCATGTGGGACGACATGCAGGAATCATTTGTGATCCAGCCCCGCCGCCCGAACGCTACGCCGAATCACACTGAGATCTATTTGCCCGAACAGGTGCTCGCCGTGTTCGAAGACAACAAGCCGGTGATGATCACTCACATGGCCAGCGGCACCAACGAAGAGTGGTGTGAGGAAGTCACAATCAGCCCGGGCGAGTACGGCAACGAAGAGGGTGAGGAACCACTCGTCAGGGGCGAATGCGGAAAATCGTTCACACCCGGTGGGGTATTTCACTTCTATCGCGAGGTCGAAGGCGTGCGTCAAAGCGCGCTTGGCGGAATGTGGAACCCCGTCTACCTCAACTACGGAATTGCCGTTCACGGTGCGCTGAACGTTCCGCTGCAGCCCGCATCACACGGTTGCATCCGGATCCCACTGAGCATCTCCGAAGACTTTCTCGAAATCTCCAAACTGGGTGATCAGGTATTCGTATTCGACGGGGTCAAAGAGCCCGAGGAATACGGCGAGCAACTGCCGTACTTCAATCGCGTCGATCCCGACTACGAAACCACCACTACAACCAGCAGCACTACAACCACGGTTCCCGAGTCGACCACAACCGTGGCGCAGGCAACTACGACGCCGTCGGCTACTACTACGACGGCGCCTCCCACTACCACTACCACCACCACGGTCGCTCCCACTACCACCACCACGGTCGCTCCCTCGACGAGCACGACGACAATCGTCAGCGAGTAGTCCGATGGGGAATGGGGCCGCGGGGGAATACGACGAATTTGGCCTGTTCCACGAGAACATCGCCGAGTTCGAGCTGTCAGTTCCTGCGGCTCCAGCGGTTGTCCGCGTCGAGACCGACTTGCCAAACAGCACCACCGCCGACGGATCGAGTCGCTCCGTCAGTGCACTGAAGTGGGGGATCGAAACACCTGAGCTCGTGCTGATCCACGGTGGCGCTCAGAACGCGCACACGTGGGACACCGTCGCGCTGGCGCTCGGCCGCCCTCTTCTCGCAATCGACCTCCCCGGGCATGGTCACTCGGGCTGGAGGTCTGATGGCGCGTATTCCCCGGTGAGCCTGGCTGACGATGTGGCGATTGTCGTCGGCGAACACGCGCCCGACGCGAAGGCCGTTGTGGGGATGTCTCTCGGCGGCCTCACTTCGATGGAACTGGCGGTCCGTCATGCATCGCTCGTCCGGTCGCTAGTCATGGTCGACATCACACCTGGCGTGAATGCGAAGAAGGCCAAGGCGATCATTGACTTCGTCGACGGCCCGCAATCGTTTGCCAGCTTCGACGACCTGCTCCAGAGGACAATCGAATTCAATCCGACTCGATCCGAGTCGTCCCTGCGTCGCGGCATCCTGCACAATGCCCATCAGTTGTCCGACGGCTCATGGCAGTGGCGGTACGACCGGGGAAGCCATGCTCGTTCGGGGGCCGCAGATAGCCCAGTTGATTCGTCCGGCGATGCGTCCGTGGATGTTCTTTCGGCGTTGTGGGATGACTTCAGCTCCATCGGTTGCCCACTGATGATCGTGCGGGGTTCGTTGTCGCCCGTTGTCGACGATGACGACATTGCCGAGGCTCGTAAGCGTCAGCCAGATCTTGAGTTACACGTCGTCGACGGAGCCGGCCACAGCGTGCAGGGCGACCGCCCCGTCGAGCTGACATCGTTGCTCGACATCTGGCTCGATCGATAGCCAGGCCCTCTCCTGTGAGCTTGAGCGCGAGGGGGTCGCGCCGAAGCTAACCGCAAGTGGTTCCCGACCCTCTCCTGTGAGCTTGAGCGCGAGGGGGTCGCGCCGAAGCTAACCGCAAGTGGCTACAGGTCGGGGAGGCAGGCGTCGAGGCCACCGATGACGCCATTTCGGAAGGCGTCGATCTTCTCGAAGGCGCTGCCGAGGATGTTGTCGTCGGACGACAGGTCGGCGAGCAGGATCACGGTCTGAATCGCCTCGTCGAGATCGCCGGCCGACACGCTCACCGTTCTGTCCTCTGAGCGGGGCTGGGGTAACTGGAAGTCGATCGGGACCACTGTCTTGACCCATGCCCCAGTGAGGCAGTCGTTGAGGAGTTCGCGAGGTTCGCCCTGCAGGCCGGTGTCGAGGGCCAACTGGACTGCCTCACTCCACGCCCAGCCAAGGATATATCCGACCGAGAAATCACCGAACACGTCATACAGCTCGAATGCCTCCGGTTCGTTGAAGTAGACCTCGTCGCTCGATGGACACAAGGCCGTGCCGCGTTCAAAGTCACCCCTCAGGTCGTTACAGCTGATGTCGGCAGTCGACTGAGCGGCAACGAGGGTCAGCCCATCGAGCGCGGGGATCTTCACCGCCAGTTCTATGTCCCAGTACAGGTTCAAGTCGGTTGGGATGAAGTCGAGGAGCTGGTTCTCTTCGAATCCGAATGCAGCGTCTCCGGCGCGCGTTTGCTCGAGGTCACCGATGGTGAACTCGTTCGGAACGAGCGGGAGCGGGTCGTCGAGGATTCCTGAACAAATCGCGGGTCCGTTGTTGAATCCAACTTGGAACGCACCGACTCGATCGAAGGCCGACCCGTGGCCACCTATCTCAAACTGGTTGAGCCCAACCGGATCACTGACTCGGGTCATGGCGATCAATCCGGCGCGCACGTCGGCGTCGCTGAACCGAAGTGTTGCCGCTTCGCCTCGCGAGGCACGGCGCGTCCAGGCGCCGGCGAAACAGTCGGATTGCTGCTCGGTGAGAATGGTTGGCAGGGCCCTGTCGAGGGCCCCGGAGCGGAGCTGGATTGCATGCCCGAACTCGTGGGCGAGAACGGTGCCGATGGTGCTCGCTCCGTAGGTGGTTGCCAACTCGGCGAGGAGCCCGTCTTCTCCATCGTCGTAAACCAAGAAATCGCCCTCACCGCAGTAGAACGCGACAAACTCCTGAACCTCGACGTAGGTGGTTCGCGGTGTGCCGCAACCTGGCAGATCGTCTGGGCGGCCTGGGTAGGCCGCGAAGACCTTGCCCTGTAGCGGTTCGAATTGTTCGCCGTAGATCAATGGGTATTGCTCAGTCCACCAGATCTCGAGATCGGTCATCACAGCGAGCAGCAGTTCGTCGTACTCGCGAGCAGGCTTGTTCGGGCCGAAGTCGATGGCGGTCAGGTCAGGGGGCGCAGGGGGACTGGCCGGAGC
>JADWMG010000166.1 GCA_015767405.1 Actinomycetota bacterium
TAAAGAGGACCCGCCCCTCCTTACGGGGGAGGCCGTCTTCACCAACGACATGAACGTGCCCGGCGCGCTCTATATGGCGGTGCTGCGTAGCCCGTACGCACACGCCAAAATTCTTTCGATCGACAAATCTGCCGCCGCCGCAATGCCAGGTGTGAGCGCCGTGTACAGCGCTGCTGATTTGACCGACTTGTGGGCAGCTCCCATGCCATGTGCATGGCCCGTCACCGAAGACATGAAGAATCCGGCGCACTACCCACTCGCGTCCGACAAGGTCCACTACGTCGGCGACGGAGTCGCAGTGGTGTTGGCCGAAACAGACGCGATCGCGCACGACGCGATCGAAGCGATCGACGTTCAATACGAAGCGCTCGAAGCAGTTACCGATCTCGAGGACGCGTTGTCAGATCGCGTTGTGCTCCACGAAGAGCTGGGCACCAATTCCTCCTACACGTGGCCCCTTCTGATCGAGGAGGAAGAAGGCCAAGTCCAACGCTCATTCGACGAAGCGGCCTTCAGCGTCAACGAGCGATACGTACAGCAACGCCTGATCCCAAATGCCATGGAGCCGCGCGCTGTAGTGGCTGTCCCGCAGCCATTCGGCGGCGACATGACGTTGTACACCTCCACACAGATCCCCCACGTTCTGAAAGTGATGATCGCAGTCACACTCGGATTTCCCGAGCACCAACTCCGAGTCGTGGCGCCCGCCGTCGGCGGCGGGTTCGGCGCCAAACTTAACGTCTACGCCGAAGAGTTGCTGTGTCTGGCACTCGCCCAGAAGCACGGCGGCCCCGTGCGTTGGAACGAGACTCGGTCGGAGAATGCCGTTGCATCCACACACGGACGAGCGCAAATCCAGAACATCGAGCTCGCCGCCGATACCGACGGCAAACTCACAGCCATCCGAGTCCGACTACTCGCCGACATGGGTGGCTATCTCCAACTACTGACTCCGGGCGTTCCGTTGCTGGGAGGCTTCCTCTACGGCGGCCCCTATGACCTGCCGAAGGCTTACGATTTCTCCTGTACGGGGGTCTTCACAACGATGACGCCGACCGATGCGTACCGTGGTGCCGGCCGGCCGGAAGCGACCTATGCAATCGAGCGCTCGATGGATGCGCTCGCCAGAGAAGTGGGTATCGACCCGCTCGAGTTGCGGCGCCGAAATTTCATCGCCACCGAGGACTACCCATACGAAGCGTTCACCGGCCTTCTGTACGACTCGGGCGACCACGACAAAGCCGCCAAGATCGCCGCTGACATCGTCGACTATGACGGCCTGCGCGAACGACAATCGACCCAGAACGTTCCAGGCGCGAAGAAACGACTTGGCGTCGGCGTCTCGACCTACTTCGAGATGTGCGGGCTGGCACCTTCACGGGTACTGGCATCGCTGAACTATTCCGCCGGAGGTTGGGAGGCTGCGACGGTGCGAATCCTGCCGACCTCGAAGGTGCAGGTCGTCACGGGCACGTCACCGCACGGACAGGGTCACGAGACGGCGTGGTCGATGATCGTCGCCGACAAACTCGGCATCGACCCTGCTGACGTCGATGTCCTGCATTCCGATACGGCGCTTGCTCCGCTCGGCATGGACACCTACGGGTCACGATCGCTACCCGTAGGCGGCGTCGCGGTCGGGATGGCGTGCGATCAGGTCATCGAGAAGGCGAAGCAGATCGCCGCTCACCAGATGGAAGCGAGTGCCGACGACCTCGAGTTCTCCGGGGGCGTGTTCAGCGTTGCCGGCTCTCCCGACAAGGAAATGCCGCTTGCCGCCGTCGCTTTCGAGGCATTCACCGCTCATGATCTCCCTGACGGTGTCGAACCGAACCTCGAAGCTCAAGTCACTTATGACCCGCCAAACTTCTCGTGGCCGTTCGGAACGCACATGTGTGTAGTCGAGGTCGACACCGAAACGGGTGAAGTCGAAGTACTGAAATATGCCGCCGTCGACGACTGCGGGGTCCAAGTGAACCCACTCATCGTGGAAGGCCAGGTACACGGTGGCGTCATTCAGGGCCTGGCTCAAGCCCTCTTCGAGGGCGCTGCATACGACAGCCATGGAAACCTCCAGACGTCAACGCTGACCGAGTACCTCGTACCAGCCGCTAGCGACGTTCCGCCCATAACGATCGGCCACTCTGTGACCCCGTCACCGACCAACGCGCTCGGTGTCAAAGGTGTCGGCGAGGCTGGAACCATCGGCGCTGCACCCGCCGTGATGAACGCCGTCGTCGATGCGCTGGCAGGTCTCGGAGTCACCGAAGTACTCATGCCGGCAAGCCCGCTCAACGTTTGGAACGCCATGCAATCTGCTCAATCAAATACAAGCGCCAACGGAGGCCAACAGTGATCCCCGCAGCATTCGACTACGTTCGCGCCGAGTCGGCCGACGAGGCCATCAGCCTGATCGGCCAGCATGGTGACGAGTCCAAGTTCATCGCCGGGGGCCACAGCTTGCTCCCGCTGATGAAGCTCCGCCTCGCCCAACCCAGCGTGCTTATCGACATCGGACGCCTCGATGACCTGTCCTACATTCGCGAAGACGGCGACCAGATTGCGATTGGCGCGCTCACCAAGCATTGCGACGTCGAGAGTTCCGACACCTTGAAACAGCACGTTCCTCTCCTGGCCCATGCTGCCAGCCATGTCGGTGACCCGCAGGTACGTCGCCGTGGCACGATCGGTGGCTCGATCGCCCACGCTGATCCGGCGTCCGACCTTCCGGCGACCACGCTCGCGCTGGGTGCCACATATGTGGCACAGGGGCCCGGCGGCACACGTGAGATCGCGGCTGCCGACTTCTACCAGACCTTCTTCGAATCGGCCTTGGCCGACGACGAGATGCTCACCGAGATCCGCATCCCGAAGATGAACGGCGCCGGCTGGAGCTTCCAGAAGTTCAATCGCCGAGCACAAGACTGGGCGATCGTGGGAGTCTCCGCTTGGGTTCGGGGCAGCGAATCAGGCGTGGGGCTGGTCAACATGGCCTCCACGCCAGTACTCGCCTCCAGCGTCAGTACAGCCCTCGCGGGCGGCGCTAGCACCGCTGATGCAGCCGAGCAGGCGGCCGCCGACGCTGATCCGCAGGCCGACCTCAACGCCAGCGTCGAGTACCGCCAGCACCTCGCCAAGGTACTCACCCGCCGCGCCCTCGAAGACGCCTCCGCCTGAGCCCTACTCACGTTTGTATGTAGTTTTCTGGCGCTATGTGACAAAAAATTACATACAAACGAAAAAGGGGTGCGTGGTGGCGACTCCGAACCGACACCCCGCTCACGTTTGTAGGTAATTCTCTGCCGAATACGTCCCGAAAATTACATACAAACGAAAATTGGTAGCGTCGGGCGGAATGCTGGACCGCCTGGACATTGTCGAGTCGCCGGAGGCTCCGGTCGCCGGGCCTGCTCAGCGCCCGCACGACGTCATTTGGCGTCGGATCCGATGGGCACTTGTCGCGGCCTATGCCGTTGGGTATGTCTGGTGGTTCTTCCGCAACGGCATCATCATCGACCGCATCTCGGTCTTGCTGTCGGTGACGCTGTTCATGGTCGTCGCCAACATCGGCAAGCCCTGGCAAGACTGGGCTCGAATGGCGCGCGACGCGGCAATCTTCGTCGCAATGTGGCTCGCCTACGACGAGAGCAGGGGAATTGCCGATCGAGTCGGGTTCCCGATCCAGGTCGAATCCGTTCGCAATATCGATCGCGTCATGTTTCTCGGGACCGACCCGGTGGTCTGGCTCCAACATCGCTTCTACGAGGGAGCCGACAGCATCCGCTGGTACGACGTCGTGGGCTCCATCGTCTACTACTCACATTTCATCGTGCCACCGGTGACCATCGCGGTTCTCTACATCGTCAACCGCCACCAATGGGTGCGCTACATGCAGCGGTTCGGCACCGTCTTGTTCATTGCCTGCGCGATGTTCATTCTGCTGCCAACAGCCCCGCCATGGATGGCGGCGGGTGGCAAGAATCGGGTCGGCCTCGATCTCGATGTGCTGCCTCCGCTGCGACGGCCGACCGGGAATGGATGGCGGCACATCGGCCTCGACGCGTTCGTCAAGGCCTGGGACACGGGGCGCGATTGGGCCAATCAGGTGGCCGCGATGCCGTCGCTGCACTCGGCATTCGCGATGTTCGTCGTCGTGTTCTTTTTCCGCTGGATCACCAACTGGTGGATCCGGGCGATCATGCTGCTTTATCCACTGACGATGGCGGTAGCCCTCATGTACTTCGCCGAGCACTACCTGATCGACGCGATTGCGGGATGGGCGATCGTCGGGCTGTCGTTCTTCATCTGGAATCGCATCGATCGACAGCAAGAACGTAACGCCAGGGGCCAGGCCCCTGCTGTTACGCAAGCGGCGTAACGTCTGGGGCCTGGCCCCTGCTGTTACAGGAGCCCGGCGTAGCTGCCGCCGTCGATGTGCAGCTGTACTCCTGTGATGAACTTCGCGTGTTCGCTGCATAGATAGGCAACTGTTGCACCGAAGTCGTCAGCTTCGCCGAAGCGCATCGAATCCTGCTGCTCGCCGGTGTAGAGCTGCTCGATTCTTGGCGTTCGGTGCAGCCCCGGCTGCACGCTGTTCACGGTCACCCCATCGGAGGCCACCTCGAGCGCCAGAGTCTTGAGGAAACCGGTGGCCCCGGCCCGAGCCGTGTTCGACAGGATGAGAAACGAGATCGGCTGACGAACCGATACCGATGTGATCGCAGCGACTCGACCCCAGCCGCGCTCTTGCATATCGGGGACAGCTGCCTTGCACATGGCCACAACCGACATCAGGTTGAGGTCCAGCGCCTCCGGGTACGCGTCAACGGGAGTAGATGCGAAATCCCCTGGCGGTGGGCCACCTGCGTTAGGGACGAGGATGTCAACACCCCCCAGCGCCTCTCGCGATGCCTCCACGAAGCGTGTAGCGCCGTCTGGAGTCGATACGTCGGCAACGATAGGAACACACCCGTGTCCGATCTCTGTGGCGGCATCGTTCAGCCGACCTTCGTCGCGGCCACAGATCGCCACCTTCACGCCCTCCGCGGCGAGCGCAGCTGCCGAGGCCAGCCCGAGCCCTGATGATGCTGCCGCTACGGCGGCCCGACGTCCGTTGATCCCCAAGTCCATCACCTGACCGTACCGAATTCACAGCAGTACGATGGCGGCGTGAGAGCATGAGTCGTCTCCAAGACATGACGAACCAACCGTCGGAACAGCACACGCTCGACGCGATTGCCGACGCCACACCAACACCGTTCTGGCTCGACAGCGCTCAGCGACCCAACTCGAATCCGACGCTAGTGCGCGACGAGAACTGTGACATATGCGTAGTCGGCGGTGGCTACACGGGCCTCTGGACCGCGATCATTGCCAAGGAGCGGAACCCCTCCGTAGATGTCATCATCATCGACAAGGGACAAGT
>JADWMG010000167.1 GCA_015767405.1 Actinomycetota bacterium
GGTTGGTGGGGCATGACCGAGACGATCACCCAGGGAATCGTCGGCGACCTCGACCACCCTGGAGACCCATTGTCGATCGGTCGAGCATCGCCCGCGTACGAGATCAGCGTGAGGCGGCCCGACGGCACAGCAGCGGAGCCGGGGGAGCGGGGAGAGCTCTTTATCCGTGGCGTTCGCGGAGTAAGCCTGTTCAAGGAGTACTACAGGAACCCGAAGGCAACAGCTGAAAGCTTTGATGATGACGGTTGGTTCGCAACTGGCGACGTCATCCAGGTCGGTGAGAGTGGTGATCTTTTCTTCAGTGATCGTCAGAAAGACATGCTCAAAGTGGGTGCAGAGAACATTGCGGCATCCGAGGTCGAAGCAGTGCTGATGGAGACCGGTTGGGTCAGCGAATGTGCAGTGGTTGGCCAGAAGCACTTCACGCTCGATGAAGTACCGGTGGCATTCGTCATAGCGCATCCCCATGCGTCCGGCGATTTGGAAGACCAGCTCATCGCTGTCTGTCAGCGGGAGCTTGCCGATTTCAAAGTCGTGCGCTCTGTGCATCTCGTCATCGAATTGCCTAGATCGACTCTGGAGAAGGTCGCCAAGAATGAGCTTCGAAGTCGTCTTCCGATGATCGAAGAATGACGAGTTTCAGGCGAGTGGCTGCGGGTGACGAATGACCCCGCCCGATTTCTCCAGTTCCTTGCCGCTGCGCGATGCTCGCTCCGACCGCACAAAGGAGTGCATATGAGTGAGACGACAACCGCCCCCACGGCTACCCCAACCTCCACTACACACTTCGACGTGCTGATCGTCGGTGCAGGCATTTCAGGAATCGGAGCTGCTTACCATCTCGGTACCGAGTGCCCCGACAAGAGCTACGTCATCCTCGAGTCGATGGACAGCTTCGGCGGCACATGGAAGACCCACACTTACCCCGGCATTCGGTCCGACAGCGATCTGTTCACCTTCGGGTACAAGTTCAAGCCCTGGAAGGATGCCCCGATTGCCAGTGCCGACAAGATCTTGGCGTACATGAACGAGGTGATCGACGAGAACGATCTCGGTCAACACATCCGGTACGGACATCTGATCGAGACCGCATCATGGTCGAGCGAAGACAATCTCTGGACCATCAGCGCTACTCAACGCGACTCGGGGGAAAAGGTCCAATTCACGGCGAACTTCTTGTGGATGTGCCAGGGCTATTACCGCCACTCGAAGGGGCACACTCCTGATTGGCCGGGTATGGATGACTATGCCGGCGAGATCATTCATCCCCAGACATGGCCCGATGATGCCGACATGACTGGCAAGAACGTGATCGTGATCGGCAGTGGAGCAACAGCGGCCACACTCGTTCCGGCAATTGCCGCCGATGTGGATCACGTCACGGTGCTGCAGCGTTCACCGACCTACTTCTTCCCTGGTGAGAACACGAACGAATTGGCCGACACGCTGCGCGAACTCGACATCCCCGACGAGTGGACCCACGAAATTGTGCGGCAAAAGATTCTCAAGGATCAGCACGACTTAACTCAACTCTGCATCGACTACCCCGAACTGGCCCGCGAGGAGCTACTCAACGGGGTGCGCGAGCTTTTGCCAGAGGGCTATGACGTCGAGAAGCACTTCGGTCCGAGGTATCGGCCGTGGCAGCAGCGAATCGCCTTTGTGCCCGACGGTGACATCTTCGCGGGGATCAGCTCTGGCAAGGCGTCGATGGTCACTGATGAGATCGAGACCTTCACTGAAAAGGGCATCCTGACAAAGTCGGGTGAGCAACTCGAAGCCGACGTCATCATCACGGCTACGGGGTTTGATCTGTGCGTCCTCGGCGACATCGCATTCTCGGTCGATGGCAATCCGGTCGACTTCGCCGACACGGTCACCTACCGCGGAATGATGTTCACAGGTGTTCCGAACATGGTTTGGGTCTTCGGTTACTTCCGGGCCAGCTGGACTCTGCGGGCTGACCTGGTCAGCGACTTCGTGTGCCGCCTGCTTCATCACATGGACGAGGCGGGAGTCGCCCGTGTCTTGCCGACGCTTCGGTCGCAAGACGCCGACATGGAACTGCTCCCATGGCTCGATGGCGACAACTTCAATCCCGGCTATATGACGCGCAGCATGCATCTCATGCCGAAGTGCGGCGAGAAGCACCAGTGGCAGCACTCCCAGAACTACTGGGTCGAGAAAGAAGAACTACCGTTAGCCGACCTCGACGACGGTTGCCTCGTCTACGACTGAGCTGACCTGGCGGGGCGGGCTCGACTTAACAATTCTGCTGCTGTGCGGCAGACTCTCCGTATGACAATCGAACCCGCCGTGACGTCGGCAACGCGCCAAGCCATGACGGAAGCGGCCGCAAAGCTTCCCCTGCACAACACCCAAGATTTTGACGATGCCGAGCGCGGCTTTCTCGGCCGTAGCTCGCAACGCCAAGTGCTCGCTGCAGATGGCCGAGTTGTGTGGGACCTCGATGCCTACGAGTTCCTCGACGGACCGGCGCCCGACACCGCCAGCGCAAGCCTGTGGCGCCAGGGTCAACTGCTGACGAAGGACGGACTCTTCGAGGTCACACCCGGCATCTATCAGGCCCGCGGGTTCGACCTCTCGGTGATCAGCTTCATCGAGGGCGACACGGGCGTCATCGTGGTCGACCCCTTGATCAGCAAAGAGACAGCGGCCGCAGCATTCGCGCTGTATACCGAGCTGCGCGGTGAACGGCCAGTGACGGGCATGATCTACACGCATTCCCACATCGACCATTTCGGCGGAGTCAAGGGGATCATCTCCGATGAAGATGTCAGCTCCGGACGAGTGCCGGTGATCGCGCCATATGGGTTCATGGAGTCGGCAGTCGCTGAGAATGTTTTTGCCGGAACCGCTATGAGCCGACGAGCTGGCTACATGTATGGAGCAGCACTGTCGAAGGGGCCGGCGGCACAGATCGGAGCCGGACTCGGTCAGACGACTTCGTCCGGCGAGCCGACGCTGATCCCGCCGACGATCGATATCACCACGACTGGCGAAGAGCACACGATCGACGGAGTTCGCATCGTCTTCCAGGTAACCCCTGGGACCGAAGCTCCGGCCGAGATGAACTTCTTCTTCCCCGACTTGAAGGCGCTGTGTACGGCCGAGAACACCTCTCACACACTGCACAATCTGCTGACATTGCGAGGCGCGGAGGTTCGAGATGCGCGCAGGTGGGCTGCGTATCTGACCGAGACGATCGATCTGTGGGGCGATGACCTGGATCTCGTGTTTGCGTCGCACCACTGGCCCACTTGGGGCCGCGAGCGGGCGGTGGAGTTCTTGTCGATGCAACGAGACATGTATGCCTATCTTCACGATCAGACGCTACGAATGATGAACCAGGGATACGTCGGAGCAGAGATCGCAGAACAACTCGTGACGCCCCCGGCCTTGGCGCGTGAGTGGCACACGCACGGCTACTACGGCTCGATCAGCCACAACGTGAAGGCGATCTACCAGAAGTACATGGGCTGGTACGACGGGAACCCGGCGCACCTCTGGCAACATCCGCCTGTTGCCCTTGCTGAGCACTATGTGGAGGCCATCGGTGGCGCCGACGCGACGGTCGCAGTCGCTCAGCAGGCTTTCGACGATGGCGACTATCGCTGGGCGGTGGAGCTTCTCAATCACGTGCTCTTCGCTGACGAACACCACGAACGGGCGCGCGGCTTGCAGGCTGATGCGTTTGAACAACTCGGCTTCGGCTCCGAGAACGGAACCTGGAGGAATGTATTCCTCGCGGGCGCCGCCGAATTGAGAGATGGCATCTTCGGCACCCCGACGAACACCGTGTCGCTCGATCTGCTCGGGGCTCTAACTGTTGATCAGGTGCTCGCGGGCATGAGTATCAGGGTCGACGGGCCCAAGGCGTGGGATGAACACTTCGTGATCTGTTGGAACATCACCGATCTCGACCAGATCTACGAAAGCGAACTTCGCAACGGAGTGCTCATCAACCATGGGGTGTCGTCGCCTCCCGACGGAGCGACGACGTTCACGCTCGAACGTCTGACGCTGGTCGGGGTCCTCACCCAGCAGATCGACTTCATGGAGGCCTTGGGTGATGGACGGATCACTGTCGATGGCGACGCCGGGGTACTCGTGAATCTTGTCGGCCTTCTCGGAAGGAATGATCCGAACTTCGCGATCGTTACACCATGAGATGAACGTAATTGGCGCGCGAGCGCTCGGTATGACGGCGCCGCGAGGAAAGATCCGTGATGTCCTGCTTCCCGATACCGACCTGGCCGCGGGAGTTCAAGCCATCGTCGTCATTCTGCTGACCGTCATCGTCGTGGCGCTCGTCCGCAGAGAGCGGTCGCTCGTACTTCTGGCAGTCGGAGTCGGCATTTTCCTGCTCTCCATGATGGGCCTCCGCTCACTCCACTGAACGGTTGGCGCAACCAGCGCGCCCTCCTTATGACCCGCCCAACCATTCGAACTGTGAGCGATTTGTGCAGATAGCGCGTGCATCGCTCACATGGTCCGACGGATAGCGATCGGGGTGAGCATTCCACGCACATTTCGCGTGCATCGCTCACCGACTTCAAGTTT
This sequence comes from Actinomycetota bacterium, assembly GCA_015767405.1. Taxonomy (GTDB): domain Bacteria; phylum Actinomycetota; class Acidimicrobiia; order Acidimicrobiales; family Ilumatobacteraceae; genus Sva-07. The sequence continues at coordinate 4,585 of JADWMG010000167.1, forward strand.
CGATCGAGTCCGTTATCGGCTTCGAGTGGTATCGCCTTGCGCTAGACAATCTGACGGTTGCTGCGGGCGGCGAGCTTTCCGAGGGCCCACTGTGATCCTCGTGGGGAGAACCGTGCGGCGAAGTCGAAGACGTGAGCGTCGGGACCGATCAGAGCGCGGCGCTTGTTCTTCTGCACCGCTCCGAGAATCAGCTGAGCTGCCCTCTCCGGGGACGTGCGGGCAAACTTCTCGAAGTCGAGCGCCGCTTGCTCGGCATCGACTGATTCGCCATTCTCGTCGGCCTCGAGCCGCGCGTTGCGGGCGATGTTCGTCCTGATGCCGCCAGGATGAATGGTGGTTGCCGACACACCGCACCGCTCCATGTCCAGCTCCGTGCGCAGGGCTTCGGTAAATCCTCGGACCCCGAACTTCGCAGCGTTGTAGGCCGACTGACTCGGTATTCCCATCAGACCGAACACGCTTGAAATATTGACGACGTGACCGTCGGCTGTCTCCTTGAGCAGGGGGAGGAACGCCAGAGTCCCGTGGATAACACCCCAGAAGTTGATGTCCATCAGCCAGCGGAAGTTGTCGTAGCTCATCGACGAAACGTTGGCCCCCAAGGCGACTCCGGCGTTGTTGAAGATCATGTTGACCTTGCCGTGCTCTTCGACGACAGTGGCTGCCCAGGCTTCGACAGCGTCTCGATCGGCGACATCGACAATCCGAGTGCTGATCTTCACGGAGCCAACCTGCTCGGCCATTGTGACGGTCTCGGCCATGCCGGTTTCGTCGACATCGCTGAGCGCGATGTGGCAACCCCGTGCCGCGAGTTCGA
>JADWMG010000168.1 GCA_015767405.1 Actinomycetota bacterium
CGGGATAGGTGTTCTCACGCCATGTTCCCCCAACGCTGTCGGCCTTCTCGTAGCAGGTCACATCAGCGATGCCTGCCTCACGCAACTTGATCACTGCCATGATGCCAGCCATCCCGGCACCGATCACGCCGACACGAAGTGGTGGTCGTTCATTCATCTGCACTCCTTGGATTCCGATCGTCATTGCCTCATTCAGTATGTTCCGATAGGAGCCATATCGTTCAGGAGATGACCATGACCTACCCCACTCTGCGCTCGATTGACCGAAACGTGCCCGCGTGAGCACACCGCTGCTTGCTCCACCTCTGCAGTCGACCGTCGACTCGCGCGGCGATCAGTTCCGGCAGAACCGCGACGACATTCTCGAGCAGATTGGTGTAATCGACGGGCTCCACGCCGAGGCCGAGGCCGGGGGCGGCCCCGCTTCGATCGAGCGCATGCGATCGCGCGGCAAGCTGCCGATTCGCGAACGTATCGCCAACGTGCTCGATCCTGACAGCCCGTTCCTCGAGATCAGCGCGCTTGCTGGCTACGGATCCGACTACAACATCGGCGGCGGGATGGTGATCGGCATTGGGGTGATCGCGGATACCGAGTGCGTGATCATGGGGAACGACCCCTCGGTGTTGGGTGGCGCGCTCACACCGTATGCCGCCAAGAAGTGGTCGCGGGCAATCGAGATCGCCCGCGACAACCGGATGCCTTACGTCAGTTTCGTCGAGTCTGCTGGCGCCGACCTGCGTATGGGAGGGGCGGGCAACGAAGGCCCGATCACGCAGACAACGCACTTCGCAGAGAGCGGCCGTCCGTTCTACGAGATGATCGAACTCTCACAAATGGGGATTCCGTCCGTTTGTGTCGTATTTGGTTCCTCCACCGCCGGAGGCGCATACCAGCCGGGCCTTTCCGACTACGTGATCGTGGTCAAGGAGCAGTCGAAGATCTTCTTGGCCGGCCCACCGTTGGTGAAGATGGCCACGGGCGAGGAGAGCGACTCTGAGACTCTCGGTGGTGCTGCGTTGCACGCCGATGTGTCGGGCCTCGGCGACTATTTCGCCGAGGATGAGATGGACGCGCTTCGCATGTGCCGCGAGGTTGTTTCACACCTCAACGTGCGCAAGCCAGGTCCGGAGCCCGCATCCGTCATCGAGGATCCGGTCCACGACCCCGAGGAGTTGCTCGGGCTCGTCAGCCGCGATCTGCGCCAACCGGTCGATGTTCGCGATGTGATCGCTCGCACCGTCGACGGGTCGCGGTTCGAGGAGTTCAAACCTCGTTGGGGGCCGACGATGATCTGCGGTTGGGCGTCGATTCACGGCTACCCGGTCGGCATCCTCGGAAACAACGGAGTCATCTACCCCGATTCGTCTCAGAAGGCAGCCCATTTCATCCAACTCTGCAACCAGATCGATGTGCCGCTCGTCTTCCTCCAGAACGTCACGGGATACATGGTCGGCAAGGACTTCGAGGCTGACGGCATCGTGAAGAAGGGCTCGCAGATGATTAACGCCGTCACGAACTCCACGGTGCCCCACCTCACGGTGATCATCGGGTCGAGCTATGGCGCGGGCACATATGGCATGTCGGGCAGAGCTTTTGGCAACCGGTTCACTTTCATCTGGCCTACCGCCAAGATCGCGGTCATGGGACCCAAGCAGATTGCGGGCGTGATGTCGATTGTCCGCCGAGGTCAGGCCGCTCGCAAGGGGCTCGACTTCGACGAGGCGGAGGATGCGGCGATCGTAGAGATGGTCGAGGATGCTCAGGAGAAGGGCTCCCTTGCGCTCGTCGCTACGGGAGCAATCAGCGATGACGGAATCATCGACCCGCGTGACACCCGCACCGTGCTCGGTCTGTGTTTGTCTGCGGTCCGCAACCGTCCGATTGAGGGTGCCGACGGCTACGGAGTGTTTCGACTGTGAGCACCCCGATCACTTCTGTACTAGTTGCGAACCGCGGCGAGATCGCACGTCGCGTGTTTCGAACGGCTCGCTCCATGGGGATGCGCTGCATCGCTGTCTATGTCGATGCCGATGCCGGCGCACCGTTCGTCAGCGACGCCGATGAGTCGATCCGGCTCGCTGACGGCGGCTATCTCGATGGTGACGCAGTGATCGCCGCGGCCAAGGCTGCCGGCGCCGATGCCGTCCACCCCGGTTACGGGTTCCTCTCCGAAAATGCCGGGTTTGCCAGCGACGTGATCGAGGCTGGCATTGTCTGGGTCGGCCCGACATCGGAGGTCATCGAACAAATGGGCGACAAGCTTGCAGCCAAGCGGATGGCGATCGACGCCGGTGTTCCCACGCTGCCTGCGTCGGACGATGCGTCTGGAGCTGTCGACGTCGGGTTCCCGCTTTTGGTGAAGGCCGCCGCTGGTGGCGGTGGCAAGGGGATGCGAGTCGTCGAATCGATGGACGACCTGGACGAGTCGGTTGCTGCAGCTCAACGCGAGGCCAAGAACGCGTTCGGTGACGACCGGGTGTTTCTCGAACGCTATGTCGCTCGTGCCCGGCACATCGAGATCCAGATTCTCGGTGATGACCACGGCGCGCTTGTTCATCTCGGCGAGCGGGAATGCTCGATTCAGCGTCGTCACCAGAAGGTCATCGAGGAGAGCCCGTCGCCAGTCGTCGACGCGGCCCTCCGAACCAAGATGGGCGATGCGGCGTTGAGCCTTGCCCGCAAGCTTGGCTACCGTTCGGCCGGAACGGTCGAGTTTCTACTCGACGAAGCCACTGGCGAGTTCTTCTTCCTCGAGGTCAACACGCGTCTACAGGTCGAGCACCCGGTGACCGAGGAGGTCACCGGTATCGACCTCGTGCGAGAGCAGTTGCGTGTTGCTGCCGGCGAGCCACTTGGATATGAGCAGAGCGCCATAAGGTTCTCTGGCCACGCCATCGAGGCTCGTCTGTACGCCGAAGACCCCGCGTCAGGATTTCTACCCGATGCGGGGCGACTTGTTGCCTACGTCGAACCGGACGATCCGGCTGTGCGCTGGGATTCCGGTGTCGAAGCAGGCTCGGTCGTCGGTGTCGACTTCGACCCGATGCTCGCCAAGGTCGTTGCCCATGCGCCGACCCGCGCGGAGGCTGCCGGTCGACTCGCCCTGGCATTGGAGCGCCTACATCTCGGTGGTGTGATTACCAACCGGGCATTTCTCGCGGCGACGCTGCGACACGAGCAGTTCCTGGCCGGCGAGACGACCACCGACTTCATCGAGCGGGTCAGTCCCGATCGGTCCCTCAGTGTCGACGAATCCGAGGTGTACCGCGCCGCAGCCGCTGTTGCGCTCTGGATGCAGGGCCGGAATCGAGTCGAGGCCGCAACACTCGGAAGCCTGCCAACTGGTTGGCGAAATGGTCCGATGCCGCCTCAGTCGGTAACGCTCAATTTGGGCGAGATTGAAGTGCGTGTCGAATACCAAGTGCAACGTGATGGCTCAGTCGTGATGTACCGCGGTGCGGGTGCCGCTGCCGATGAAAGCGATGGCAAGGACAGCGAGAGTGTCGAAGCAGTGTCGAAGGGGCTGGCCCGGATCCATGACTGGCGCCCAGACGGGATCGACGTCGAGATCGATGGCCATAGACGAGATGCAGCGATCACGCTTGATGCCAACCGGGTTCATGTGCAGGTCACACGCGGCACGCTGAGCTTCGATGTGGTCCCTCGGTTTGTGCCGCCTGGCGGCGGCGATGTCACCGGTGGCCTTACAGCGCCGATGCCAGGTGAGGTGCTCGACGTCCGGTGTGCGGTCGGAGATGTCGTGGAAGCCCGGCAGATCCTCGTTGTGCTCGAAGCAATGAAGATGGAGCATCATGTGAGCGCGCCGTTCGATGGAGTCGTCACGGAAGTTCGGGTGGCGCCGGGCGATCAGGTGGATAACGATGCCATGTTGTTGATAATCGAGGCTGCGCAGGTCGAACGATGATAGATGCGATCCGCCTCGTGACTGCCGTGTGACCGAGCTGATCTGAACTACCGGTCGTCGGGCGTCAATCGTCTGTGGAGTCAACGAGATCGGAACCGTAAAGCTCCGCAAACGACTCCAAGATCTCGACGAGCGGAAGGTCGTTGTAGATGCCTCGCTCGTTGACGTATTCCATGTATTGATTGCCGTCGCCGTCGTGCGCATGCAGGAGCGCGTCCGAACGGCCGTCGAAGTCGAGCGCCTCGGTCCCAAAGCGTTCGCACAGTTCGGTGTTGAATGCTGGTGACGCCTTGCGCCACTCGCCGTCGAGCCACAGCACGGAGTAGCCGTGCCAGTAGAAGAGGTCGGTCCCCATCTTCTTGGCCAGAGCCGGCGATTGTAGATGGTTGCGGACGTCGGAGAATCCGAGACGAGCGGGGATTCCAGCGGCTCGACATGCCGAGGACAGGAGTACGGACTTTGGAACGCACCAGGCCTGGCTGCCGGCCAGAATCGCGGAGGCTCGGTGGTCGGCAGGATCTGAGGAGATTTGATACGGGTCGTACCAAATACGGTCGCGCACCTCGGTGAACAGGGCGACGGCCTTGCTGATGTCGTCGCCCATCGCGCTGGTCACCTCCTCAGCGAACCCTTTGACGGAGTCGTCGTCGTGATCGAGAAATTCCGTCACTGCGAGGTCAGCGTCGTTCGGAGCCGTTTCGCCAACGGTCGTTGGAATGTCGCTCATGAAGTGAGTGTCTCTCGTAGACGGAACTTTTGCACCTTGCCGGATGCGGTCATCGGGAACTCTTCGACGAGCCGGAGGTCTTCTGGCCAGTACTGTGGTGTCATTCCGTGCTTTTCGAGATGCGCTGAAAGGTCGCTCAGCGTCGGGGGCTCGGCCCCATCAACGGGGACTACGAAGGCGCAACCGACTTCTCCGAGCCGATCGTCGGGCTTGGCCACCACAGCAACTCCTGCGACAGCGGCGTGACGGAGCAGCGCGTCTTCGACTTCTTTCACTGGCACGTTCTCGCCGCCACGGATTACGAGGTCTTTGGTACGACCCGCGATCCGGACGTAGCCGTCAGCATCGAGCATTGCCCGGTCGCCGGTTTCGAACCACCCGTCGTCGGTGTAGAACTGCTCCGTGAACGTTCGGCCTTGTAGATAGCCGACGAATTCGAACACTCCGCGAACCTGAAGGTCGCCGACGACACCTGGGGCCACATTTGCACCATTCTCGTTCACCACCCGAATCTCGTTGCCCTTCAGTGGCGCGCCGTCGGTTCCCGACACTTTGTCCATCGAGTCCGTCAGCGTTGTGGTGGTCATCAGGCTAATTTCGCTCATACCCCAGCCGGGCATTACCGAACATGGAAGTCGTTCGGCGGCGTCCTCGAGCAGCGGCAGCGGAATGGCTGAGCCAAAACAGCCGAACGTTGCGAACGACGAGAGGTCTCGATCATCGAGGCCGGGCATCCCGAGCAGGTCGGCAAGGAACGGCGCCGCCCCCGCCGAGGCAGTGATGCCTTTGGCTTCGATCAGGTCAGCGAAAACCGTTGATGAAGTTCGGGAGTATCGCCAGTACCCCAGCGGCCAAAGTGTTGATGGTATGGAGCACACCCTTCGGCTGGCCGGTGGTTCCGGACGTGAAGATGATCTCGCTGACCTCATCACAGTCGGGAGCTAGAAGATCCAGTGTCGCCCCCTCGATCCCCGACCCTCGACCGAGCTCGATGACCTGGCCCCATCCGTTGGTATCGGGCCTTTGGTCTCCGACAACAATT
>JADWMG010000169.1 GCA_015767405.1 Actinomycetota bacterium
CCGAATGTCATGGCGTGAGGTTACCTCACTCAGGCACCAATGGTGCTGCGAGCCACTTGAGCCCGCTGACGGCGGATACGCCTGCGCTCACGTTCGGAGAGGCCACCCCAGATTCCGAACTTCTCGCCATTCTGCAGAGCGAACTCGAGGCAGTCGTGGCGCACTTCGCAGCCACGGCAAACTTCCTTTGCTTCGCGTGTGGAAGCTCCGCGTTCGGGAAAGAACAGGTCTGGGTCGACGCCAAGACAGTTGGCATGGTCATGCCAGTCTGGGTCTGGTTCGACCGGTATGGCGCTGACGGTAATGCTCGATGTTGTAATGAATTGCATGGAATGGGTCCTCCTGGCAGGCCCCGTATTTCTTCGAGTCGGACGCAATCACCCGCTTCCCCAACGGAGTGTCGACAGCGCTGTAATTACAGTGACGTCATTCTGCCATAGCACAGGACGGTTTCGCAAGGGCGGATCATCAATTTCGCGCTGAGCGCGCGAATCAGCTCGCGCGGCGTGCGTTTCGGGCAAGGGTGCGCTTGCCCTCCATGAAGTCGACCAACACGTAGTCGCCGAGGTTCTCAGGGGTCGTGAAGAACGCCCGGCCGCGGTTTATCTGTGTCATCTGTTCTATGAATGCACGCAGCGAACCATCAGCTCCCAGGCCGAATGTATTGATCCGAATCTGATCTTTTGTACACCGCAGAACCTCACGCAGCGTCGCCTCCACCGTTTCACGGACTGGCGGGTAATTGAAGAACGGGTGACCATCAGGTGTGATGTGCGCCGTTGGTTCACCGTCGGTGATCATGATGATCTGTTTGGTCCCAGACTCCCGTGAAAGCAGCTGCCTGGCCAGCGTGAGTCCGTGGTGCATGTTGGTGCCGTACACGTAGTCCCATGACACCTCCGGGTGCCATCGCGACTTTCTTGGCCGGCAGGAAGTTGTCGCGCATCGGCATCGACATCGACAGATCGAGCATCAGCACTGTCGACGAACGCGTCAGATGCTCAGTTCGCTCGATCTCGAAGTCGTCTGGGTGGAGGTCGATCGGTGTACCACCGACCCCTTCACCACTGCGTCGGCTCAGAGCGTTGCGCAGCGTGCGGTTCAGATCCAGCTGAAACGGATCGCCGTACTCATACGGTTTGGTGTCGTAAGTGCGCTCGTGTCCCTGGCCCTGATTGCTGGTTTCGTGTTGGCCGATCTTGTCCCTGGCGAGCTTTGAAAAGAGTTCACGCAGCGCGTTCGAACCAATCTTGCGCAACCCTCTTGGCGTGAGTTCTAGACGACCCTCTTTCTGCTCGATCAAGCCCAGCTGGTCGAGGTCGCCCATGTCCTGCATTGCCTGCATTGCCTGCCCGAATCCCATCGGGTCCTGGCCTTCGAAGTCGTAACTCTCCTGCCAGTTCATCTGCGGGAACATCTTCTGGAGATTTCCGGACAGCTGCTGCATCTGCCACTGCATGTCCATGTCGTCGAGGAGTTGATCGGAGAGCTGTTGAAGCTGTGCCTGTTGCTCGGGCGTCATCGAATTCATCATCGCCTGCATGGCCGCCATTCGTTTGGCCATCTGTTCGAGTAGCTCCTCGACGGTTTCAGGATTCTCCGGAAAGAAGTCTCCGTATTCCTCCATGAACTGTTCGAACTCAGGGTCTTCGCCGCGCTGATGCTTCTCGAGCATCTCGTTGAGCGCCGCCATCATGTCTTTCATCCGCGCTAGATCGTCGGGAGTCATGCCCTCCATCGCGCCGCTCATCTGGTCGACGGCCTGCTGCATCAACTGCTCGCGCAGCTTGTCCATCAACTGATCGAAGCGCAGCTTTGCATCCTTCGACTCGAAGTTGTAGCTCTCGAGCTCACGCACTTTGCCCGCGAGATCATCGGGCATCAAATCAAGCCGGAGATTGCGTTCGTCCGCTGCCGCCTGAGCATTCTCGGCGCGTCGCTCGTCTCCCGAATTCATCGCATCGCGGCGTGCATTGTCGACCGCGTGGCGCTCTTCGTCGATGATGTCGTCGAGCGCGGCCTTGATCTCGTCGTAAACCCCGCCGAGGTCAGAATTCTCGAGTCGTTCCTGGCGCTGCTCACGAAGCTGCTCGAGAAGCTCGCGCAGCCCTTGAAGTTGCTCGCCGTTCTGGTCTGTCAGGCCATCCTGCATCATCCGCCGCAGTGCCGCATTGACGTCGCCGTGATACAGCAGTTCGTCGGTCAGTTCGTCGAAGGCAGCATCCGCGTCGAACTCAAATCCGGTCTGAGTGCCATCCCAACGCGAATAGGTGAACTGCGACGCCATGTCGGGAACTTAGCCCGCGACTCATCGAACGCGTGATCTGTTTGCGCACATAGTGCGCAACTTATAGACGCATTCGAAGTGTGTGGTCGGATATCATCGCCATCATGCGTGTCCCCCGCACGTTCGTATTCGTCGACTTGTCCGGATTCACGAACTACACAGCTGCGTTCGGCGACGATGCCGCTGGCCGCGTGCTCAGCACGTTTCGCGGCATCGTTCGCATGGTCGCTTCCGATCGTGGTGTGCGAATCGCCAAGTGGCTCGGCGACGGCTGCATGATCGTGGCCGTGGAACAGGGCGAAGCGATTGAGTTCATAACCGACCTCAAGCACCGAGCAGCCGACGTCTGCGCACCGCTCACCGTTCGCGCCGGCCTCGCTACTGGCCATGCGCTCCTCTTCGAGGGCGATGACTACATCGGCTCCGCGGTGAACATGGCGTCGCGGCTGTGTGACCGCGCTCGTGGGTTCGAGGTGCTGATGCCAACGATGCAACTCGACCGGCTTCCTGACGGAGTCACGGCGACCCCGTTCGGTGAAGTGGAACTACGCGGCTTCCCTGGCCCGGTTGATGTCGTCGAACTGTCCGGAGTGCCTCAACCGGTTGGCTCCGATGCGCCACACGCGTGGGGACGAACACCCTTCGTCTGATCGGGCCACACACCAGCCACCATGTCATTCCTTCGCGGCGCCGCGCTGACTACCGCCACAACACTCGGATATGCCGATACATCCGATCTCGGCCCAACCGCTGGAATCGGCTTCTACCGACGATGGCCCGATGACCTCGCACGGCTGCAAGAAGTCGGGATCACCGATGTCCGTATCACCCTCGACTGGGCCCGGCTACAACCACGGCCGGGACGCCTGGATCCCAACTGGACCGAGTGGTTCGAACATCTGATCACGGCAGCGGAGGCCATCGGGCTGCGTACGTGGGCGACGTTGCATGATCATTCAATTCCGCGCTGGTTCGACAACGAGGGCGGCTTCGGCGACGACGAGGCCTTCACCACGTGGTGGCCGCGCTGGGTGGAACACGCTGCGGATCAATTCGGGGACCGCGTTCATGGCTGGGTTCCGTTCGCGGCCATGCCGCCGAGCGCTCCACTACAGCCGTGGCGCGATACGTGGAGCATTCTCGGCGGCGGTCCACCCGTTGTCGCCTCGATCGACGTCGCTGAAGACTCGAATGGTGATCTTGCCGAGAAGTACGTGGGTCTCACAGATCTTGTCGGGCTGTGTCTGAGTACCTCTGATCGATGGGGTAGCACGATCCGAGAAGTCGCGGAACAGCTCGATAGCAAGCCGCTCACGGTCACTCTGTTCGCCCCCGACGACCAAGACGATGACGATGACGCCAGGGCCGCGATTGGGGTAGACGTCGAGCAGGCCGAGAGGTCGATTGCACCGTTCGTCAGCGCGGTCGACGAAGCGCTCGACGACGGCATTGACATCCAGGTCTGTTTCCTCGATCCGGCGATCAGCGGAGCAGACTCCCCATTCGGCCTGCTCGACCAAGACCGCGCGCTGACATCAGCCTCGGACGCGTATCTGGCTCCCCCGAGTTGAGGTGTGCGCTGAGCTGACGTCAGGTACGTCCGCGATACGTAGCGCTCGGGCCGCTCGCGTCTTTGTTGAGGCGCTTGCTCAGATGAAGCCCTTCAAGCACGAACTCGACAGCCGCTCCAACCGCTGCGGGTGATTCGACGCCGCCTGTCAATACCGCAACCGGAGCCCTCAGCGCATCTACTTCATCCACCAGGTGGGCAAGTTCCTCACTCGTCACACCTTCTCCGGCGTGGGCCACGGCGCCGTCTTCGAACGCGTCGACTACGGCTCTGGTCTGTTCGGGCGGGACCGTGTCTTTGAAGACAGTCAGAACCGCTCCCTTGATGAGGTTCTCCATGATCGCGCCCTCGCGACCTTCCTCGAGTGACTCGATCTCGATCTTGCCCATCGAGCTGGCCGCGAGTGCCTCGAGGTCGTCGACGCGGGCGACCACGTTTTGCTCACCAGACCGCAAACCACGACGAAGTGCATTGGCTGCGAGCGCTTCATAGTTGGCGACACTGAGCCGAACGCTCACGCCACTGCGTTGATTCACGTGGTTACTGGAGCGAGCAAGATGGCTGAACGTTGCGACGACGTCACAGAGATAGTCGGGCACGTCTACGGTGATCCGTCCGGCGGAGGTAGTGACATCCAGCGGGACCGCCTCCTGGAGCATTATCTCGACCTCGGTCTGGACGTCGAGCGGGTAGTGGGTTCGGATCTGGCTGCCGAAACGGTCTTTCAGGGGCGTAATAATGCGGCCCCGGTTGGTGTAGTCCTCAGGGTTTGCCGAAGCCATCAACATGACGTCGAGAGGCAGCCGGATCTTGTAGCCACGAATCTGAACATCGCGTTCTTCGAGCACGTTCAACAGACCGACTTGGATTCGTTCGGCGAGGTCGGGAAGCTCGTTCATCGCAAAGATCCCACGGTTTGTGCGCGGCACCATTCCGTAGTGGAGAGTCAGTTCGTCGGAGAGGTAGCGGCCCTCGGCAACCTTGATCGGATCAACTTCGCCGATCAGGTCGGCAATCGACGTGTCAGGAGTTGCCAACTTCTCCCCGTACCGGTTGCTGCGATGGACCCATGAGATCGGCGTATCATCGCCGAGTTCCTCGACGAGGTCGCGAGCGTGCTTCGATACCGGCGCATAGGGATCGTCGTTGATTTCACTGCCTGCAATGATCGGCATCCACTCGTCGAGAAGGTTCGTCAGCGAGCGAATCATGCGGGTTTTTGCCTGGCCGCGTTCACCGAGAAAGATCACGTCGTGACCCGCAAGTAGAGCATTCTCCAGCTGGGGCATCACCGTGTTCTCGTACCCGGCCACACCGGCGAAGAGTGGTTCACCAGCCGCGACCTTTTCGATCGCGTGTTCGCGAACCTCTTGTTTGACGGGCCGCGATATCCATCCGGAAGCTTTCAGCTCCCCCATGGTCGCTGCTCGATCCGATGCTGTTTCAGACATGGACCGAACCTACTCCTTCAGCCGTCAACGCCGGCACGCGGGCCAGTGCTGGATGCCGACGACCCACGTGGATACGCTCGCGGCCAATGGAACTTGCCGGCGACTGGCTCGCGATGGAGGCCGACGACGATATACGTCGACACGGAATCGGCCTGGCGACTGACGAAGCCGGCTGGGAATTGATGAACGTGCCTGGTCACTGGCGCAGCCATCCCAAGTTCGCTACGAGCGACGGGCCGATCATGTATCGCCACAGCTTCAACCGGGCGGCGCCTGATGAAGGCCGCCGACGCTGGGTCACGCTCGACGGCATCTTCTACCAGGCCGATATCTGGCTGGACGGTGCGTACCTAGGCGACTCCGAGGGCTACTTCTTCCCTCACAGCTTCGACATCACAGCCCTCTCGAAGCTCGGTGACGAGCATGTCCTTGCCGTTGAGGTGACCTGTGCCCCCCAAGCCGGCACACACGGGCGGAGCAACATCACCGGTGTACTCCAGCAATCGACCGACATTCAGGCCGGCTGGAACCCGGGTGGGTTGTGGCGGCCAGTTCACGTCTACGACACCGGTCCCGTGCGGATCGACCGGCTACGCGTGTTGTGTCGAGATGCCGATTCCCGCCGCGCCCACCTGCGTATCTCGGCACGGCTCGACAGCGATCAGCAGCTTCCGGTCAAAGTTCGCACACTGATCGACGGTGTCCCGACCGACGAACAAGAACAGGTCATCGCCGAGGGCCAGAACGAGCTGGAGTGGAATATCGACATCGTCGATCCTGCTCTATGGTGGCCGCGAGCGCTCGGTGATCAACCGATGGCTGAGATCGCTGTCGAGGTTCTTATCGACGACGAAGTCAGCGACCGGCGTCAACGTCGAACAGGTCTGCGTCAGATCGTCTGGGACAACTGGGTCTGCTCGGTTAATGGCGAGAAACTGTTCCTCAAAGGCGCCAACTTGATGCCGACAGCTCAGGGACTTGCAAACGCCTCACCAGAACAGATTCGTCGTGATGTCAATGACGCCACTCAACTCGGGCTCGATGCACTCCGCGTTCACGGCCACATCGCGAACCGCGAGACCTACGACGCCGCCGACCAGTCGGGCATCCTTCTGCTACAGGACTTTCCGCTCCAGTGGGGACATGCTCGCTCAGTGCGTTCCCAAGCGGTTCGGCAAGCACGCGCGGCTGTTGATTTCCTGGGGCACCATCCATCGATCGCGCTCTGGAGTGCACACAATGACCCAGCGGCACGCGCCCTCGCCACGCTCACGGGCGGATGGAAAACGCGTGCCCGGTCAATCGC
>JADWMG010000170.1 GCA_015767405.1 Actinomycetota bacterium
TCGAACCCCCTGGAGTGTTGTACCGATATCGCTGTTGTCGAGCGCGCGCGATCGGACGAGGCGTGCCATTGGTTCCGTCGCCTCGTGCATCGTCACCCGTGACGAGACGAACGTGTCGATGCGCGTCGCCAGAACGCCTTTGCCGATCTCGGGGATCTCGAAGACGTGGGCGAAACGCTCGAAGTAGACGTCAGTCGTTGCGCGGCGGAGGTCGTCGAGGGTGTCGAAGTAGCGGAATATGGACGCCACGGACACGCCGGCTCGTTCGGCGATTTGCTCGGAGGTCGGCGGGATGTTCCCCTCGAACACGAGGTCGATCATCGCGTCGGTAACGGCAAGTCGCCCGCGTTCCCTGCGAGCCCGACGACCATCGATAACCGGTTTGGTTGCGACTGGCAAGCGGTACCTCCTTCGGATCAGATCGTGCGATTGAACTTCTAGGCTCGGTAGTGAGAGTAGCACTCGCAAATAAGTATTGATAGTGGAACTCGCATCAGTTAGCATGACCACACCCGACTGCCCCAACTGGATGCCCGCCGCACGGAGCCGAGTAACACGATGACCACGATTCAACGAACCGCTTTGATCGATGCACCGCTCGAGGTGGTGTGGGAGGTGCTCTCTGACTTCGCGTCGATCAGCACGTGGGCAGGGTTTGTCGACCACGCGTGTTTGTTGAACGAACGGACCGAGGGCATCGGCATGGCGCGACGCATCCAGACGGGCCGGACCACAATCGTCGAGACGGTGACATCGTGGGAGCCGGCCGTGGCGTATTCGTACGAGATCACCGGGTTGCCGCCGGTAATCAAGTCGGTTACCAACACTTGGCGGCTCGGCGCCTCGGGCGATGCCACGATGGTGTGGCTCACTACCGAGATCGAGGCAGGTCCACGTCCGCCACAAAAGGCCATCGCTAAAGCGGTCGGCCGCAAACTTGGCCAGTCCTCCGACGAGATGCTCGCCGGACTCAGTGCTTATCTGAAAGCGAACGCAGAATGACCAGCCAGAACAGTCGCCCGGACGTGGTCATCATCATGACTGACGAGGAGCGCGCCGCCCCGCCCTATGAAACCGACGAGGTCACGACCTGGCGACGCAAGATGCTGACCGGCGCTGGATGGTTCGACGAACACGCAGTCAACTTCCGGCGGCACTACACCGGCTCGCTCGCCTGTGTGCCCAGCCGACCGACGATCTTCACAGGTCAGTATCCCGATGTGCATGGTGTCACTCAGACCGATGGACTGGGCAAGATGGCCGACGACTCTCGTCTGCGATGGCTTCCGGAGGGCGAGGTCCCAACCCTCGGCCACTGGTTCCGCGCGGCCGGTTACGACACCCACTACGACGGAAAGTGGCATATCTCGCACGCCGATCTGATCGATGACCAGACGGGTAAGTCACTCGCCACCAACAACGACGACGGATTGGTCGACCACGCCGCGGTGGAGGCGTACCGAGCCGCTGACCCGCTCGATGCGTTCGGGTTCTCAGGCTGGATCGGCCCCGAACCGCACGGTGCCGGACTGGCCAACAGCGGCGTACGCCGCGACCCGCTGATCGCGGCGCGAGTGGTGGCGTGGCTCGAAGAACGGTACGCCCGCCGTCAGGCCGGAGATGCTGAGGCACTCAGGCCGTTCCTACTTGTCGCCAGCTTCGTCAACCCGCACGACATTGTGCTGTTCCCCGCATGGGCTCGGCGAGGCAGCCCGATCTCGTGGCCGTCACCTCTCGACCCGCCGCCGATTGCGCCGTCACCGACCGACGATGAAGACCTGGCGAGCAAGCCCGCCGCGCAAGTGGCCTACCGCGCCTCCTACCCATCCGCGTACGGACCCGCTGCCGCGGTTGCCCGCATATACAGCAGGGCAGCGCAGCGCTATCGCGACCTCTACTACCGTCTGCACGCCGAGGTGGACGCCCCGATCGATCAGGTGCGTCGGGCGGTCACCGGTGAGGGAGCTGGGAGCGGATCACAGAACGCGGTGATCGTGCGTACCTCTGATCATGGCGACTTGCTTGGTGCGCACGGAGGCCTTCATCAGAAGTGGTTCACGCTGTATGACGAGGCGACTCGTGTGCCGTTCTCGATTGCCAGGGTCGGTTCGAATGCAACGTCCGGAGCGGTCGTCGATGGCGCCCCGACTTCGCACGTTGACATCGTGCCGACCTTGCTTGCCGCGGCCGGCATCGATGAAGCGATCGCCGACGTACTGCGGGAGTCGTTCTCCGAGGTGCATCCTCTGCCCGGATCGAATCTGATGCCGGTCGTCGAAGACCCGGCATCTGCCGATCGTGACCGACCGGTGTACCTGATGACTCGGGACCACATGATGGAAGGTGATTCGGGTGCGTCAGGTGTAGCTCGGCGGTTCGGTCGAACCGAGAAACCCCCTGCACCGCTTCGGATCAAGCTGCCGGCCCATGTTGCGGCCAACTTTGAGGGAGTCGTTCACAGGGTCGACGGGACATTGTGGAAGCTCGTTCGCACGTTCGACGACCCCGCGACTTGGACCGAGCCGTGCGTGCGTCACCTTGCTGCCAACGGCCCGGCTGGTGAGGAGTATCGCACCGAGCCACTGCCCGATCAGTGGGAGTTGTACGACCTCGACAATGACCCGATCGAGGCCGTCAATCGCTGGTGCGACACCTCGGCCTCTGACGTCTTCAATCATCTCCGCGTAGTGCTCGCCGATGAACGCGTACGAGCGGTGCCCGAACGCAATAACCCGTGGCCCTACGCGTCACGTCAACCAACTGGAGGCCCCGTGGCCAAGACTCCGCCCCCGCCCGCACGACTGCTCCGCAAGCTCGTGCAGAAGATTGGTATACACCCCGACGATCCGGATGCTGTTGAGTTCGATCTCGCCGGTAAACGTGCTCTCGTTGTCGCCACCAATACGGCGGTGATGGACATCGGCAAGCCGACCGGAGTGTTCGCAAGCGAGATGACGGTGCCGTACTACGCGTTTCTCGATGCGGGTATGAACGTCGACGTGGCCAGCCCGCTAGGTGGCGTGATCCCGGTCGACCCGCAGTCGATCAAGCCGGTCATTCGCAGTGCCGACGACGATCGCTTCCTCGCCGATGACGAGTTCAAGGAGAAGGTCACCGACTCACTTGCCGTCGGTGACCTCGATATGGCTGATTACGACATCGTGTTCCTCGCAGGCGGTTGGGGAGCGGCGTTCGACTTCGGATATTCGGAGCCTCTGGCGGCCAAGATGACGGAGGCCAATGCGCAGGGCAAGATCATTGGTGGTGTATGCCACGGCCCGCTCGGCCTCCTCAACGCGAAGACCGACGACGGTGAACCGCTGGTGAAGGATCGCAAGATTTCGGCCGTCACCGACAAGCAGGTGAAGGAGCTCGGAATCGAGGCCACCCCGCAGCATCCCGAACGGGAATTGCGTGGAGCCGGCGCCGAGTTCGAGAGCGAGACACGGTTCCGCGACCCCTTCGCCAACCATTGGGTGGTCGATGGCAATCTGGTCACCGGTCAGAACCAGAACGCCGGGCCGATGGTGGCCAGAGAAATGATGCAACTTCTGAAAGAGAGCGCCTCGTGAGCAGCGATGCATCCCGCTACGGCCAGGTCGACCGGGCATATGGCCTGCAACTGGCTACAACGCCGCCGGAGGACGACGGCCCGATCTGGATGGTCAACCTCATGAAGTACCGCAATGTGGCCGACTACGCCGATGGCCGCGAGAGCACGATCAGCGGACGGGAAGCCGATGACATCTACGCACCAATCGATGTGCTCGCTGCCATCGGCGCCGAGATCGTGTTTGCCGCCGACGTCGAGCAGCAACTGCTGGGCGATAGCCCGATCTGGGATCGCGTTGCGATCGTCAAGTACGCCAGCCGCCGGTCGTTCATCGAGATGCAAGCCCGCCCCGACTTCCAGGAGAAGCACGCCCACAAGGACGCGGGCATGGAGACCACGATCGTCAGCGGCTGCTTGCCGTTTCCCGCACCGCAAGGCGAGCCGGTCGATTGGGCCGACGTCGCGCACCCGCCTACAGCAGAAGACGGACCGGTCGTGGTGTTGCACGTGTTGAAGTACGACGACGTGTCTGCCGCGGACGTAACGCCTGACGAGATGGTGGCGTACCAGACCGCGGCCGCAGCCGTTGCAGTGCCTCACGGTGTACGGATCAACGGATGGTTCGCCGTGGAAGGCACAATTCTCGGCGATGGGCGCTCATGGGATCAATTTCGATTCAACGAGTTCCCCAGCAAGGCCGCCTTCATGGCTGTGGTCACCGATCCAGCCCGCCTGGAGGCCCAGAAGGGGCACCGTGAAGTGGCGATCGCAGACACCTACACCATGATCCTGCGCCCAACTATCAACCGCCTCGCGGAATCAGTCACGGGCTGACGTGCTTGGTCGCCGGCCGTACATCTCGACGCCACTCATGCTCATCACGACAATGCCATCCTGATTGGTCATAGCGGGTGGCGAACTCGATGATCTCTTCCTCGGTCATCACAACGTCGCCGAATTCGAACACGTGGCCGACTACGAAGTCCTCGAAATAGATGGTCACGGAGGAGTTCCTATCAGTCGAAGCGACTGATCTCGGCACCCAGACGGGCGACCACGGGCAGCGAGTAGTGTTCACTCGACTGAGTAGACGTCGTCGGAGGGCAGAGGATGGAACAATCACTCACGCAACGCACGTACACCACGGTGCTCCAGCACCTCGTCGATCATGGGTGGGCTCCTCACTACACGGACCTCGCGGTCGAGTTCGGTATCAGCACTGAAGAAGCACGGGTGGCAGTCAACGCGGCTGCTGAAGTCGGGGTGGGCTGTTGGATGTCGCCGGGCACCGACCAAGTGGGGTCTTGGGCGCCGCTCAACAGCACACCGACCCACTACCGAGTCTCGATCGATGGGGAGTCAAAGTGGTTCGGACAGTGTGGGCTGGAAGTCAATGCGATTCGGTGGCTGTTTCCCGGCAAGGAAGTTGTCGTCGACGCACTCGATCTGGCAACGGCCGAACCAATCCGTGTCCGTTATCGGGATGAGGAGATCCTCGAAGTTTCGCCGGATAGCACCGTCGGTCACATCAATCATCCGATGTGGAGATGGGGCGAGTACCCGACACCCGACAATTGAGAGCGTATGAATCTCTTCGCGTGCGAAGACAACGTATTCAAATGGTCCCAGACTGATCCCGAATCAGCTGAAGGGATCAGACCCCTGGCGGATTGGGCGAAACTCTTCTCGGCCGATCTATTCCGCCGTCGGCTCGACAAGGACTATCTCGAAAAGATGGCCGGATATCGCAAGCAGATGGGGAGCACGATGGTCGAGTTGGGCATGACCGGTCCCTGGTTCATGCGGCCGCGCGACTGAGATCCAACTCC